>CAZMLQ010000274.1:383-1509 GCA_964567195.1 uncultured Haloferacaceae archaeon | reverse complement strand
GCGGCCGCGCGGTTCGCGGCGGCGGCCGCGCGGTTCGCGGCGGCCGCGTCGCGAGAGCAAGACATATTACCGTCGCCACCGATCGCCGTCTCGTGACGCGGGACGCGACCGGCCGGCGCTCGCAGGCCGGCCCGGCGGCCGCCGGCGACCGGCGGATCGTACGGGCCGCGTAGGCCCGCCACCCACCGTTCTCCCGACCCCGACGCCGACCGACCAGCGACGCAGACGACCGCCGACCACGACACCGACCAGGACACGACGATGAGCGAACGAGCGACACCACGAACCGAGACGGACGAGACGGGACAGGGCGACGCCACGGGGGCGTCGAGCGAGCCGAGCGGTGCGGGCGAGGCGACCGACGCGACGCCGGTGACCTCCGGCGCGTCGTCGGTGGTCCGGGCCCTCGAGGACGCCGGCGTGCGCGCGGCCTTCGGCGTCCAGGGGGGCGCGATCATGCCCGTCTACGACGCGCTGTACGACTCGCCGATCCGGCACGTGACGATGGCCCACGAGCAGGGGGCCGCACACGCGGCCGACGCCTACGGCGTGGTCTCGGGGGAGACGGGCGTCTGTCTCGTCACCTCGGGGCCGGGCGTGACCAACATCATGACCGGCCTGGCCGACGCGGGGATGGACTCGGACGCCATGCTCGCGCTGACGGGACAGGTGCCCCAGGAGATGGTGGGCAGCGACGCCTTCCAGGAGACCGACACGGTCGGGATCACGGGCCCGATCACCAAACACAGCTACTTCGCCACCTCGCCCGACACGGTGGGCGACGACGTGGGCGAGGCGTACGCGCTGGCCGAGACCGGCCGGCCGGGCCCGACCGTCGTCGACCTGCCAAAGGACGTGACCAACGGCGAGACGGCGCGCGAGCCCGGCCCGCCCCGCCCGCCCGAGACGAGCGTGCCGCCGGCCGAGGCCGACGCGGAGGCGGTGCGCCTGGCCGCGCGGGCGATCGAGCGCGCGGAGAAGCCGCTGCTCCTGCTGGGGGGCGGCGTGATCAAAGGCGAGGCCTGCGACGAGCTCCGGACGTTCGCCCGCGAGCACGGCATTCCCGTGGTGACGACGATGCCGGGGATCGGCACCTTCCCCGAGGACGACGAGCTCTGTCTCTCGT
>CAZMLQ010000274.1:0-373 GCA_964567195.1 uncultured Haloferacaceae archaeon | reverse complement strand
GTCTGTCGTGGGCGGGGATGCACGGCACGGGCTACGCGAACATGGCGATCACCCACACCGACCTGCTGATCGGCGTGGGCACCCGCTTCGACGACCGCCTGACCGGTGGGGTCGAGACGTTCGCTCCCGAGGCCGAGGTGGTCCACGTCGACGTCGATCCGGCCGAGATCAGCAAGAACGTCCACGCCGACTACCCGCTGGTCGGCGACGCGGGGATCGTGGTCGAGCAGATCGACGCCGAACTCGACCGCTCGCCCGACGCCCGCGAGTGGCGCGAGCAGTGCCGGGCGTGGCAGCGCGAGTACCCGCTGACCTACGCGACGCCCGACGACGAGCCGCTCAAGCCCCAGTTCGTCGTCGAGGCGTTCGACGA
>CAZMLQ010000273.1:0-1525 GCA_964567195.1 uncultured Haloferacaceae archaeon | reverse complement strand
TCGACGGCCCCACCGACACGATCAACGACGAGGTCGCGCTCCAGCCCGGCGACAACCCGTACACCTACCTCGACGAGAACGGCGAACTCGTCATCGACGTCAGCGACGACAACCCTCGCCTCGACGCAGAGGGGGTCAACGCCGACGCGCTCACGATCGAGGACGAGCTCTTCTACGTCGTCTACAACGGGAGCGAGCCCGCCGAGGTGTGGATCGAACACGACTCGAAGGCGGTGACGTTCGTGATCAAGGGGCAGCCGGCCGAGACCGCCGAGGACCCCGCGCTGGTGACCGCCGAGGACGAGACGGTCCCGGTCGGCGTCCGGGTCGACACCCGCGTCGCCGACCTGCTGCCGGGCGACCGCGTGCTCGACGAGATCACGGTTCGCGCCCGCCCCGCCGACCCGGAGGCGATAGAGCCGCAGACCGAGGCGAACGGTGACGACGAGGACGGCGATGGGAGCGAGGACGGTGACGACGAGGACGGTGACGACGAGGACGAGGACGGTGACGACGGGGACGGCGATGAGAACGAGAACGGAACCGGCGACGACGACGACGACAGCGGGGACAACGACTCGAGCACGGTCGTCACGCTCGACTCGCCCGACCCGGCCACCCGCGAGGTGGAGGTCCTCTCGCTCGCCGCCGACACGGAGATCGAGGTCGACCTGGAGGGCGCACGCGTCGGCGGCCCGGGGATCGAACTCGAGCGCGTGGCGTTCACGCCGGAGGAGTCGGGCGACGTCGCCTTCGACGTCGAGGGATACGAGACGGCTCCGGAGTCGGTCGACCCCGTAGACCGGCCCGGCGTCGACCCGCTGGGCTACTACGAGGTGTCGTTCGCGGAGTCGGCGCCGCCGGTCGCGGAGGCGACCGCCGAGCTCGTCGTCGACCGCGACCGGCTCGACGCGGCGGGCGTCGACCCCGACCGGCTCGCCGCCTACCACGAGACCGAGGACGGCTGGGAGACGACGAGCCTCGCCGTGCTCGCGGCGGACGACGAGACGGTTCGGCTCGCGATCACCTCCGACGGCTTCTCGGCGTTCGCGCTCGCGGCCCAGCGGCCGGCGCTCGACCCGGTCGACGCCGACCCGGCGGCCGAGACGGTCGCGCCGGGAGAACCGCTGCCCGTCGAGGTGACCGTCGAGAACGCCGGCCCGGTTCCCGCCTCGGACGCCGACCTCCGGCTGCGGAGCGCCGAGACCGGCGACGAGCCGCCGGCGGTCGACCGCGGGGCGTTCGCCGTCGACGTCGCGCCGGAGACGACCGCCGAACGGACCGTGACCGTCCGCCTCGACGAGCCCGGCGAGTACGACCTCGTCGTCGACGGCGAGCGCGTGGCCGACCCCGAGCCGGTCGCGAGCGTCACGGTGACCGACGCGGCGAACGGCTCCGAGACCGACGGCGAAGCCGCCGCCGGTTCCGAGACGGCCGACGGAGGCTCCGAGACGACCGGCGACGCCACGCCCGACGAGCGCGAGGAGGCCTCCGACGACGCTCCGACGACCGAGCGGTCGAACTT
>CAZMLQ010000272.1:0-1552 GCA_964567195.1 uncultured Haloferacaceae archaeon | reverse complement strand
AGCGGATCAAAGACGAGTCCCGCCGGCGGTCGGCGGGCGACCGGACCATCGACGAACGGCTGGCCCGGCGGGTGGCCGCGGGCGAGCTCTCGCTCGACGAGGCGCTGGCCGAGCACGAGCGCGACCGGGGCTAGGACTCGGGCTCCCCGAGCGCGTCGTGGACGACCGCCTCGGCCCGCCGGGCCACCTCCCGAACCGGGAGGTCGGTCTCGCGGGCGACCGCCGCCGCGTCGTCGTGCTCTGCGCTCACGTCGTAGACCGTGCCGGCGCCGTCGCTCGCGACCTTCACCTCGACCGCGTGCTCGCGGCCGTCGACGGTCAGCGTCGCCGTCTCGATCCGACGGTCGGCGATCCAGCGGTGGCCGGCGCCGTGTTCGCGCACCCCGAGCGTCCCCGTCTCCTCGGCCAGCCGCCGGGCCACCCGCTCGGCGTCGGCGGGCCTGGCGATCACCTTCACCAGGTGCCCCGGCCGGGATTTCTTCATCGTCGCCGGCACCACCGAGACGTCGAGCGCGCCCGCCCCGGCGAGGCGGTCGTGGAGCGCCCCCAGCGTCTCGGGGGTCGCGTCGTCGAGGTTCGTCTCGAGGACGGTGATCTCGTCGCGACGCAGGCCGCCGCCGCCGTCACCGACGACCGCGCGCAGGACGTTCGGCCGGCCGGGCAGATCGCGGTCGCCCGCGCCGTAGCCCGATCCGGCGACACGGAGCGCGGGCAGGTGGTCGACCCCCTCGGCGAGGGTGGCGAGCAGCGCCGCCCCGGTCGGGGTCAGTAGCTCGGCGTCGACCGGCCCCCCGACCAGCGACCAGTCCGCCCGCTCGGCGATCTCGACGACCGCGGGCGCGGGCACGGGATACGCGCCGTGGGCCATCCCGACGGTCCCGCCGCCGGCCGCGAGCGGCGTCGTCACCACCCGATCCGGGTCGAGGTCGGCGACCAGCAGCGCCGTCCCGACCACGTCGGCGACCGCGTCGTCGGCGCCGACCTCGTGGAACGCGACCGCGTCGGGGTCGGTCCCGTGGACCGCCGCCTCCGCGGCCGCGAGCCGGTCGAACGCCTCCCGGGCCGTCGCCGCGGCGTCGGCCGGGAGCGCCATCCCGTCGACCAGGGCGTGGACCTCGGCGAGCGTGCGGGTGGGGCCGGCCCCCTCGGCGTGGTCGTGGTCGTGGTCGTGGTCGTGGTCGTGGTCGTGGTCGTGGTCGTGGTCGTGGAGTACGTCGACGGTCGTCGCCGCGATCCCGTGCTCGTCGGCCCGGTCGACCGCGAAGCGGACCGGCAGGGCGGCCTCGACGGGATCGAGCACGGCGGGATCGGCGCCCGCGGCGACGAGGGCCGCGAGCAGCATGTCGCCGGCCGCGCCGGTCCGGCCGTCGAACGCGAGCGTTCGCATGGGCCGAGCGTGGCGGGGCCGGGATTAAAAGCGCACGTTCGGCGCGTGCCATGCGTCAGCCCCCAACCAAGGACTTAACCGCCGTCGCGGCCGAGGTCCGGGTATCCCTTCGAGGCCAGTATGAACGAAGTGCAACTGGAGGTGGCGAAGGCCTACCCCAACGAC
>CAZMLQ010000271.1:0-1554 GCA_964567195.1 uncultured Haloferacaceae archaeon | reverse complement strand
CTCGCGTCCAGACAGACGTCGAGCCCGATGTGATCGGCGAGTTCGAGCGGGCCCATCGGCACGTTGGTGCCGAGCTTCAGCCCGGTGTCGAGGTCGTCGCGGTCGGCGACGCCCTCGTCGTAGGCGCGGATGCCCTCGTTGATCCAGGGGAGAAGCACCCGGTTGACGACGAAGCCCGGCCGGTCGGCCGACTCCCAGGTGGTCTTTCCCAGGCGGTCGGCGAAGGCGTGTGCCAGCCCGACCGCCGCCTCGCCCGTCCGCTCGCCGATCACGACCTCGACGCCTTCCATCACCGGCGCGGGGTTCATGAAGTGGAGGCCGAGCACCCGCTCTGGCGTCTCGGTCGCGGCCGCGATGGTGGTGATCGAGAGCGTGCTGGTGTTGGTCGCCAGCAGCGCCTCCTCGTCGACGATCCCGTCGAGATCGACGAACACGTCGCGTTTCAGGTCGATCTCCTCGATCACCGCCTCGACCACCACGTCGGCGGGCGCGAGGTCGGCGAGGTCGGTGGTGCCGGTGATCCGCTCGCGGGCGGCGTCGGCCGCGGCGCGGTCGAGGCTGTCGCGCCGGACCAGCCGGCCGAGGCTGTCGTCGACCGACTCGAAGCCGCCCTCGACGAACTCGGGCTCCACGTCGCGCATCACAACCTCGTAGCCGGCGGTCGCGGCCACCTGGGCGATGCCCGCGCCCATCGTCCCCGCGCCGACCACGCCGACCGTCTCGATCTCGTCGATCCCGTGCATGCGCTCCCGGTCGACGGCGACCGACATGAGGGTGGTGGGCCACCCGACCACACGATTTTTACTGTCGCTCGGCACACCACGAGCCAGACACATGCGCCACGACGCCGACTCGGCGATCACCCGCGACGGCAAGGCCCTGATCCTCGCGTACGACCACGGGCTGGAGCACGGCCCGGTCGACTTCGAGCCGGTCCCCCGCACCGCCGATCCGGAGGTGATCTTCGACCTGGCGACCCACGACGCGGTGACCGCGCTCGCGGTGGGCAAGGGGGTCGCGGAGGCGTACTACCCCTCCTACGCCGACGACGTGTCGCTGCTCGCGAAGCTCAACGGGACGAGCAACATGTGGATGGGCGAGCCCGACTCGGCGGTCAACTGGTCGGTCGAGTACGCGGCCGAGATGGGCGCCGACGCGGTCGGGTTCACCGTCTACGGCGGCTCGAACCACGAGATCGAGATGGCCGAGGAGTTCCGCGACGCCCAGGAGGCCGCCCGCGAGCACGAGCTCCCCGTCGTGATGTGGTCGTACCCACGCGGGCAGGGACTCAAGAACGACACCAAGCCCTCGACGATCTCCTACGCCGCACGGCTCGCCCTCGAGTTGGGCGCCGACGTCGCCAAGGTCAAACACCCCGGCAGCCGCTCGGCGATGGAAGAGGCGGTCCGGATGGCCGGCAAGACGAAGGTCGTCATGTCCGGCGGCTCCAAGCGCAGCGACCGGGCCTTCCTCCGGAGCGTCAAGGAGACGATCGACGCGGGGGGCAACGGCCTCGCCGTCGGCCGGAACGTCTGGCAGCGCGAGAACCCCCAC
>CAZMLQ010000270.1:0-1563 GCA_964567195.1 uncultured Haloferacaceae archaeon | reverse complement strand
CACCACGTCGCGGGCGTGCTCCTGACCGATCACCTGGTCGACGAGCCGCGACGGCACCTCGATGTCGGCCGTCGAGCCGATCTTGAGCCCGCCCAGCAGGTCCTCCTCGGCGATCTCGTCGTCGACCTCGGCGTCGACCTCGACGCTGCTGCCGAGGTCCTCGATCGAGCCGCCCTCCTCGTCCACGCCGTCGGTCTCCTCGCCCCCGTGGTCGTGGTCGGACGGGGGGCCCCGTCCCCGGTCGTCGTCCGGCCGGGGATCGGGCTCTCGCCCGTCCTCCCGCCCGGGCGGTCGCTCCGCCGCCCCGTCGCTTCCGGTCGGCGGATCGGAGCCGCCCGCGGGCGGTCCGTCGTCCGTGTCCGTATCGTTGCTCATGGGACTGTTTCGGTGACCGTTTCGAGGGACGCTGAACTGATATACTTTCTCCCCGCGTGTCCGACTCGTACCACCCCGTAGACGGGAGATAGCGGCTTTCTGCGCCGAATTTGGGGTCCCTCGGCGCACCCGGGGAGTTTATAAATCGCGGGGGCGAGCCGACGGGTATGCGGGGCTTCTACATCGGCCGGTTCCAGCCCTACCACGACGGCCACCAGCACATGGTCGAGGAGATCGCCGCCGAGGTCGACGAGCTCGTGCTCGGCATCGGCAGCGCGGGCAACTCCCACACCGTCCGCGACCCGTTCACCGCCGGCGAGCGGGTGATGATGGTCACCAAGGCCGTCCGCCGGATCGACCTCCCGACCTACGCCGTCCCCATCGAGGACCTCGATCGCAACGCCGTCTGGGTCGGCCACGTCCGCTCGATGACGCCGTCGTTCGACGTCGCCTACTCCAACAACCCGCTGGTCGTCCGGCTGTTCGAGGAGGCGGGCGTCGAGGTCCGCCAGTCGCCGATGTTCCGGCGCGAGGTGCTCGAGGGCACCGAGATCCGGGAGCGCATGCTCGCGGGCGACGGCTGGCGCCGTCACCTCCCCGACCCCGTCGTCGAGGTGGTCGAGGAGATCGACGGGATCGACCGGCTCCGCCGGATCAACGACTCCGACGCCAGCGCCTGAGCGTGGCCCCGATCACCCTCGCCTCCGACTTCGGCTCGCCCTACCCCGCCGCGATGCGGGGGGTGCTCGCCGGCCGGACCGACGCCCGCCTGCTCGACGTGGCCCACGACCTCCCCCGCCAGGACGTCCGGGCCGGCGCGTTCTGGCTGCGCTTTCTCCTCCCCGAGTTCCCGCCCGCCGTCCACCTCGCCGTCGTCGATCCTGGCGTCGGCACCGACCGCGACCCGCTGGTCGTCCGGGCCGGCGACCACGCCCTCGTCGGCCCCGACAACGGACTCCTGCTCCCCGCCGCCCGCCGTCTCGGCGACGAGATCACCGCCTTCGCCGCCGACCCCGGCGCGCCCGCCTCGACGACCTTCCACGGCCGCGACGTGTTCGCGCCCCTCGCCGCGACGGTCCACGAGGCCGGCGTCGACCGCCTCGACGACCTCGACCGCCTCGCGCCGACCGAGCCGGTCGACCTCCGGCTCCCCGAGGCGACGGTCGAGCCCGACGCCGCCCGCGGGAC
>CAZMLQ010000269.1:0-1571 GCA_964567195.1 uncultured Haloferacaceae archaeon | reverse complement strand
TCCCCCGTCCGTCGCGTCCGCACCCGCGGCCCGTCGGCCCCGTCGCGCTCGGTCGCCGCCCGGCCGTCGCCCGCCTCCGCCCCCGCCTCCGCCGCCCCGGGGTCGAGGGTCGGCGCCGTCGCCCCCGCCGCCGGTCCCGTCGGCTCGCCCGCGGCGCCCGGCACGATCGGGGTCGCCGCCGCGTCCGGGTCGTCGTCGTCGTCGCCGCCCGCGTCCGGGTCGTCGTCGGCCGCGCCGGTCGAGTCGCCGTCGGCCGCGCCCCCCTCGGCCGCGGCCTCGGCCCCCGTCCCGCCGTCGCGCCCGCCGGCGGGTCCGTCGCCGCGGTCGTCGTCGGCCCTCCCCTCGCCGCCGCGTCCCGGTCCGTCGCCGCCGGCCTCGCCCGTGGCGTCGTCCGTCCCGTCGTGTCCCGGCCCGTCGCCGCCGGCCTCGCCCGTGGCGTCGTCCGTCCCGTCGCGTTCCGACTCGTCGCCGCCGTCGCCGTCGGCCTCGCCCGTGGCGTCGTCGTCGGTCTCGTCGAACCACTCCTCGAGCAGGTCGTCGAGGTCGGGGGCGTCGTCGAAGGGGTCGGCGCGCAGGCGGTGGGGGAGCGCGAGTTCGAGCCCCCGGCGAGCGTCGGACTCCAGCGCCCGGCCCCGCCCGTCGAGCGCGGCGACCGCCCGCGCGGCCCGCGTCGCGGCCACGTCGGCGCGGTGGCCGTCGACGCCGGCGTCCCGACAACAGCCCGCGATCCGCTCGACGAACTCCCGGGGCACCTCGACGCCGTCGACGCGGGCGCGGGCCTCGCGGAGTCGGGCGGCGTGGTCGTCGCCGGCCGGGGCCGGGTCGGCCTCGCCGAGCGCGCGCTCGACGATCCGGACCCGGTCGTCGAGGCCCTCACAGGCGGTGACGGTCGTCGAGAGGGCGAACCGGTCGCGAAGCTGGGGGCGCAGGTCGCCCTCCTCGGGGTTCATGGTGCCGACGAGGGTGAACTCGGCCGGGTGGACGACGCTCACGCCGTCGCGTTCGACCCGGTTGATCCCGCTCGCGGCGGCGTCGAGCAGCAGGTCGACCAGGTGGTCGTCGAGCAGGTTCACCTCGTCGACGTAGAGCAGCCCGCCGTTGGCCCGCGCGAGCAGGCCGGGCTCGAACGACGGCTCGCCCTCGAGCGCGTCCGCCACCGAGAGCGAGCCGACCACCCGCTCGCGGGTCGCGCCCAGCGGCAGGGTCACAAGCGGCGGCGGCCGCTCCACGGTCGGCGGATCGACGCGGTCCCGGCAGTCGTGACAGGCCCGCGCGGGCTCGTCGGGCGGACAGCCGTACGGACAATCGGCCACGACGGGCCGCGACGGGAGCAGCCCGGCAAGCGCCCGAACCGCGGTGGACTTGGCCGTTCCCTTCTCGCCGCGCACGAGCAGCCCGTCGAGCGCGTCGTCGGTCGCGACGGCCAACAGCGCCTTTTTCAGCCCGCGCTGGCCGACGATCCCGTCGAACGACGGCGGCCCCGCACCCGAAACCCTCTTGTCTCGCCCGTGATCAAGCACAGTTGTCCCGATAGCAACTGAGGTTTAACAACGTTATGCCAACGATCGGAC
>CAZMLQ010000268.1:0-1575 GCA_964567195.1 uncultured Haloferacaceae archaeon | reverse complement strand
CTCGTCGGTCCGGCTCGTCTACGCGTCGGGCGGGCGCAGGTCGCGCCCGAACTCGTCGAAGGGCTCGAGGTCGGGGGGCAGTTCGTCGTCGATGCGGCGCTCGGCCCGGTTGTCGGCCCCGCCCTCGTCGAGGGGGGCGGCGACCGACCCCCAGCCGGGCTTTAGCTTCACGCTCCGGGCGGGCGCACCGACCGCGACGTGGTGGTCGGGCACGTCGCCCTGGACGACGGCCTTCGCGCCGACGAGGGCGTTCTGGCCCACCCGGACGCCCGCGCGCACCATCGCGTCGTAGGTGATCCGGGCGTCGTCCGCGAGGATCGTGTGGTAGTTGCTCACCCGGGTCTGGTCGACCAGGTCGTGGTCGTGGCTGTAGACGTGGACGTCGTCGCTGATCGAGACGCGGTCACCGACCGTCAGCCGCCCCCGGTCGTCGAGGTGGACGTCGTCGTGGACCACCACGTTGTCGCCCATCTCGATGTTGTGGCCGTACGAGAAGCTGATCCCCTTGAACAGCCGGAGGTCGTCGCCGGCCTCGGCGAAGAGATGATTCGCCAGCATCTGCCGGAACCGCAGCGCGAACGCCACGTTGTCGGCCATCGGGGTGGCGTCGAACTGGCGCCAGAGCCACTGGAGGTGTTTCGAGCGCTGGAACCGCGTCTCGTCCTTCTCGGCGTAGTACTCGGATTCGAGGGTGGCGTTGCAGGGGTCGTAGCCCTGGAGGCGGACCCGCTCGGCGGGTGAGACGGGCTCGCCCGCCTGCCACGCCTCGTAGGCCTCGCGGTCGCCGAACAGATCGACCAGCGTCTCCCGGACGACGACGCAGAGCTCCTCGTCGGAGGAGAGCCGGCGGTCGACATCCTCGACGAACCCCCCGACGCCCGCCTCGGCGTCGTCGGGCAGGGAGACGTGTCGCTTTGTCATACCGGTCCGGTACGCCGGCGGCGATGAAATCGGTTCGGGTGTGCGCGGCGGGTACAGGAGTCACGAAGGCTGAAATCGGGGGTCGGGCTCCCCGCCGGCGGGACCGACCACACCCGATAAGTGCGGCCGCCACCAACCACGGCACATGGACTACCGGACGCTCGGCGACAGCGGGGTCGAGGTGAGCGCGGTCGGCTTCGGCGCGTGGGTCGTCGGCACCGACTGGTGGGGCGACCGGACGGACGCGGAGGCGGTCGAACTCGTGCGTCACGCCCTCGACCGAGGGATCACCTACGTCGACACGGGCGACGTCTACGGCCACGGCCGGAGCGAGGAGCTGCTGGGCGAGGCGCTCGGCCCCTACCGCGACGAGGTGACGCTGGCGACCAAGGTGGGCTACGACTTCTACAACAACCCACAGGCGGGCCACGGCGAGTTGCCAAAGCGTCTCGATCCCGACTGGATCGAGACGGCGCTCGACCGGTCGCTCGACCGGCTCGACACCGACCACGTCGATCTGCTCCAGCTCCACAACGCGAACGTCGACGAGGTGACGCCCGCGGTGCTGGAGACGCTCGACCGGCTGCGCGAGTCCGGCCGGGTGCAGGCGATCGGCTGGGCGCTCGGGCCCTCGATCGGCTGGCTGGCCGAGGG
>CAZMLQ010000267.1:0-1603 GCA_964567195.1 uncultured Haloferacaceae archaeon | reverse complement strand
GATCGAGCTGGTCCGCGGGAACGCGGAGAAGCCGGTCCGATGAGCTCCGACACACCCGAGCCGGACGCGCCGGGCGCGGCCGAGAGCGAGACCGACGCCTTGCTGTTCGGCGAGTGGGAGATCGGCGAGCTCGAGTACGCCGACCCCAGCACCCGGCGCTACATCGCGGTGACGCCGGTGGCACACACGATGGGTCGCCACGCCTCCAAGCAGTTCCGCAAGTCCGAGATCAGCGTGGTCGAACGGCTGATCAACCGGCTGATGCAGACCGAGGAGAACACGGGGCAGAAACAGCGCGCGATGCGGATCGTGCGCGAGGCGTTCGAGATCGTCCACGAGCGGACCGAGGAGAACCCGATCCAGGTGCTCGTGACGGCCGTCGAGAACGCCGCGCCGCGCGAGGAGACGGTTCGACTGAAGTACGGCGGCATCTCGGTGCCCCAGGCGGTCGACATCGCGCCCCAGCGCCGGGTCGACCAGGCGCTGATGTTTCTCGCCGAGGGCTGTCACCGCGGCTCACACAAGTCCACGACGAGCGCGCCGGAGGCGCTGGCCCGCCAGCTGATCGGGGCCGCCGACTACGACGTGAGCACGTACGCGATCAACCAGAAAGAGGAGAAAGAGCGGGTCGCGGCGGCCGCGCGGTAGACGGGCCGGGCGGGGCGGGCTCAGTCGGCCGCGCGGCGGTCCTCGTGGCCGACGGCGTACTCGCGGGTCACCTCGACCAGCGCCTTGCGGTAGTCGCTCTCGGAGGGATCGTCGGCGAGCGAGCGAAAGCGTCGGCGGAACGAGTCGAGCGAGACGCCGGTGGCGTCGCCGGCCGCGGCGCGAGCCAGGTCGTAGAGCGGGTGGTCGCCCTCGACGAGGTCGTGGCGCTCGACGAGCGCGAGCGCGAAGGCGGCGTTGACCGCGGTGAGGTCGGGGTCGGTCGGGGACACGCCGGCGGTGACCCGCCGCGAGCCGGGGCGGGGCGGGGTCGCGGTCTGGCCGGCGACGGCGGCGGCGACCCGGGACTCGAGGAACTGGACGAGCTTGTCGGCGGGCGCCACCGAGACGGTGATGTCGTCGGCGTAGATGTCTTTCATGTGGTTGGCGATCTGGTAGCAGTGGACGATCCGGCTGCGCTCGACCGACCGGCCGGCCAGCGCGAGAAAGAGCGCCTCGTCGGTCGACTGGGTGTGTGAGGGGTGGCCCTCCTCGTTGCGGGCCATGTGGGCGAACTCGTGGAGCGCGAGCTCGCGGGCCATCGCCCCGGTCGCGGCCTGGCGGGAGATGTTGAGCACGTGGTGATCGTCGTAGTGGGCGGCCCAGGTCCGCTCGTCCGGATCGTCCCGGACCCGGACCCGGACCGGGCGGTTCAGGTCGTGCTCGGTCCGGAAGACGTCGGCGGCGCCGAGGAACGGGTCGGCCGGCGCCTGCCCCTGCACGCGTAGATCCATGCGTGCCGTTCACACGTCCCCGACGAGTTTGACTCTTGTGCCGGGGAGCGGGCGAAACACTACCCTTTTGACCCTCCTAGCGGTACGTAGCCGCAATGGGCCGACGAAGGAAGATCGTACAGGAGTGCGAGCGGCTGATGGACCGTCCGGAGCAGATCCGGAAC
>CAZMLQ010000266.1:0-1623 GCA_964567195.1 uncultured Haloferacaceae archaeon | reverse complement strand
GCGGCGACCGAGCTTTCCGGCCGGCTGTCGGTCGCCGTCGAGGGGGGCTGAGCCGTGGTCGGCGTCAGTCGAGATAGCCCAGGTCACGCAGGTGGGCCTCGTCGGGGCCGTCGCCGGGGTCGATCCGACCGACGCTCTCGACCGCCCCGCCACGGGCCGCCAGCGCCTCGGCCGGCGCCCGCCACTCGGGGCCGAGCGCGGCCACGTCGTCGACCCGCTCGACGACCCGCTCGGCCTCGGCGGGGCCATCCGGGCGGTAGCGGGTGGCGTGGACCTCGCCGTCGAACCGACCGAACAGCTTCCGGCCGTCGGCCGCGCGCGCACAGCGGTAGACCGTCCACTCCCCCTCGCCACCGATCTTGGTCACCGCCGTCGCCACCTCGCGTCCGAGCGCGTCGGGCGTCGAGGCCGCCTCGCCCGTGGCCGCCGCCGGCACCGGCAGATCGGCACGCTCGAGCACGGTTGGCAGGAGGTCGATCAGACTGACCTGGTCGGTCACCCGCGTCTCGTCCCACTCGGGACAGGCGACGAGCAGCGGCACCGAGAGCACGTCCTCGACGAACGTCGGCGGGGTGTGACCGAGGACCCCCGTCTCGGGCCGGAGACACTCGCCGTGGTCGGCCGTGAGCACCAGCACGTCCCGGTCGGGGTCGAAGTGGCCCGTCGCCAGCAGGCCGTCGACGAACGACCGGATCTCGTCGGCGAGATAGCGACAGCAGCCCTCGTAGGCGGTCCGCACGTCGGCCAACGCCACCGGATCGGGGTCCGGATTGCCCTTGATCACCCGCCGGCTCAGCTCGCCCGCCCCGGCCCGCGAGCGGCCGATGTCGAGATACGAGGCCGGCGGTTCGTAGGGATGGTGCGTGTCCATGTAGTGGACCCAGCAGAGGTGGCCGGTAACCGCGGCCGCGTCGTCGAGGCGGGCGCGAACGGCGGCGTGGAGGTCGGCGGCCGAGCGGTAGAAGGGGCTGTACCCCGTCAGACGGTCGATCGCCGGCGTGGCGATATTGAAGTAGGCCCACTCGAACGCGCGGAAGGCGGGCGCGAGCGGCCCCGAGCCGAGCCTGCGGGCCAGCCGCTTGCGCCGGGTCGGCGTCCCGGCGTTCCCGCCGGTCAGCCCGCGGTCGTAGTTGTACTCCGCCCCGAAGAGCACGTTGTCGGTCCAGAGCCCGGTCTCGTAGCCCGCAGCCGACGCCACCTCGAAGACCGTCGGCGGATCGCCGGCCGGTGCGAGCCCCCGACCCGGGAGGCTGTCGTCGAACACCCCAGTGGCGAGCGCCGGGACGGCCGATCCCGTCTCGCTCGCCGGCGCGACGGCATCCGTGAAGACGACCCCCTCGACCGCCGTCCGGAGGTCGGCAACCGCGTCGGCGAACGCCCGCCGGGCGAGCGAGTCGGCCGTGAGCACGAACACGTTCCGGTCGGGAGACACGAGTCGTCGCCGAACGCGTCAATACAAGTACAACCGGGTTGGTCACTCGGGGTGTTCAAAAAGGCCGGCGCGCCGGAGGTCACGGTCGCCGACGACGACAGCGACGACGAGCGATACCGGTCGGTGACCGGGCGGGTCGCGGACGTCACGCGGTTCCGGGCCCCGGAGTCCGGCGGGACGGGCCGGGCGTT
>CAZMLQ010000265.1:0-1625 GCA_964567195.1 uncultured Haloferacaceae archaeon | reverse complement strand
GGCACGAGCGTGCCCGCCGGCACGAGCGTGCCCGCCGGCACGAGCGTGCCCGCCGTCGCGCGTCGACGGGCGCGAGTCGGCCGCGCTAGTAGCCCCGGGTGATCAGGAAGTCGGCGATGTCGGCGAGCAGCGATCGGGCCTCGTTGTCGGGGAGGGTGGCGAGGCGGTCCTTCGAGCTACGGACCAGTCCGGCGGCGGTCTCACGGGCGTGGTCGATGCTGCCCGCGGCCTCCAGGTCGGCGACCGCCCGCTCGACGTCGGTCTCGCGGACCGACTCGAGGTCGTCGGCCGCCAGCAGGGCGTCGACGTCGACGCCCTGCTGGCGGGCGTGAAGCGTGATCAGCGTCTCCTTGCCCTCGACGAGGTCGGAGCCACGCTGTTTGCCCAGGCGCTCGCTGGAGACGGTCAGATCGAGCACGTCGTCCTGGATCTGGAAGGCCCGGCCGGCGTCGACGCCGTAGCGATAGAGCGCCTCGACGGTCGCGTCGTCGGCGCCCACGAGCACGGCGGGGGTCGCGGCCGCGGCGCCGTACAGCACGGCGGTCTTGTCCTCGATCATCTCGAGGTACTCCTCGGGCAACACCTCGGTCGTCCCCTCGAACGCGACGTCGAGCGACTGGCCCTCGCAGATGCTGGTACAGGTCTCGGCGAGCATGCGGACGGCGTCGAGGCCGTCGGCCGGGGTCGCGCCGGTCGCGCTCATCAGCTCGAAGGCCGTCGAGAACAGCGTATCGCCGGCGAGGATCGCGGTCGGCACGTCGTACTCGCGGTGGACGGCCGGCACCCCCCGGCGGAGGTCGTCGTCGTCCATGATGTCGTCGTGGATCAGGGTGAACGACTGGATCACCTCGATCGAGACGGCGGCGGACATCAGATCGACCCGGCCGTCGTCGAGGGTCGGGAACGAGCGGTAGTCGACCGAGCGGGGCTCGACGTCGGCGAGCGCCTCGGCCGCGAGCAGGAGGACCGTCGGGCGGAGGCGCTTGCCCCCGGCCCGGAGGAGGTAGCGCGAGGCCTCCCAGAGCCGTTCGGGGTCGGTCTCGGGGAGCTCCTCCTCGATGGCCTCGTTGACGAGGCGCCGGCGCTCGGCGACCGCCGCCAGCGCCCGGCGCTCGTGGTCCGCCCGCTCGTCGGTGTTCATTATACCAGCTGGATCATGTTGCCGTTCCGGGTGACGTGCAGGTCACGGCCGACGGCGTAGCCCTGATCCTCTGCGAGGTCGACGTACGGCGCGAAGCCCTCGAGGTCTTGATGGGCCGGAATCACGTGCTGGGGCTGGAGGGCGTCGAGCATCTGGTAGTGGCCCTCCTGGCGCAGGTGGCCCGAGACGTGGATGTCGTCGTAGATGCGTGCGCCCTGCATCCCGAGCAGGCGCTCGGACTGGTAGCGCTGGCCCTCGTTGGTCGGCTCGGGGATGACCCGGGCGCTGAATATCACCTTGTCGCCGTCGTCCAGCTCGAACGGCGTCTCGCCCCGGCCCATCCGGGTGAGCATCGCGCGGGGCTCGCCCTGGTGGCCCGTGACGATGGGCAGGTAGTTCTCCTTACCCTCCTTCATGATCCGCTTGAATGTCCGGTCGACGGACTTGCGGTGGCCGTACATCCCCAGGTCGTCGGGGAAGTCGA
>CAZMLQ010000264.1:0-1637 GCA_964567195.1 uncultured Haloferacaceae archaeon | reverse complement strand
CACCCGCCCGCGCCCGCGCCAGCAGCGCCTCGACACAGGGCGGGAAGGCGGCGGGATCGACCGCCTCGACCTCGGGTCGGGGGGCGCGCTCGTCGAGCAGCCGGCCGAGCGCGGCCACCTCGTCGGCCAGCGCGTCCGCGAGCGCCTCGCCCGCGGCCCCGCCGACGTCGAGCGGGAGCCCGACCGCCACCCGCTCGCGGACGGCCGTCTCCACCAGCCGGTAGAGTCCGTCGCGCTCGACCGGCAGCCGGCCGTCGGCGAGTTCGCGCTCGACCAGCCGCCAGCCCGGCCCCCAGTCGGGGTCGGCGAGGCGCAGGTAGGGGCCGACATCGATCCGGAAGCGGTCCCGGCCGGCGGGCGTGACGGCGTCGTCGAGGTCGAACTCCGCGAGCAGGTCCTCGAGCCCGACCGCGCCCCGGACGCTGCGGAGCCCGGCGCTCTCGGCGTCGGCGCGCAGGCGCTCGCGGGCGGTGGCGGCCTCGGCGGCGGCGTACTTCTCGACGGCGGCGGGCGCGTCGACCAGCGAGACCAGCACCCGCGCCACGGGGTACGAGAGGAGCTCGTCGCGCGGGCGCCACCGGTCCGGGGTCGCCGACGCGACCGTGCCCTCGAGCAGCGCGCGCTCGACCCGCTCGGCCCCCCGCTCGACGGCGGGGGCGTCGGTCCGCGCGAGCTCGGCCGGCGCCACCTCGAGACGCTGGACCGCCTCGCGGGCGTCCGCACGGAACGGGTAGCGGGCGTCGCGCGGGTCGACCTCCATACACCCCGCGTCGGTGCCGGGGGGCTAAAGACCGACGGTGGGGTCGCCGGAGCTAAGACGCCCGGCCACCGACGGGCCGGCGGTGCCGCGCTTCGAGTACCCCTGTCCCGACTGTCGCTCGACCAACAGCCTCCACGAGTCGGACTGCCGGTTCGAGGGCGTCCCCTGGGGCCGGATCGAGGACGCATACCTCGACACGGTCGCGCCTCTCGCCACCGGCGTCCGGTCCGAGGCGGAGTTAGAGGCCGCGTGGGAGACGGCGTCCGAGGGCGACCCCGCGGCGGCGCCGGGGCCGGGGCCGGGCCCGGGCCCGGGCGGGCGCCGGGAGCCGACGGCCGATGTCGATCCGGTCGCGCTCCGGCGGGCGGCGCTCGCCCGTCTGCGCCGGGAGGGGCGGGTGGACGAGCGCAACGGCCGGCTCCGCCTGCGGACCGCCGAGGAGTACCGCGAGGAGGCGACCGAGCCGAGCCGCGAGCCGCTGCGGACGATCTACCGCCACGGCTCGGTGCCGGGCTGTCACGACAACGCGGTGTTCGCGCTCATCGCGTGGTACGAGATGGTCGGGCTGTCGTGGGCCGAGACCCGCGAGCGGCTGGTCGAGTGGCTGCTCGACAGCGGGACCTGGGAGCGCGGGGGCTTCGAGGAGGCGACGCCGGGCGAGCTGGTCGAGAAGAAACGCCACGTCTACGAGGCGGGCTACGGCTGGAAGGAGAAGGCCGAGGCCGCGAAACGGATCGTCGACCGCTGGCGCTCGGGGTAACTAGTCGCTCTGGATCCGCGGCGCGAGCATGAACGTCACCGCACCCAGGCCCTCGGCGAAGGCGTAGTGGAGCTTGACGGGGAACTCCTCGCCGAGCTCGACGGTCACCTCGGCGTC
>CAZMLQ010000263.1:0-1660 GCA_964567195.1 uncultured Haloferacaceae archaeon | reverse complement strand
CTCCAGGGCATCCGGTCGCCGAAGGTCGCGTGGGACAAGGGCGAGCAGATCAACTCCATCCCCGACGCGATCGGCACGGCGATGCGGCGCTACCTCGACGGCGAGGTCGACAAGGCCCACCCCCAGCAACAGACCATCGACGAGGTGAGCGACGGGGAGGTGAGCGCCCCCGAGCCCGACGGCGGGGAGGCGGTCGTCGACGCCGTCCCCGATACGACCCCGGCGGCCGAGGCCGGCGCGACCGGGGCCGAGAGCGAGGCCGTGGTCGCGGCCGGCGAGAACCCCGAGTGTCCCGAGTGTGGCTCGCTCTCGCTGTACTACAGCGAGGGCTGTAAGACCTGCGAGTCGTGTGGCTGGTCGGAGTGTTGAGCTGAGCCGTGGTCGACGACGCCCGGAGCGGCCGGCCGTGCCCGCTCTGTGACGCCCCGATGACGCGGCGTCACTGCGAGTACGTCTGCCCGCGCCACGGCGTCGTCTACGACTGCAGTGACACGTTCTGGGGGTAGCGCGGGCCCGCGGTTTCGGTCCCCGATCGCGGTACGAACTGTTATGTCGGAGGCCCACTTAGTTAGGTTCGGTACGATGCGCTGGGGGTACGTGAGGGGCGAAGCGAGGAGCGCACCGGTACGGTCCCGACCGTCACCATGGTAGACCGCGACCGGATCTCCCGGAGCAAGGAGATCCAGCGGCGCACTGGCAAGACCTTCCACCTCGCCACCCGACTGTTGCCCACGCGGGTCAGACACGCCACGTACGTGCTCTACGCCTTCTTCCGGGTGGCCGACGAGGTGGTCGACGATGTCGACGCACCCGAGCCCGAGGTCCAGCGCGAGCGCTTGGAGCGCTACCGGGCGGCCGCGCTCGGCGAGTGCGAGGCCGAGAACCCGGTCGTCGCCGCCTTCGCCGAGACCCGCGAGCGCGCCGGGATCGATCCCGACGACGTCGACGTCTTCGTCGAGGCGATGCTGACGGACATCGACACCGCACGCTACGAGAGCTACGCCGACCTGGAGGCGTACATGAACGGCTCGGCCGCCGCCGTCGGCCGGATGATGACCGCCGTGATGGATCTGCCCCCCGAGCGCGAGCGGACGGCCCTGCCCCACGCGACGGCGCTCGGCGAGGCCTTCCAGATGACGAACTTCCTGCGCGACGTCCGCGAGGACGTCGTCGACCGCGACCGGATCTACCTCCCGCTCGAGACGCTACACGAGTACGGCGTCGACCCCGAGGAGGTGCTCGACCTGGAGTTCTCCGAGCGGTTCGCGGCCGCGATGCGCCACGAGATGCGCCGGACCGAGGGGCTCTACCAGGACGGCGTCGCGGGCATCGAGTATCTCCCCGACGACTGCCAGTTCGCGGTCACCCTGGCGTCGGTGCTGTACGCCGACCACCACCGGCTGATCCGCGAGCGGGGCTACGACGTGCTCGCCGAGACCCCCTCGCTCTCGACGGGCCGGAAGCTCTCCCTGCTCGCACGCACCGCGCTCAACTGGGTCGTGCTCCGGGATCCCGAGGCGGTCTTCTACCGCGTCAGCGCCGTCCCCGCGACCGAGGGCGAGGGCGGCCCCGACCGCGGGGCCGAGACGGACGCGAGCCTGCTCGACTGGCTGCCGACGCGGTAGGCGTGCCGGCGGGCACGCTCGTGCCGGCGGGCACG
>CAZMLQ010000262.1:1064-1665 GCA_964567195.1 uncultured Haloferacaceae archaeon | reverse complement strand
CGTAATCGAGGGGGCCGAGAGGTCGGGCTACCGGGTCGGGCGGGCGCGGTGGACGACGAGAACGGCGGGTTTACTGTCCGGCGCTCGTGGGGCGGGTATGGTCGTCGGAGACGTCACCACCGGCACGGAGGTACTGGTCGTCGGCGGCGGACCGGGCGGCTACGTCGCCGCGATCCGGGCCGCCCAGCGCGGGCTCGACACCACGCTGGTCGAGCGCGACGCCTACGGCGGCGCCTGTCTCAACCGCGGCTGTATCCCCTCGAAGGCGATGATCTCGGCCGCCGACCTCGCCCACGAGGCCGGTCACGCCGAGGCGATGGGGATCCACGCCGACCCCGCGGTCGACGCCCACGGGCTGGCCGACTGGCGCGACGGGATCGTCGACCGGATGAGCGGCTCGGTCGAGAAGCTCTGTAAGGCAAACGGCGTCGACCTGCTCGCGGGGACGGCCCGCTTCGACGACGACCACGTCGCCCGGGTCGTCCACGAGGGCGAGGGGCGTGGCGCCGAGACCGTCGAGTTCGAGCACGCGGTGATCGCCACCGGCTCGCGCCCGGTCTCGATCCCGGGCTTTGCCGTCGACGACGAGCCGGTGTGGGAC
>CAZMLQ010000262.1:0-1054 GCA_964567195.1 uncultured Haloferacaceae archaeon | reverse complement strand
GGATGGAGCTGTCGACGGCGTTCGCGAAGCTCGGCGTCGAGGTGACGGTGCTCGAGGCGCTCGAGGACGTCCTGCCCGGCTACGAGGACGACGTGGCCCGGGCGGTCAGACGGCGCGCGAGCGACCTCGGCGTCGCGTTCCGGTTCGGTCGGGCGGCGACCGGCTGGCGCGAGAGCGCCGACGGCGGGATCGTCGTCCGCGCCGCGGACGAGGACGGCGAGGAGACGAGCCACCCCGCCGACCGGGTGCTGGTCGCGGTCGGGCGCGAGCCGGTCACCGACACCGTCGGTCTAGAGGCGCTCGGGCTCGAGCCGAACGAGGACGGCGCGATCGAGACCGACGAGCGCACCCGGACCGAGCGCGAGCACGTCCACGCCGTCGGCGACGTGGCCGGCGAGCCGATGCTCGCTCACGTCGCCTCGCGCGAGGGCGTGGTGGCCGCCGAGACGATCGCGGGCGAGCCGGCGGCGGTCGACAACCGCGCGATCCCGGGGGCGGTGTTCACCGACCCCGAGGTCGGGACGGTCGGGCTGACCGAGGCCGAGGCGGCCGAGGCGGGCCACGAGCCGGTCGTCGGGCAGATGCCGTTCCGCGCGAGCGGCCGGGCGCTGACCGCCGGCCCCGACCACGCCGAGGGGTTCGTCCGGATCGTCGCCGACGGCGCGACGGGGACGGTGCTGGGCGGCCAGATCGTCGGCCCCGAGGCCTCGGAGCTGATCGCGGAGGTGGCGCTGGCGGTCGAGATGGGCGCGACCCTCGAGGACGTCGGGGCGACGATCCACACCCACCCGACGCTGGCCGAGGCGGTGATGGAGGCGGCGGAGAACGCCCGGGATCAGGCGATCCACACCCTGAACCGGTAGCGGCGAACGGCCCGGATCGCACGACGAGAGGTGGACAGAACCGGGCCGTGGCCGTCCCGAACAGCAAAGTCTAACCGTTTGGCGTGCCGACCTGATCGTGATGCCTACCGTAGAATACCTCAACTACGAAGTGCTCGACGACCACGGCTGGTCGATGGACGACGACGACCTCTTCCAGAAGGCCGCCGACG
>CAZMLQ010000261.1:0-1690 GCA_964567195.1 uncultured Haloferacaceae archaeon | reverse complement strand
TCTCGGTCGGCGCCCGCGACGCCGCCGGCGACCTGTCGCTCCCGCTCGACGCCGCGACGACCATGCACGCCGAGGGGTTCGTCCCCGTTCTCCACGGCGACGGCGTGGCCCACGCCGGCGAGGGCGTGACGATCCTCTCGGGCGACGAGGTGGTCGTCCGGCTGGCGCGGGCGCTCGACGCCGACCGCGTCGGGCTCTGCTCGACCGTGCCGGGCGTGCTCGACGCCGACGGCGACGTGATCGACCGGATCGGGTCGTTCGACGACGTCGCCGCCGTCCTCGGGGAAAGCGACGCGACCGACGTGACCGGCGGGATGGCGGGCAAGGTCCGGACCCTGCTCGCGCTGGAGGCGCCGGCCCGGATCTTCGACCTCGACGGCCTGGCCGACTTCCTCGCCGGCGGCGAGCCCGGCACCGTGATCGCGTAGCCGGCCTCGGGGTCAGGGCGCCAGGCGCAGGCCGTCGCGCGCGACCCGGACGTCGAGGTCGCCGCCGGCCGCGCGCGCGACGGCCGCGGTCATCTCCTCGTGACGGCCGTCGGTGTGTGGGTAGAGGTGGGTCAGATAGACGGTCCCGATCTCGACCCCGGCGAGCGACTCGCCGAGTCGCGTCGGCGTCGGGTGGTTCGACACCTCGACGCCGTCGGGAAACGAGCAGTCGTGGACCAGAGCCGAGACGCCGTCGGCGAACCGCCCCATGCCCGCGAACGCCTCCGTGTCGCCGCTGAACGCGAGGGCGTCGCCAAAGCGGTAGGCAAGCCCAGGCACCGAGTGGCGGGTCTCGCGCGCCTCGACGTCGAAGCCGGCGACCGAGAGCTCGCCGGGGTGGACCTCGCGCAACCGCAGGTCGACCCGGTCGCGCAGGTAGTCGAAGACGTCGAGCAGGCCGTCGACCAGCGCCTTCGTTCCCCGGGGTCCGACGACGGTCAGGTGCTCCTCGCCCGCCAGCCACCGCGCCTTCAGCAGGGCGAGCAGGTCCGAGACGTGATCGAGGTGGTGGTGGGTCAACAGGACGGTCGAGACGCCCTCGAAGCCGGCGTCGGTCCCCGCGAGCCGGCCGAGCACGCCCGCGCCACAGTCGACCAGCAGCCGCCGGCCGTCCGCTCGCTCGCGCTCGAGCAAGAGCCCGGTCTGGGCGCGGTCGGCGCTCTGCATCGCGCTGCCGGTGCCGAGGAGGGTGGCGTACACGGATCCGGGTGGGCCACCCCGAGCTAAAAGCGTACGCCCCGGCGGGTGTCGCCCCCCGTCGCAAGGCCCATGTCGCTCGCTCCCCTGGCGTGGACATGACCGGCCGGGCGCTCCTCCGTGATCTCGCGACCGAGCGGGACCTCCCGTTCGACCCCGAGACGGTCCCGATCGCAGACGAGGACGTCCTCGCCCGGCTCTCCCCGCCCGTCAGGGAGTGGTGGGTCGAGCAGTTCGGCGCGTTCGTCGCCGAGAACGGCGGCTTCTTCACCCCGCCACAGCGCGAGGCCGTCCCGCTGATCGAGGCGGGCGAGAACGCGCTGGTGGCCGCACCGACCGGCTCGGGCAAGACGCTCTCCTCGTTCATCGGCATCATCGACACGCTGTTCGAGCGCGGACGCGAACGCGAGGACGGCCTCGAGAACTCGGTCTACTGTCTGTACGTCTCGCCGCTGAAGTCACTGGCAAACGACATCGCGCGGAACCTGGCCGCGCCACTCGAGGGG
>CAZMLQ010000260.1:0-1701 GCA_964567195.1 uncultured Haloferacaceae archaeon | reverse complement strand
CGGCCCCGTGCCGCGAGGCCAACGCCTATACGTCGGCCCGCGGACGGCGCTCGCATGGACCGATCCAACGGGGTGCGGGCACGGCTCGACGCGGGCGAGGTCGCGCTGGGGGCGGGGGCGTCGACGTTCGCCCCCGAGGTGGTCGAGACCTACGGCGCGCTCGATCTCGACTTCGTCTGGCTCGACTTCGAGCACGACGGGCCGAGCCCGTACGATGCCCGGCTGCTCAACGACCTCTCGCGGGCGGCCGAGGTGTCGGGCACCGAACTGCTCGTCCGGCTCCCCGGCCACGACGGTCACATGGTGCGCAAGGCGCTCGACGCCGGCGCGCGCAACCTGCTCGTCCCGCGGGTCGAGACCGCCGCCGAGGTGCGCGAGGCGGCCGCGGCCGCCCGCTTTCGTCACGACGGCGGCCCCGGCGAGCGCGGCATCGCCACCGCCCGGGTGACGGGCTGGGGCACCGACTACGCCGACTACATCGAGGGCGAGGACCGCGAGGTGGTGCTGGGCGCGATGCTCGAGTCCGCGACGGCGGTCGAGAACCTCGACGAGATTCTCGCGGTCTCGGGGCTCGACTTCCTGTTCGTCGGCCCCGGCGACATGTCGGTCTCGGTGGGCGCGCCCAACGAGCGCGACCGGCCGGCGGTGCGCGAGCAGATCGAGACCGTCGAGTCGGCGGTCGCGGCCTCCGACGTCACGCTCGCGGGCATCGCGAACGGCCCGGACGCGGTCGCGGACGCGGTCGAGCGGGGCTACCGGCTGCTCCGGACGGGCAGCGATCTCGGCGCGGTGCGGGCGGTGCTTGGCGACCGCGTCGCGGCGACGCGCGAGCGGCTGTCGGAGTGACGGTCGAAGAAGGCGTGGATCGTGTGGCGGGCGAGCGGTGCGTCGGCGCGTCGGGCGTGGCCTACGCGGCGCTCACATCGCGCCGCCCATGCCGCCCATGCCGCCCATGCCGCCCATGCCGCCGCCCATGCCGCCGCCGGGGCCGCCGGGGGGCATGTCGTCGTCGTCGTCGTCGTCGCCGCCGCCGCCCTTCAGATCGCCCGCGGCGATCACGTCGTCGATCCGGAGGATCATCACGGCCGCCTCGGTGGCCGACTCGATGGCCTGGGTCTTCACGCGGAGGGGCTCGACGACGCCCTCGGCGTCCATGTCGATGATGTCGCCGGTGTAGGCGTCGAGACCGGCGCCGAACTCGCCGCCGTCGTGGCGGGCACGCAGGTCGACCAGCGAGTCGATGGGGTCGAGGCCGGCGTTCTCGGCCAGCGTGCGCGGGATGACGTCCAGCGCCTCGGCGAACGCCTCGACCGCCAGCTGCTCGCGGCCGCCGACGGAGTCGGCGAAGTCACGCAGCTCGAGGGCCAGCTCGGTCTCGGGCGCGCCGCCGCCGGGCAGGACCTTGCCGTCCTCCAGCGTGACGCGCACGACGCCGAGGCTGTCCTCGACCGCGCGCTCGACCTCGTCGACGACGTGCTCGGTCCCGCCGCGCAGGATGAGCGTCACCGACTTGGCCTCCTCGACGTCCTCGACGAACAGGCGCTCGTCGCCGCCGACGTCCTTCTGGGCGACCGAGCCGGCGAAGCCGAGGTCGTCGGCCGAGAGGTCGTCGATGCTGGTGGCGATCCGGGCGCCGGTCGCGCGCGAGAGCGCCTTCAGGTCGCTGTCCTTGGCCCGCCGCACCGCGAGGATGCCCTCCTT
>CAZMLQ010000259.1:0-1746 GCA_964567195.1 uncultured Haloferacaceae archaeon | reverse complement strand
CACCGGCCCCGTGTCGCTGTCGACGATGTCGTCGACCAGCCCGCCGGCGTCGGCCTGTGCCCGGTCGTCGGCGACGAAGTCGCGGGTGCGAAACTCGGGGAGGTCGATGTCGGGCGCCGACGCGCGCCGCGCCGCGCCGACCGCCAGCCCCTCGGCCGCCGACCCGATCAGCAGATCGGTTGCGAAGTTGCGCGGCTCGCGCTCGGCCTGATTCGCCGCGCCACGCCCGAGGGCGCCGACCACGGGCGCGACCTCGTTTTGCGCTCGCGCGCTCGCGTCGGCGACGGCCTCGTTCTCCGCGAACAGCCCCGGCAGCGGGCGGGGCTCGTCGGGCTCGTCGCCGGCGGCGACGAACACCCCGGCCTCGGCGGCCTCCAGCGCCCGCCCGGGGAGTTGCGGCACCTCCTCGCCGAAGCGGGCGAGCCCCGACGCGACCTCCTGCCCGCCGGCCGCCAGCCCCGAGCCGAGCGGGCCGGTCGGCGTGTCGGTCGCTCCTTGCGGCGGGTCGTCGATCACCGAGCGCACGTCGTCGAGCCCGGCCGTCTCGGCTGCCGACCCGACGGCGCCCGGCAGCGCCTCGTCGAGGAAGCGCTCGACCTCGTCGCCGGGACCACCGAGGCCGAGGCTCGCGTCGAACTCCCCCGGCGCCCGCAGCTCGGCCTCGACCGAGCCGTCGGCGCGGCGCTCGGCCTCAAACGCCGAGGGGTCGAAGCCCTCCGCGCGGAGCTGTCGGTCGAGCGCCGCCTCGGCCGGCCCGCCGCCGGCCTGGCGACTCTCGCGAGTGTCCCGCAGCAGGTCCTCGGCGGCGAAACCCCCGGCCGAGGCGCCGAGACCACCGATCCGCCGCGACGCCGCGCGGTCGGCCGCCCGGTCGCCGGACACGATGCCCGGAAGCAGATCGCCGCCGCCGTCGAAGCCCGGGCGCTCGCCCCGCCCGCCGAGGACGGTCCCGCCGAGGACGGTCCCGCCGAGCACGTCGGCCTCGGCGTCGGCCCCGACCGAGAGGTCTCGGCGCTGGGCGTCGTCGGCGTCCTCGACGTCGTCGGCCACCCGGACCTCGTCGACCTCCTCCTCAAGCGTGAGGCGGTCGTCGTCGTCGAACGCCGCCACGCCGTTATCGCCCGGGAGGTCGAGGATCGTTGCGAGCGACCCGTCGGTCGGGTTGCCCGGCGCCCGTGGGCCCTCGAACAGCACGCGCCGCCCGTCGACGAAGGCCGGGAGCTCGCCGGCCACGCCACGGTCCGGCAGGCCGCGCGACACCGCCTCGGCGTCGCGCGGATCGCCGAACACGGTCGGGAGGCCCGCGACGGTGTCCGAGAGCCCCAGCGCGTTCAAGCGCTGGTCGGACACGCCGACGCCGGCCTCGCGAGCCGCGGCCGGTGTGTCCGGCGCGAGCGGGTCGTCGTCGGGCGCAAAGACGCGCTCCCCGCCGTCACCCGCCCGGTCGGTCACGACCGCGAGCGCCCGGTCGAGCGGGTTGCTGGAGGCTGCCTCGCCGAGCAGCAGCGTCTCGCGGCCGTCGACGCGCGCCGGCGGCTCGACGCCCGGCGTGGCCTCGCGCCCCGTCCCCAGGGCGACGCTGTCGAGGCCGCGCGCCTCGGTGTCGTCGGCGCCGCCGAAGCCCGGCCGCGGCCCGACGCCGCCCCCGACCGACCGGCTGCCGTCGGCCGGCGAGAGGTCGGCGCGGTCGGCCGTCGGGAGGCCCCCGACCGTCTCGCCGACCGGGACGCCCGCCTCGCGCAATCC
>CAZMLQ010000258.1:0-1776 GCA_964567195.1 uncultured Haloferacaceae archaeon | reverse complement strand
GCCGATGGCGCAGTTCGGCTCGATCATCAACATGTACCAGCGCGCCCGCGCCTCCAGCGAACGGCTGTTCGGGCTGATGGACGAGGCCGGCCGGCTCGACCGGTCGCCCGACGCGACCGACCTCGACGTGCGCGCGGGCGAGGTCGTCTACGACGGCGTCGGCTTCGGCTACGAGGACGACGACGAGCGCGTCCTCGACGACGTCTCGTTCCGGGCCGCGGGCGGCGAGACCCTCGCGCTCGTCGGGCCGACCGGCGCGGGCAAGTCGACCGCGCTGAAGCTGTTGCTCCGGATGTACGACGTCGACGAGGGCGCGGTCCGGGTCGACGACAACGACGTCCGGGACGTGACCATCTCCAGCCTGCGTCGCTCGATCGCGTACGTCAGCCAGGAGACGTTCATGTTCTACGGCACGGTCCGGGACAACATCGCCTACGGCCGGTTCGAGGCGACCGACGAGGAGATCGAGGCCGCCGCCCGCGCCGCCGAGGCCCACTCGTTCGTCCGCAACCTCCCCGACGGCTACGACACCATGGTCGGCGAGCGCGGCGTGAAGCTCTCGGGCGGCCAGCGCCAGCGGATCGCCATCGCCCGCGCCGTGTTGAAAGATCCCGAGATCCTCGTGCTCGACGAGGCGACCTCCGACGTCGACACCGAGACCGAGATGCTGATCCAGCGCTCGCTCGACCGCCTGACCGAGGACCGCACGACCCTGACGGTCGCACACCGTCTCTCGACGGTCAAAGACGCCGACACGATCGTCGTCCTCGAGGGCGGCGCGGTCGCCGAGCGGGGCACCCACGAGGAGCTGCTGGCCGCCGACGGCCTCTACGCCAACCTCTGGGGGGTCCAGGCCGGGGAGATCGATCAGCTCCCCGAGGGGTTCGTCCGCCGGGCCGCCGAGCGCAACGCCCGGGTGGTCGACGCCGACGCCGGGTCCGAGTCCGAGTCCGAGTCCGGGGCGGCGGTCGAGGAGGACGCGACCGTCGCCGACGGCGGCACGACCCCGGACGACGACTGAGCGAGCGGGGCCCACACCGGCCGGGTTTTTGCGCCGGCCGCCGAGACGCGGGCATGGACCTGTCGGAGGCCACCTGGACCGAGATCCGCGACGCCGGGGCGACGCTCGCGGTGCTCCCGGTCGGCAGCACGGAACAGCACGGCCCCCACGCGGCGCTGGGGACCGACGCCGCGACGGCCGAGACGGTCGCGAGCGCGGGCGCCGACGCCCACGACGAGCCCGTCGTCGTCGCGCCGACGGTGCCGATCGGCGTCTCGGCCGAGCACCGCGCGTTCGCGGGGACGCTGGCGGTCTCGCCCGACACCTTCCGGGCGTACGTGGCCGAGACCGTCGAGAGCCTCGCGAGCCACGGGCTCGACCGGGTGGTCGTCGTCAACGGTCACGGCGGCAACGTCGACGCGCTCCGGGAGGTCTGTGCGGGGCTCACGCGCGCCGGAACGGCCGTCACCGTCCCGTTCACCTGGTTCGAGGCGGCCGATCTCGGCCCGCCGATGGGCCACGGCGGCCCGCGCGAGACCGCGCTCTTGCGCGCCGTCCGCCCCGACCTCGTGCGCGAGGAGCGCGTCGCGGCGGCCGCGGCCGGCGCCGCCGACCGCTGGGGCGAGTGGGTCTCGGGGGTGAACCTCGCATACGACGTCGAGAGCTTCAGCGAGAACGGTGTGGTCGGCGACCCCCGCGAGGGCGACGCCGAGCTGGGCGAGCGGCTGCTGGCGGCGGCGACGGCCGCGCTGGTCGATCTGCTCGTGGCGGTCGAG
>CAZMLQ010000257.1:0-1779 GCA_964567195.1 uncultured Haloferacaceae archaeon | reverse complement strand
GCTTCTCGAGTTCCTCCTTTTTCTCCGCGAGCTTCGCCTTCAGCCGACCGATATGCTCTTCGGTCGACTTGTTGTACGGTGTCTCGGCGATCTCCTCGCGGAGTTTCTCGATCTCCTCCTCGAGGCCCATCGTCCACACCCAGGCCGCCTGTCGCGAAAAACCCTGTCGGTCGCGCTCCGGCCCCGATCGCCGGCCGCGAGACGTTCCGGTACGGTTATAGGTGATGGAACGCGAGTTGACACCTGTGCCCGGCGCCGATCGGTTCCGCGAGAGCACGGAGATCGTGTTGCCCTGTGGGATCCTCGCCGACCTGCGCGAGGAGGTCGAGGCCGAGTTCGCGGTCACCGTCCACGCCGGCGGGCGAAGCTGTCGGATCATCGGGAGCCCCGTCGAGATTCGGGCGGTCGAGCGGTTCCTCTCGCGACGGGGCTTCGCCCACGGGTAGCGCCGGTCCGGGGTCGTTTTGTACCCCCGTCCGCTACGGCGCGCATGGACGAGACCACGGGGCTGAGTGACCGGTACCGGCGCGCCAGCCCGTGGCCGCCGTTCGTCGCCCTTGGCATCCCCGTCTCCGAGCTCGGCATCGTCTTCGATCTGTTTCCGATCGCCGTCGGCGGGCTCGTGCTCTTCTGTGGCAGCGTCGCCGGGATGGCCCGGGAGGCGGGCTACGCCCGTACCCCGTGGCGGGCGCTCGCGGCGCTCGCCGTCCTCCTGCTCGCCGTCGGCGGGGCGCTGGTCGTCGGCACCGGTCTCGCGACCCGGGGCTACGCCGTCGTCACCGCCGGCGTCCTGCTCGGCGCCGGCGCCGGTGCCGGCGCGCTGTTCGTCGACGAGCGGGCGCGGTGACGCCGGCCGCCCGGCCCGGCGAACCGACAGCCTATTTTCCGTCGCCACGGAATCGCGACGTATGACCGCGCGCATCTTCGACCGCGAGACGCTCCTCGACCTCGTGGTGAACGGTATCCCGCTGTTCATCCTGCTCTTTTTCGTCGCCGTGTTCGCCGTGATCAACCCGTTCGGCTTCGATCCGCTCGCCTCCGGCCTCCAGTTCGCGCTGATCGTCGTCCCGTTCGTCCTGCTCGCGATTCTGACCTACTTCTCCGCGCGCGCGGTGGCCGGCGACGAGGCGGCGGGCCCGGTCGCCCCGCCGGGCCAGTCGACGGTGCCCGAGGTGGGCGCCGAGAGCCACGGCCACGACAAGGACGAGAGCGAGGCGGCGGTCGACGGCGACCGGGCCGACGCCGGGTCGTAGTCCCGCCGCGCCGGGCGACCCGAACCTTTCTTTACGCTCCGACGCACACCCGCTCGCATGCAGATCACCGGACAGCTGGCACTCACGCTCCTCATGGGGCTGCTCCTCCTGGGCGTGGCCGCCTGGCTGGCGCGCGTGGAGGACTGGCGCTCGTACGCGCCGCTGGGGAGCGGCGGCGCGGTCGGGGGCGAGTCCGCGTACGTCTCCGACGAGAAGCCCGCGGGGATCGTCCGCTGGCTCACCACGGTCGATCACAAGGACATCGGGATGCTCTACGGCCTCTACGCGATCGTCGCGTTCGTCGTCGGAGGGCTGATGGTGATGGTGATGCGGTTGGAGCTGATCGATCCGGCCCAGACCCTGATCGCGAACACGTTCTACAACTCGCTGCTGACCTCCCACGGGATCACTATGCTGTTTCTGTTCGGGACCCCGATCATCGCGGCCTTCGCCAACTACTTCGTCCCGCTGTTGATCGGCGCCGACGACATGGCGTTCCCGCGGATCAACGCCATCGCCTTCTGGC
>CAZMLQ010000256.1:0-1802 GCA_964567195.1 uncultured Haloferacaceae archaeon | reverse complement strand
GCTCGCGCACGTCCTCGGGCGCGACCCAGCGGTCGTCGAGGGTGAGCTGGGCGGTCAGGCGCTCCATCAGCGCCGCGCCGTCGGTCGGGGGGCCGTCCCCGAGGTCGTAGCCCCGGGTGGCGAGCTCGTCGAGCAGAGAGACGGTGCTCGCGGGCGTGTCCAGCCCGAACGCGGTGCCGATCCCGTCGTCGGTCGGCGGGTAGTTGTGGAGTACGACCGCCAGCCGGGCCTCCTCGGTCGGCAGGTGGCGCAGGCGCGCCCAGTTGACCGCCAGCCGGGCGGCGTGGTCGACCCGGTCGTCGATCGGTCGGTGGCGCTTGGGCGCGGTGCCGATGCCGGCGTCGTCGTCGCCGCGCTCCTTGCCGCTCACGGGGTGGGTGATCACGTTGCCGTCGAACTCGGGGAGCGCGACCGACAGCGCGAGCTCGAAGCCCATCACGCCCGTCCCGCTGGCCTCGTAGCGCGAGCGCGAGCGCATCGTCGTCACCGTCTGGAGGACGGGCACCCCGAGCCGGTCGAGAAAGACCTCCTCGGCGGCCGCCCCCTCGTCGTCGGCCGACCGCCCCCGCTCGTCCATCGAGAGCGAGAACATGAACGACGAGCAGACGGCGTCGACGGTCGCCTCGCCGCCGTCGAGCAGCCACTCGTCGACGACGCGCTCGGCGTCCCAGCCGCCGTCCTCGGCCTCCTCGGTCGCGGGGTTGCAGAAGATCGGGAGCGCGTTCGCGCCGTGGCGCTCTATGGCCTCGACCTGGGCGTCGACGTACGCGAGGTTCTCGTGGGTCCAGTGGCTCTCGTAGAACCAGACCGCGACCGTCGGCCGGTCGGGGTCGAACGTCGCGCGCAGGTCGGCGTGGCTCGCGCCCGGCTGATCCGGGTGGTAGACCCCCTCGGTCGGCAGCCGGACCGGCTCGTCGTAGGCCCGGTCCGCGTCGCCGTAGGCGTCGACCAGATAGCGCAGGCAGTTCGCCAGGTTGGCCGTCCCGCCGCGGTCGAGATACTCGACCACCCGCTCGCGGTCGCCGGCCGCGACGCTCGTGTCCTCGGCCGCGAAGGCGTCGCCCGTCGCGACCACGACCAGCGGGACGCCCGCCTCGCGCAGGCGCTCGACCGCGTGCTCGTAGCCGGGCATGCTGTCCCGGCCGCCGTGGAGCCAGAGCACCACCGCCGTCGCCCCCCCAACCGCGTCGAGGAAGTCGTCGACGTCGTCCGGCCCGTCGAGGTCGCCCTCGGAGCGCGCGATCACGTCCGTCTCCACCCGGTCGGCCGCCCGCCCGACCGCGCCCAGTTCGTTCTCCGTCGCCGTGTAGAGTCCGATGGTCGGCATAACGTTGTTAAACCTCAGTTGCTATCGGATCAACTGTGCTTGATCACGGCCGCGACAAGAGGGTTTCGGGCGCGGGGGCGCCGTCGTTCGACGGGATCGTCGGCCAGGGCGGGCTGAAGGAGGCGCTGCTGGCCGTCGCGGCCGACGACGGACTCGACGGCCTGCTCGTGCGCGGCGAGAAAGGGACCGCCAAGTCGACCGCGGTCCGGGCGCTCGCGGGACTTGTGCCCCCGCGGCGGGAGGTGGCCGACTGTCCGTACGGCTGTCCGCCCGAGGACCCCACGCGGGCCTGTCCCGACTGCCGCGGGCGTGCCGACCCGCCGACCGTCGAGCGACCGCCGCCGCTGGTGACGCTACCCCTCGGTGCGACCCGCGAGCGGGTGGTCGGCTCGCTCTCGGTGACGGACGCGCTGGAGGGCGAGCCGTCGTTCGAGCCCGGCCTGCTCGCGCGGGCCAACCGCGGTCTGCTCTACGT
>CAZMLQ010000255.1:0-1808 GCA_964567195.1 uncultured Haloferacaceae archaeon | reverse complement strand
CGGTGTACTCCGACTCGTTGTGGGTGATCCCGTCGACGCTGGGCACGAACACCATCCCCGCGTCGGTCACCTCCGCCAGCCGTCTGGCGTCGTGGCCCGCGCCCGAGACCAGCCGCCGGCTCTCGATCCCGAGCGCCGCGGCCGCGTCGGCGACCGCGTCCCTGATCCGGGGTGCGAACTCGGTGGGGGGGATCCGCCAGAGCTCCTCGAGCTCGTGGTCGGTCCCGTGGCGCTCGCAGGCGGTCGCCACCTCGAACGCCGCGGCCTCGACCGCCCGATCGACCACGTCGTCGTCGTCGCTTCGCACGTCGATCGAGAACGTCGCCCGGTCGGGCACGACGTTGACCGCGCCGGGGCCGGCCTCGATCCGGCCGACCGTCGCCACCGCGTCGGCCGACAGCCGGGCGGGCAGGTCGCCGACGGCGTCGATGGCCGCCGCCGCCGTCCGGAGCGCGTCGGCCCGCGCGTGCATCGGCGTCGGGCCCGCGTGGTCGGACTCGCCCGCGATCCGGGCCTCCAGCCACGCCATCCCGTAGACCCCCTCGACCACCCCGACGGGGATCCCGGCGTCGTCCAGCGTCGGCCCCTGCTCGACGTGGAGCTCGAGCGCGGCCGCGAGCCCCGCCGGTGGCGGCCCCCGGTCGTCGCCGTCGTAGCCGATCCGTTCGAGCTCGTCGCCCAGCCGGACGCCGTCGTCGTCGGTCAGGTCGCGGGCGGTCGCGGTCTCGGTCCGGCCGACGTAGACGCCGCTCCCGAGCAGCGGGGTCTCGAACCGGGCGCCCTCCTCGTTGGTCCAGTTCACCACCTCGATCGGCCGACGGGTCCGGTGCCCGGCGTCGTCCATCGCGCGGACGGTCTCGAGGGCCGCCAGCACGCCGAGCTGACCGTCGAAGCGCCCGCCGGACGGCTGGGAGTCGAGGTGCGAACCGACGAGCACCGGCTCGGCGTCGGGGTCGGTCCCCGCGCGCCGGCCGAAGACGTTGCCCACCGCGTCGATCCGGACGTCGAGGCCGAGCGCCGAGAGCGCCTCGACGAGTCGGTCGCGTGCGCGGGCGTCTGCGTCGGTCAGCGCGAGCCGGTGGAGGCCGCCGGCGTCGGTCGCGCCGATCTCGGCGTAGGCGTCGACGCTCCGGCGCAGCCGGTCGGGATCGATCTCGAGGGGATCGGTCCGGGTCACGCCGGCGACCGGGCGGCGCGGGGACAAAGCTCTACCCCCGCCCCGCCCCATTCCGCCCGCGGTCCGCGGCGGACGGCTTTAGTCCTCGCCACCCCACCGCGGCGCATGGAGCGCAAGGAGTTTCGCGACCTGGCGCCGCCCGAGCGGGCCCACGAGGCGATCGCGTCGCTCGATCTCGCGCCCGAGCCCGAGCGGGTCGACCTCGCCGCCGCCCGGGGGCGCGTGCTCGCCGAGCGGATCGACGCCGGGCTCGACGTGCCGGGCTTCGACCGCGCGAGCGTCGACGGCTACGCCGTTCGCGCGCGCGACACCTTCGACGCGGGCGAGGCCGACCCGGTCGCGCTCGACCGGATCGGGACCGTCCACGCGGGCGAACGCCCGACCGTCGAGGTCGAGCCCGGGACGTGCGCCGAGATCTCGACCGGCGCGGTCCTGCCCCCGGGCGCCGACGCGGTGGTGATGGTCGAGCGGACCGACGAGGCCGACGGCGACGTGCTCGTGCGGACGGCGGTCGCGCCCGGCGACGCCGTGATGTTCGCGGGTGCCGACGTGGCCGCGGGCGAGCGGGCGCTGGGGCCGGGTACCCGGCTCACCGCCCGCGAGATCGGGCTGCTCTCGGCGCTCGGGCGCG
>CAZMLQ010000254.1:0-1842 GCA_964567195.1 uncultured Haloferacaceae archaeon | reverse complement strand
CGGACCTTCAGCCCGAGCATCCGGTCTTCCATCATGTCCGTCCGGCCGACGCCGTGGGCGCCGGCGCGCTCGTTGAGCGACTCGATCAGCGCCACCGACCCCATCGACTCGCCGTCGACGGCGACCGGGATCCCGTCCTCGAACTCTATCTCGACGAGTTCGGCGTCGCGGCCGCCCGGGTTCTCCGTCCAGAGGTAGATGTCGTCCTCCGGGATCGTCGCGGGGTCCTCCAGTTCGGACCCCTCGATCGACCGGCTCCAGATGTTCGTGTCGATGGAGTAGCGTCCCCCCTCGCCGCCCTCGACGGGGAGGCCCTTCTCCTGGGCGTAGTCGTTCTCCCACTCGCGGGTGAGCCCGAGTTCGCGGACCGGCGCGATCACGTCCAGGTCGGACTCGCGCCACACCGCCTCGAAGCGCAACTGGTCGTTGCCCTTGCCGGTACAGCCGTGGGCCAGCGCCGAACAGCCCTCGCGCTCGGCGACCTCAAGGATCGCCTCGGCGATCACCGGCCGGGCCAGCGCCGTCCCCAGCGGGTAGCCCTGGTAGTCGGCGTTGGCCTCGACGGCGTGCAGACAGAGGTCCGCGAACGCCTCCCGGGCGTCGACCACGTGATGGTCGAGGCCGAGCGCCGCGGCGGTCTCCTCGGCCTCCTCGAACTCGTAGTCGGGCTGGCCGACGTCGACCGTGACGCCGATCACGTCGTCGTAGCCGTACTCCTCTTTCAACAGCGGTACGCAGACCGTCGTGTCGAGTCCGCCCGAGAACGCGAGCGCGACCGTCCCGGACGGGTCGTCGTCGGTGGGTGTGTCGAGTGGCATCCGTGTGGTGTCGGTTGTGTCGTGACGCGACCGCCCCTGAACCGACGGGTGGGCGGCGATTCGAGGTCGGGACGACGGGAGTGGAAGTGGTGGTGGCGGGCCTAACGGCCCGGTCGTCGTCGCCGAAGAAGTCGGGCGGACCCGTCGCTGACGGCGACGTGCGCGCCAGCGCTCCGGATCTCGCTCATCTACGCGATGGTGTGGCGAACAGCTACTAATACCTTCCGAGACGTCGCCGGCGTGGGAACCCGTGTCGACCCGCTCTCGATCCGCGTCGCCGGGTTGGTTTCGCCGCCGTGACCCACAAAGGATATTCCGCCCGACCGACGACTTCCTGTATGGACCGGGGTGACATCGAGGTCGAGACGCTGTTGAAACTCGTCCTCGCGCTGGTGGCCGTCTGGATCGTGGTCGAGATCGTCGCCGAGATCGTCTCCGAGACGTTCGGGATCCTGTTCGGGCTGTTGCGGGTGCTCCAGCCGCTGCTGGGGCTCGTGATCGTCGTACTGATCGTGCTCTGGCTTCTGGACCGGCTCTAGATGATGTCTGTGTGGCTGTGGGTTCCGTTGATGTGGTGATTTGAACGCACTCCGCACGATACATAACAATCTCCAGCGCTTCCGCACCCGACACAGTGAAGTAGAAGACCCTCGGCGCGGTCGCGGTCGCTGAGCGGCATATCCTCGGTCGCCGTGCTCGCTCACGGCGACTGTAGATCGCCGTTCGCACGAGGCGCTTCGCGCCTCGCTCCTCGGATAGTGGCCGCTCGGACGACCAGGTGAACGCGACCGGAGCGGCCGGCGTTCGCCGGCCGCCTGTAACGTGGCCGGGGGCTCAACGGGCCCCCGGCCACGCGCCCCTCGCCCTTTCGATCCGCCAGGAGCGCACGCTCTCCCGAGCCCTCGCTCGCTTCGCTCGCGAGGACACCGGGACCGCACCGCCACGGGAGCGGGCCACATCCCTCCCCAGCCGACCGAGCGCGGGCGAACCGCACCCGCGCTCGGTCCCTCGCACGCGAAGCGGG
>CAZMLQ010000253.1:0-1898 GCA_964567195.1 uncultured Haloferacaceae archaeon | reverse complement strand
ACAGGTAGCCAACGAGCACCCAGCCGGTGAACTTGTGGAACACCCACGCCCACATGCCGGCGGAGAACTCCCGCCACCGGCCGAAGTCCTCGACGAGCCCCCGGTCGTAGGACTGACTCATCTCGCGACCCTCGGATCCGTCCGGGTAAAGAAGTTACGTGTGTGCGAGCGCGGGCGGGCGTCGGGCTCAGGCGCCGTTGCCCGCGCCGTTCGTGTCGGTCGTCTGGTCGCGCTCGATGGCCCGCCGGGTGCCCTCGTCGAGACGGACCAGGTGACAGAGCGGGTTGCCCGGGTAGACCACCGGATTCTCGAGGATGCCGACCAACAGCCCGGTGAAGGGGGCCTCGACCGCCTCGTCGTCGTTCTTGAACGGGTTGGAGATCGTACAGATCCGGTCGCCCTCGCGCACGAGCGCGCCGCGGTCGTGGTGCATGTCGACGATGCCGCCGCCGTCGGCCCGGAGCCAGGTCTTCTCGTCGGCGTCGGCGATGATCGTCCGCCAGCCCGGCCACCGGACGGCGGCCGTCGCGCGCAGACCGAACTCCGAGAGGACAGACTCGACGCCCGCCAGCGCCTCGTCGATCAGGCCGCGCTGGAAGCGGTGGGCCTCGCCCATCTCGACGGTGATCGTCGGCACGCCGGCCGCGGTCGCCTCGCGCCGGAGGGTGCCCTCCGGGCCCGTGCCGTCGATGATCACGTTCGTCCCGAACGCCTTCGCCAGCCGGGCCACGTCGCGATCGCTCGTGTCCGCGCGCACGTGGAGCACGTTCGTCCGCCCCCGGGTCGAGGTGTGAAAGTCGAGCCCGAAGTCACATTTGGCGACGAAGTCGTGGAAGATGCGGTGGGCCATCCGCTTGGCGCTGGTCGAGCCCTCGCGCCCGGGGAACGACCGGTTCAGGTCGCGGTCGTAGACGGGCAGGTAGCGCTGCTGGGCGAGAAAGCCGGGGACGTTCAACACCGGCAGACAGACCAGCGTCCCCCGCAGGTCCGAGAGGTCCCAGTCGTGAGCGACCGTCCGGACCACCGCGATACCGTTCAGCTCGTCGCCGTGGGCCGCGGCCGTCAGGAAGGCGGTCGGCCCCTCTCGCTCCCCGTTGACGATCGTGACCGGGAGGCGGACCGGATCGCCCAGGTACGTCTCGCTGATCGCGTACCGGACGTTTCGACGCTCGCCCCGTGGGACCGTCCCGCCCTCGAAGCTGAAGGCCCCGTCCTCGGGCATACTCTCCCGTCCGGTCGGCGGCGAGTTTAAACCAATCGGCTCGCGGCCGGTGGCGCGCGACACCAGGGACCGGCACGCATTTGCGACCGGGGTCGGTAGCACGGGCCATGTCTCCCGATCCTTCGGACGTCCGGGTGGGGGTGCTCTCGCTACACAACAGCAAGGAGACCAAGGCGATCCTGAACGCCGTCGCCGACCTGGGCCACACCCCGGTCTGGCTCCGGCGCGAGAACACCGCCGTCTCGATCGAGGACAGCGAGGTGACGATCGAGCCCGAGGTCGACGTGATCGCCAACCGACTGCTGCTCTCGAACAGCGAGGAGCCCGCCGAGGGGCTCGGGCTGGCGGGCACCTTCAACCGGATCCGGCCGATGCTGAACGAGCCGGACGCGGTGCTCACCGCGATCCACAAGTTCGCCACCGCGGCCACCCTGGCCGACTGGAACGTCAAGGTGCCAGACGCCCTGCTCGCGCTCTCGAACGACCGGCTGAACCAGGACCGCGACCGCTTCGGCGGGGTCGGGGTCTACAAGACCGCCATCGGCACCCACGGCGGCGGCACCTGGAAGGTCGACCTGACCGAGCCGGTCAACCCGCGGGTGGGCAACCGGCAGGCGTTCCTCCAGGAGCTGATCGAGCGCGACGACGTCCGCCACCGCGACCTGCGGGTCTACGT
>CAZMLQ010000252.1:0-1916 GCA_964567195.1 uncultured Haloferacaceae archaeon | reverse complement strand
TGCGCGAGCTGAGCGTCGACACCGTCTCGCCCGCGACCTACGACGACTGGTGGCGGGCGCTCGACCCCGACCTCCGCGCGGCCGTCCGGGAGGAGTGGGGCGAGCCCCCCGACCGGCCGTTCGCGATCCCGGGCGTCGAGTTCGGCAACGTGCTCGTGACGGTCCAGCCCCCGCGTGGCTTCGGGACCGACCCCTCGAAGGTCTACCACGACGCGGACCTCCAGCCCCCCCACGACTACGTGGCCTTCTACGCCTGGCTGCGCGAGTCGTTCGACGCCGACGCGGTCTGTCACCTCGGCACCCACGGCTCGCTGGAGTGGCTGCCCGGCAAGACCGTCGGCCTCGACGGCGCGAGCGCGCCCGACGGGCTGATCGACGATCTGCCCAACGTCTACCCCTACGTCGTCAACAACCCCGGCGAGGGGACCCAGGCCAAGCGGCGCTCGTACGCCGCCGTCGTCGATCACCTGACCCCGGTGATGCGGTCGGCCGGCACCTACGACCGGCTGGCCGAGCTCGAGGACCTCGCCGACCGCTACCGCGAGGCCGGCGCGACCGACGACGAGGCCGAGCTCGAGCGCCTGATCCGCGAGGCGGTCGACGAGCTCGATCTCGCGGTCGAGCTCGGGATCGCCGGCGAGGTCGAGCGCGTCGACGTCCGCGGGCCGGAGGCGGCCGGCACCACCCTCGCCGACGGCGCGGTCGAGGGCGACGAGGCGGTCGGGACCGACGAGCTGGTCGAGCGGGTCCACGCCTACCTGACCGACGTGAAGACAACACAGATCCGGATGGGGCTGCACACGCTGGGCGAGCCTCCGGCCGACGACCGGCTGGTCGAGTATCTCGTCGCGCTGACGCGCCTGCGCAACGGGACCACGCCGAGCCTGCGCGAGGCGGTCGCGGGCGTGCTCGGGGTCGACCACGACCGGATGCTCGACGAGCCCGGCGCCTACGACGACGCGCTGGGGATGCCCTTGGCCCGCGCCGCCGACGAGGTGTACGAGACGAGCCTCGACCTCGTCGCGACGCTGGCCGACCACGGCTTCGACCTGCCCGAGTCCGAGTCCGAGGCCGGCCCGGACGACGAGCTGACGACGAACCTGCTGGTGGTCGATCTCGAGCCGCTGGGCGAGGCGCGCGCGACGCCCGGCGCCCACGAGGACCTGCGCGAGGTGCTCGAGTTCCTCTGTTCGGAGGCGGCCCCGCGTGTCCGGGGTGCGAGCGCGGAGGTCGCCCGGACCGCCGACGCGCTCGCGGGCGCGTACGTTCCGCCGGGGGGCAGCGGCGCCCCGACCCGCGGTGGTGTCGACCTGCTGCCGACGGGGCGGAACTTCTACACGCTCGACCCGCGGAAGGTGCCGGCCCGGAGCGCCTGGCGGGTCGGCCGCGAGGTGGCCGCGGGGACGGTCGAGCGCCACCGGGCCGACGAGGGGGGCTACCCCGAGGAGATCGGCGTGGTGGCGTGGGGCACCCCGACCGTCCGGACCCGGGGCGAGACGATCGCCACGGTGCTTGCGCTGCTCGGCGTCGAGCCGGTCTGGACCGACGCCGGCCGGGTCGAGGGGGTCGAGCCGATCCCGCTCGACGAGCTCGGCCGCCCCCGGATCGACGTGACCACGCGGGTGTCGGGGCTCTTTCGCGACGCCTTCCCCGCGGCCGCCGGCGTGGTCCACGACGCGGTCGCGGCGGTCGTCGAGCTCGACGAGCCACACGAGCGCAACTACGTGAAAAAACACGTCGAGCGGGAGGCGGCCGCCCTCGAGGACGAGGGGCTGGCGCCCGACGAGGCGCGGTCGGCGGCGACCCACCGGGTGTTCACCACCACGCCCGGGGGCTACGGCGCGGGGACGAACAAGGCGGTCGACGAGGGGGCGTGGGAGGATCGCGCCGACCTCGCGGACGTCTACGCGCAGTGG
>CAZMLQ010000251.1:0-1971 GCA_964567195.1 uncultured Haloferacaceae archaeon | reverse complement strand
CTAATTCGTCGACAATCGCCATCGTTCGTGGCTTCGGCGCACCGGTGATCGTCCCACCGGGGAAGCAGGCGGCGATAGCATCTGCGAGCCCGACGTCCGGTCGAGCCTCGCTCTCGACGCTGCTCACGAGGTGCATCACCTCGCTGTAGCGGTCGACCCGGCGGTACTCCGTGACGTCGACCGTGCCGAACCGCGACACCTTCCCGAGGTCGTTTCGTTCGAGATCCACCAACATCGCGTGTTCGGCCCGCTCTTTGGCGTCGTCGGTCAGCTCGTCGGCCAGTGCCGCGTCGGCCGCGGGCGTAGTGCCGCGAGGGCGCGTCCCCGCGATGGGTTCCGTGCGGAGGCGCACACCACGGTCGGGATCGTCGGTCGGTTCGTACGCGAGCAAGAGCTCCGGGCTCGCGCTCACGAGGTCGACGCCGCTCGGCCGTTCACCGAACTCGACGAGTCCAGAGTACGGAGCCGGATTCGCCCGTCGCAGCGCGTCGTACGCGTCGACCGGGTGGACCGCGGCCGGCGCTGTCAGCCGCTGTGAGACGTTCGCCTGAAACGTCTCTCCCTCGCGAACAGCCGACTTGACCCGCCGAACCGCGTCTGCGTACCCCGTTCGTGCGACGTCGCTCTCGAACGTCGCCCGCGCTGCGGCCGAGGCTGGCGGTTGCCCGACGGCAGGGCCACCGGTCTCGATGCGGTCAACGAGCGTCTCCGCTCGCGTCACCCCCGTCTCGAACAGCGCGTTGAGCGCGTCGTGGTCCGCGACGGGGTCCTCGAGCCCGTCGTGAACCCGAGGGCAGGCGGTCACACGGAGCGTGATGGACGACGACCCACTGCCGGCCGCTTCGTGATCGGCTGCGGATCCGTCGGCCCCGACCGGACACTCCCACGCGGCGATGCGGTCGAAGTGAGCGACCTGGAGCCGTGGTAGCCCGCGGTCGTCTGCCGCGCCGGGGCCTGCCGGGGGCGCCGGCGGGAAGTCCTCTAACTCGCGGGCGACGTCGTACGAGAGCCAGCCGAACACGCCACACGGGTATGGAACGTCACAGTCGCCTCGAGCCAACTCTTCGCCGTCAAGGAGCCCCGATAGGGCTGCCAGCGACGGCGACGATCGCCGGTAATCACCCACGTCGCCCGCGTCGTTCACACCGCCTGCGTCGTCCGCGTCGTCCGCATCAGCCACACCGGCCGCCGGGCTGGCCCCTCCGGCGACCACCGCGTCGGCCGAGACGGTCAGCCGCTCGACAGGATCGACGCCGAAGTATCCCCAGCCGGACTGGCCGCCGGTGGTCTCGTAGAATATCCCGCCGGGGCCGTCCCGGGCCCGGCGGTACGCCGCGAACGGGTCGTCGACGTCTACCCGTACTTCGACCGGAATCCGCGCCTGCGCCGGTGCAGCGGCGGCGGCCACACGGAACGTCTCCCGGTCGGTGTGAACCGTTCGGCTCATACAGATCGATTCGCGCGTGACCGGGAAACGATTGCGGTCGGCGTACCATCGTCGCCGGCCGTACGGCCGCTCACACGGATTCAGAACTGCTCCGCCCGGTCGATCCATCGCGACGCGCGCTTCTCGCCGACGCTCGCTCCCTCGGCCACGTCGACGGGGTCCGCGGCCGCGAGCTCGTCGACCGTCTCGATCCCCATCTCCGCGAGGCGTTCGCCGTACGCCGGTCCGATCCCTTTGATCTGGTCGACCGGATCGCCGTCCGAACGGGGCCCCGCGGCATCGGCCGCCGTGTCGTCTGCCGTCGTATCGTCTGCTGCCGCGCTCGGGGCGTCGCCGGAGTCGGCCGCGTCCTCGGATTCGTCGACCGCGCCGACCTCGGCCCCGGTCGTTTCCTCGGCCCCAGCCGCCTCCTCGGCACCGGACGCCACCCCGTCGTCGGGAGCCGTCGACGCGGCGTCGCCCGCCTCCACGCCCGCCGGGCGGCCGTCGGCGACGCTTCCGTCGGCCTCCTGTTCGACGGTCAC
>CAZMLQ010000250.1:0-1987 GCA_964567195.1 uncultured Haloferacaceae archaeon | reverse complement strand
CTAGACGGTCTGTGACCGTGTGAACCCCACGAGTTCACTCGTGGGTGAACTCAGGCCGTGTCGGCGTCTGTCTCGACGCCGCTGTCGGCGTCCGGATCGCCGTCGACCGCGACCTCGGCGGCCAGGCCACGGGTCGCATCGAGGACCGCGAAGTCGTCGTCGACGGTCAGCGCGAGCCGGTCGCCGTCGAGGTCGAAGACGAAGCGGGCGCGGAAGGGGTCCCGCGAGAGCAGCCGCTCCTCGTAGTCGCCGTGGACGCCGTTGATCCGGCTGATCGACGCCGGCGAGACGGGGTTGATCCCGTGGTCGACCAGGAAGGAGAGCATCTCCGTCGTCGCGACCAACCGCAGCGACGCCGCCCCGCCCGTGGAGTAGGTGCAGTTCGGGCAGGCGACGCCGGTCCGGATCCGGAGGTCGGTCCCGCAGGTCTCACAGCGCCCGCCGGCGGCGTCGTGGTCGGGACACACCGACAGCGAGTACTCCAGTGGCCCAGCACACCGGGGACAGATGCCGGCGGCCATCGAGAGGATGTCGAGGTTCGCCCAGGTCCAGGCCGCCCGGAGCGCCTCGTCGGGGGTCCGGTCGCGGAGTCCGGCGGAGGGAACCGGCAGCCGGCCGAGATAGCCCCGCTCGGCCGGTCGACCGGACCGGTCGGCGCCGTGTGCCTCCTCGTAGCGGCCCGGACACTCCGTGCAGTACATCGCGAGGCTGTCGCCGTCGCGGCCGACCTCGATCGGGGCGCCACAGAGCGCACAGGCCTCGTCCACCCGCGCACGGTCGAACGCCGGCTCCTCGGTGACCGCCCCGGACAGCACCGCCTCCACCACCCGGTGGCCGGCCGGCCGGAGCGCGTAGCCGTCCTCGCCCTTCCGGACGAAGTGGCCGACGAGCCGCTCCAGGTGGTAGTTGAACCCCCCGGAGTCGTCGGCCCCGACCCGGTCGTACAGCTCCGAGAAGGAGAGCGGGCCGTCCGCCCGGGCCAGCACCTGCAGGGTCTCCAGCCTGGTCGGGTCGCTCAGCGTCGCGAACGCCTCGTCCGGCGACAGCCGCTCGCGGTCGCCGTCGTCGGTCATGGGTTACGTAGCGCGAGCGAACGTATCAACCCTCGTTTTTCTCCGATTCCCGTCAGTTCCACGGCAGCCCGCAGCCGATCCCTCCGGCTCGATGCGTGGGTCTGTGGGTATCGGCGTCCCGGTTCGTATCCGGGTCCGAACAGAAACGGCGTTCGGAAACCGATCCGAGAGGTCCCGGACCACGCGGGGTTCGAGAGCCGGGCCGGACCGCGGCGTCGATCGCTTGGTCGGGTCGTGTCGTCGACCCGATCAGGTCGCGGCGTCGATCGCCTGGTCGAGGTCGGCGACGATGTCCTCGGCGGTCTCCAGGCCCACCGACAGCCGGATCATGTCGTCGGTGACGCCGGCGGCAGCCTGCTCCTCCTCGGTGAGTTGCTGGTGGGTGGTGGAGGCGGGGTGGATGATCAGCGTCTTGGCGTCGCCGACGTTGGCCAGCAGCGAGGCGATCTCCGTCGACTCGACGGTGCCGCGGGCGGCCTCGTAGCCGGCCTCCAGGCCGAAGGCGATCATCCCGCCGTAGCCGCCGTCGAGGTACTCGCTGGCGCGGTCGTGGGTCTCGTGGTCCTCCAGACCCGGGTAGGTGACCCAGGCGACCTCGGGGTGGTCGGCGAGGTGTTCGGCCACGACCTGGGCGTTCGCGCAGTGACGTTCCATCCGGGTGGGCAGGGTCTCGACGCCCTGGAGCGTGTTCCAGGCGTCGAACGGCGACTGCTGGTTGCCCATGTCCCGCAAGCCGCGCGCGATGGCGGCGTAGGTGAACGCGGCCTCGCCGAACCGCTCCTCGAAGTTGACGCCGTGGTAGGCGGGGTTGTCGCCGGCGATCTCCGGGAACCGGTCGGCGTGTTCCGCCCAGGGGAAGGACCCGCCGTCGACCAGCACGCCGCCGACGGTGGTGCCGTGGCCGTGGATCCACT
>CAZMLQ010000249.1:0-2069 GCA_964567195.1 uncultured Haloferacaceae archaeon | reverse complement strand
CGGGTGAGTGCGATCACCGGCATCCGGGCCATCACAGGGAAGATCTTCTCGGAGTTCGGCTTCGGCGTGCGAGACCCCACCGGACCGTGGTCCGGGCGCGTCCCGCCGGCGTCGCCACCCCATCGCCACCCGGCCGACGGTGACGGCCGGTAGCCATCGGGCATGAGCGTCTCCGAACACCCGATCGCGCTCCGCCTCGAGCGACGCGTCGGGGGGACGACGAAGCTCCTCGCGACGGTGATGTGTCTCCCGCTCGTCGACGGCATCTTCCCCGCGCTGGTGATCGCCGGCGCGCTGACGGTCCCGTTCGGAATCGTCGAGACCGGGCTGCTCATCTTCGGCGGCTCGGCCACCGTGGCCGTCATCCTCGCCGAGATGGACGAGAGCCCCCGTGAGGCCGTCCCCGCGATCCTCGTGCTCGGGGCCGTCCTCCTGCCGGTCGCCGCCCTCGAGGCCGCGCTCGCGCCGACGATCCGGAGCGTGCTCGCGTTCGACGTCTTCCAGCGCTTCGCCGGGCTGGTGATCCTCGCGGTCGCCGCCCAGACCGCCTCCGCCCGCGTCGGCGAGTACCTCCCCCGTCCCGCGGTGATCGTCGGGCTCGGCGCGCTGGCGAGCGTCCAGCCGGCGGGCGCAGAACTCGTCGTCACCGCCGACCTCGATTTGATCGCCCGGGCCGTCGCGGCCGCCGGCGTCGGCGTCGGTTTCGCCCTGCTCGTGGCGCTGGCCGGCCCCCGCCTGCGTGGTTCGGTCGACCTCGACCTCTTCCGGTTCGGCAGCGCCGTCGCCCTCGGGATGCTCGCGCTCTCGGTGCTCGGGCTGATGCCCACCGACGCCCCCGTCGCGCTCGGCGTGCTCGCGGTCACGGCCGTCTTCTCGTACGACCCCGACGGCGGCGGCCCCGTCGCCGACGCCGACCCGATCGAGGACGCCGCCGACGCGCGCGCCGAGATCGGCTTCGACACCGACGGCGGCGCCGACGACGGCTCCGACGGCTTCCCCATCGACCACGACGACGACGGCGACGAGCCACGCGCCCCCTGGCTCTGAGCGGACGGACCGGGACGCGGGACTTACCTGCCTCCGGGCCGACCGACGGACATGAGCAACCGCGTCGTGCAGGGGCGGATGGTCACGCCCGAGCGTCTCGCCGAACTCGTCGAGGGCGAGCGCCCGATGGAGGCCGAGCCGATCGAGGACGCCGACCGCGACTGCCCGGACTGTGCGGGCAACGTCATCTCGGTGGGCTACATGCCGAGTGTCACCGAGTTCGTCACGGCCTACAAGTGCCAGGACTGCGACTGGGGCGAGACCGACCGCGGACCGTAACCGCTTTACACGCGTCGGTGTAGGTGCCCGTCACGGGGCTGTGGCCCAGCCAGGCAGGGCGACTGACTCCAGAGGCCACGCCAGGTGACGAACTCCAGACTGATATACCGAGCGTCCGGCTGATCACCGGGCGCGACGACGACCCTCTGGAGTACCGAGGCGGACCGGAGATATCAGTCGATCGGGGGTTCAAATCCCTCCGGCCCCACTGTTACCCCTGCGAGCGGCGGCGCTGGACCGACCGAGGCCCGCCCGACGGCACGGCCCTCGCCGTCGGCCGTGGCGACCACGGAGCCCCCGACGGGGTCGGGACGCGCGGCGCGGTGGTGGCCGAGAGCCGACTACCGCAGCAGTTGGACGATCTCGAGGTCCCAGCCCTCGTCGCCGCCCTCGGGCACGACCTCCCAGCCGCCCCGGACCTCGACCCCGTTCGACTCGGCCTCGACCAGCAGTTCGCGGAGCGCGGCGTCGAACGCCGCCTCCGTCTGGATGCCCTCGGCCGCGCCGGGTGGCTCGGACCGCTCCGTCTCTCTCATACAGTACCGACGGTCACGGGAATTCATAAAGATTGGCCCGGAAAACCGACAGACGGCGCGGCGACGAGTGACACGTCGGATCATAAGAGTGGCTTATGAACGGTACAAGAAGGCGGGGCGGATCGTGTCGCGTCCGATACCCGTTCTCGCCGTCAGGTCCCCCGGCGGCAGGTTTGAGTGGTCGGCGGGCGCGGACGGAGCCGTGCG
>CAZMLQ010000248.1:0-2095 GCA_964567195.1 uncultured Haloferacaceae archaeon | reverse complement strand
GGTGTAGCTCCCGTCCCGGAGGCTGCCCGAGACGGCGACCACGCGCGTCGTCATGAGCGAGCGAAGACGGCGGGCGCGGATAACTCCGGCGACCCAGGCCCGTCACGAGCGCAGCCCGACGACCGGCTCGCCGTCCCGCTCGTCCACCTCGACCAGCCCGTCGGCGGCCAGGTCGTCGAGCAGGTCACGAAGCCACCCGCGGCCGTGCTCGCCATCGGGCGCGTAGTCCACCCGGATCCGGTGACCGAGCGCGTCGAGCCCCATCTCGTCGTGCTCGCCCAGCACGCGAACGATTCGACCGCGGAACTGCCGGCGCGAGCCCTCGAAGCTCGGCTGTGTCGGCACGTCGGGCGCGGTGAAGTCGCCGGTCCGGTAGGCGTGACACCACCTGCGCCACGGGCAGCCCGCCTCGTCACACCGTGGGTTCGTCCCGCAAGCGACACCGCCGAGTTCCATGATGGCGTTGTTCCAGACGCGGGACTCGCCCTCGGGCAGCAGTTCGCTCGCTGCCCGCTCGAACGCTTCGTCGTCGTCTTCGACGCCGAACGCGCGGTAGAGCACCCGCTTGACGTTGGTGTCGACGACCGCGCCGCCGGCGTCGAAGGCGAAACTCGCCACCGCGTTCGCGGTGTAGGGGCCGACGCCCATCAGCTCCGAGAGCCCCTCGGGCGTGCGGGGGAACTCGCCGTCGAACTCCTCGATCACCTGGCCGGCGGCCTCGTGGAGGTAACGCGCCCGGCTGTTGTAGCCCAGCGAGTGGTCGGTCCAGAAGGCGACGACGGCCGCCCGCTCGGCCGCGGCCAGCGCCTCGACGGTCGGCCACTCGTCGAGAAAGTCCCGCCAGGCGTCGACGACGCGCCCGAGCTGGGTCTGCTGGCTCATCACCTCCGAGACGAGCACCGGGTAGGGCTCTGTCGTCTCGCGCCACGGGAACGAGCGGTGGTCGCGCTCGTACCACGCGACCAGCGCGTCCCGGACCGCCTCGCGGTCGTCGGGGGCGAGCGCGAGCGCCGAGCCGGGCTCCTCGTCCATCGTCTGGTCGGGCCAGGGACCGGCGCGGTATGGCGGTGTCGGTCCGGCCGGCGGCGCCGTGGGGAAAGGGGTATGAGCCGTGGCCCCCAGCCGGGGACGTGAGCCTGGACGACCTCGACGAGGCGGTGCGGGCGGCCTACGGCGACCTGGGCGAGGAGGTCGGCGTCGACCTCGACCGCGAGACGCGAAACGAGCTCGCCATGCTGGTGGCGGCGACCGGGGCCGACCCCGAGGAGCTCGTCCGACGGGGGATCCACGCCCTGTTCCGGACCACGGTGGACACGGGCGATCTCGACTTCCAGCTCCGCCGGGGCCACGACGTGACCTACGACGAGTACCTGGCGGGGGTCACCTACGAGGAGAGCGCGGGCGGGCCGTCCCGCCAGGACGACGACCGGCGCTACCGACAGTGACGGGGTCGGCGGGCTTTTGCGTGCCCGTCCCCGTCTCGGGGACATGGAGACGGCAGCGGTCGCCCGGCTGATCGAGGACGGGATCGAGGGTGGCGAGGTGGTCGCGATCGAGCGCACGCCCCACCCCGGCGAGGACGAGTACGACCACTTCGCGGTGACGGTGGTCGCGCCGGCGTTCGACGACGAGCCCATCGTCGCGCGCCACCGGCTGGTCTACGACGCGCTGGGCGAGCACATGACGACCGACGTCCACGCGCTCGACGTGACGACGTACACGCCCGCGGAGTGGGCCGACCGCGAGGGCTGACCGGCCGGGCGACCGGGCGATTTATCGCCGGACCCCACGACGCGCGGAGCATGACCGAGGAGGTCGGCGACGCGGACGAGTACCGGATCGAGCGCGACAGCCTCGGCGAGGTGCGCGTGCCCGCCGACGCCTACTGGGGCCCCCAGACCCAACGCGCGGTCGAGAACTTCCCGATCAGCGGCTGGACGTTCGGCCGGCGGTTCGTCGGCGCGCTCGGCGCGGTCAAGAAGGCGAGCGCGCGAGCGAACGGGGAGCTCGGTCTGCTCGAGCCAGCGGTCGCGGCCGCGATCCGCGAGGCGGCCGACGAGGTGTTGACCGGCGAGCACGACGACCAGTTCCCCGT
>CAZMLQ010000247.1:0-2102 GCA_964567195.1 uncultured Haloferacaceae archaeon | reverse complement strand
GTGCCCGCCGGCACGAGCGTGCCCGCCGGCACGAGCGTGCCCGCCGTCGGACGCTCGCCGAAACGGTTATGAACGGGCGAAATAAGCCCCACACGACCATGCCGGAGTGTCAGAACTGCGGGGCGTTCGTCACCGAGGCCTACGTCCGCGTGTTCGCGCCCAACGGGATGGAGAGCCCGCGGGTCTGTCCGTCGTGCGAGGACAAGGTCCGGGACGGAGCCGACGTCCGGGAGGCACGGAGTCGACGCCACTAGGCCGCCGCGTCGCTTATGTGAGCGGTCGTCGATGGACCGCGTGTGACCGATCTCGTCACCTTCGGGGAGACGATGCTCCGGCTCTCCGCGCCGCCGGGCGAGCGCCTGGAGACCGCCCCCCGGCTCGACGCGCGGATCGGGGGTGCCGAGAGCAACGTCGCCGTCGCGGCCGCCCAGCTCGGCCACGACGCCGCGTGGCTGTCGAAGCTCCCCGACGACCCGTTCGGCCGACGGGTCGTCCGGACGCTCCGGGCCCACGGCGTCCGTCCCGGGGTGGCCTGGACCGAGGACGCCCGGCTCGGCACCTACTACCTCGAGCGGGCGGGCGCGCCCCGGGGCACGACGGTCCACTACGACCGGGCGGGGGCGGCGATCCGGTCGGTGACGCCCGCCGACCTCCCGGTCGCGGCCGTCGAGGACGCCCGCGCGTTCCACGTCAGCGGGATCACCCCCGCGCTGTCGGACCGGGCGCGCGAGACCACCGCAGCGCTGCTCGACCGCGCGCGCGAAGCGGGCACGACCACCACCTTCGACGTGAACCACCGGGCGAAGCTGTGGGACGCCGACGCCGCCCGGTCGACGATCGAGGCGCTCCTGCCGGCGGTCGACGTGCTCGTCGTCGCCGAGCGGGACGCGGTCGACGTCTTCGAGACGGCCGCGGATCCGGTCGAGATCGCCCACGGGCTGGCGACGGCCCACGACCTGCGGACGGTGGTGGTGACGCGGGGCGAGCGGGGGGCGCTCGCGCTCCACGACGGCGCGGTCCACGAGCAGCCGGCGTTTGCGGCCGACACGGGCGACGCGGTCGGCTCGGGCGACGCCTTCGTCGGCGGCTTCCTGACCGCCCGGCTCGAGGGCGAGTCGATCCCCGACGCGCTCGCGCGCGGGGCCGCCGCCGCGGCGGTCGCGCGGACGGTCGAGGGCGACGCGCTGGTGACGACGCCGGCCGAGGTGGCCGCCGTCGTCGCCGAGGGCGGGACCGACGGCCTCTCGCGGTAGGGCTCGATCAGTCGCCGTCGCCGGTCCCGGTCCCCGAACCGGAACTGGAACCGGAGCCGGAGCCGCTGTCGCCCCCCGACCCGGAGCCGAAACTCGATCCGCCGAGACTCGCCGCCGCCCCGGTCGAGCCCTCGATGCCGGCGTACTCCAGCCGGCGGACGACGAAGAAGCCGGCGATCAACACCCCGAGCAGGAGCGAGAAGGCGCCCGCGGCGGTGAACGCCTCGTTGATGCTGGCGAACTCGTCGGTCCGGAAGCTGATCACCTTCCGGGCGATGGCGATCAGCGCCGCCGTGATGACGATCCGGGTGACGGGCTCGTTCCGGCTGAACGCGATCACCGTCTCGTACACCTCGACGATGATCAGCAGGATCAACACGGTGTCGATCAGGTCGATCACCGCGTTCGGGTCGGTGAACCGGCCACTCACCAGGAGCTGGTACAGCGACAGCCCGAGATCGAAGACGCCGATGGCGAACAGCGCGACGAGGAAGTAGGCGGCCCCGAGTTCGAGCCACTTCATGATCGTCTCGGAGCGGACGACCAGCGACTCGAGGCTCTCGTCGGAGCTCACGTCTTCCCGGAGTGTCGGCCCGTTCAAAAGGCTATGGCTCGCGGGCGATCACCGGCGTCCACCGCCGCTCCCGTCCTCGCGCTCGCCGCCGTCGTCGCCGTCGAGCTGTTCGATCCGGACCCGCCGGATCCGGTGGCCGTCGACGGCCTCGACCGACAGCACCGCCCCGCCGACGGTGACGCTGTCCCCGGGCGCGCCGATCCGGCCCAGTTCGTCGTTGATCAGGCCGGCGACGGTCTCGTAGGCGCCCGCCCGCGGCAGGTCGGTGCCGAACA
>CAZMLQ010000246.1:0-2112 GCA_964567195.1 uncultured Haloferacaceae archaeon | reverse complement strand
GACGCCGCCAGCGGCACGCTGGTGTTCGAGTGGGAGTCCGGTGGCTCCAAGCGGGCGCGGACGATGGTTGTCAAGGAGTTCCGGGGGGTGCTCTCGCGCCTGGAGGACGAGAACGTCGTCCGGTTCGAGACCGAGATCCACGAGTCGGGCTTCGACATCTCCGACGTGCGCAAGATCCGGTGAGCCGGCCGCCGGCGGTGTTATATGCGCGGAGCGTCCACGTCCCGTCGCCATGTCCGGGGACGGGGCGGGGGCCCTCTCGGAGGAGCTCCGGCGGTGGGTCGACCGCCGGGCCGACGAACTCGGCGTGAGCCGGACGGCCGTGCTCGGCGAGGCGCTCGCCGCCTACCGCGAGGTCGTCGCGTCCGACGGCGAGTTCGAGCCCGTCGCCGACGAGGCCGATCTCGACGCGCTGGCCGACCGCGTGACCGACCTCGACGACCGCCTCGACGCGCTCGCGGCCGACCTCGACACAGCGCGAGACCGACTCGCCGCCGTCGAGGGGCGCGACGGCGACGCCGCCGTCGATCCCGAGCGGGTTGCCGACCTCGACCGGACGGTCGACGCGCTCGGGACCGAGCTCGACGAGAAGATCGCCGACGTCCGCGAGCGCGTGATCCAGGTCAAGCGCGAGGCCGACGCGAAGGCGCCGGCCGACCACGACCACGCCGACCTCGCCGAGCGAATCGAGCGCGTTGCGGCGACCGCGAGCGAGGCCGACGAGCGCGCCACGGCCGCCGAGCGCCACGTCGACGAGGGCTTCGAGAACTTCGAGGAGGTGCTCTCCTATCTCACCGACACGACCGAGAAGCTGGAGTCGCGGGCGTCGACGCTGGCCCGCGCGGCGGTCGACCTGCGCGAGCGGACCGCCACGCTCGAGACCGAGCGCGCCGCCCGTCGCGTGGCCGACGAGATCCGCGCGACCGCCGCCCGGAGCGGCGACCGGACCGCCGTCTGCGAGGCCTGCTCGCGCGACGTCCGGCTCGGGCTGCTCGGCCGGCCGGCGTGTCCCCACTGCGGGACCGCGGTGACCGACCTCGAGCCCTCCCGGGGGCTGTTCGGGAGCGCCACGCTCGTCACGGGCGATCCGCCCGCCCTCGAGGGTGAGACGGCGACCGACGGGGTCGATCCGGCCGACCTGCTCGACGAGACGGAGGCCGAGACCGATGGGTGAGCGCGAGGCGGACGACGCGGGCGAGGACGCGAGCGAGGGCACCGACGATCCGTTCGGTGACCTCGCCGACCGCGTGCGCCGGCGCCGGGCCGACCGCGACGACGACGCCTTCGCGGCGCTCGAGGACGCCGGCGGGCACGACGAGACCGACCCCGCCGCCGCGCCCGGCGCGGAGCCGGTCGAGACGGCCGACGAGGACCCCTTCGAGTCGGTCGCGGTCGACGAGATCGACACGGACGAGCTCTGGGCGAGCCTCGAGAGCGAGGGCGCCGGTGCCGGGACCGGGGCCGAGGCGGACGACGGGAACGCGGCCGCCGAACAGCCCGAGGTGGGCTCGGGCGGCGCGGCCGAGCGCGTCGAGCGCGACGATCCCGAGGCGCGACGTGTCGACCACCTCGTGCCGAAGAGGGCCTACTGCCAGCGCTGTCGCTACCTCGCCGCCCCGCCCGAGGTCCGGTGTACCCACGACGGGACCGAGATCGTCGAGGTGGCCGACGCCGACCACGTCCGGGTGCGGGGCTGTCCGATGGTCGACGATGACGGTCCCGTCGAGGGGACGCCCGACCTCGACGGCTGAGCCGGCGGCCGCGAGCGCACCACTCTTGTGGCGCGACCCGTTACCGCCGGCCGTGCAGTTCTGTGACGACTGTGGCTCGATGATGGTGGCCGACGACGGGGCCATGGTCTGTCGGTCCTGTGGCGCGACCGCCGCCCGCGACGAGGACCGCGCCGCCGAGTTCGTCTCGACCGAGGAGCAAAGCGACGACGACCTGATCGAGACCGAGGCGGGCGCGAGCTTCGAGGGCAAGCCGACCGCGACCGACGTGACCTGCGACGAGTGTGGCCACGGCGAGGCCTGGTACACGATCAAACAGACCGCGAGCGCCGACGAGCCGCCGACGCGATTTTTCAAGTGCAAACGGTGTGGCTCCCGCTGG
>CAZMLQ010000245.1:0-2132 GCA_964567195.1 uncultured Haloferacaceae archaeon | reverse complement strand
GGCGGATCGGACGACGCCGGCGGATCGGACAGCGGCGACTCGGACGACGCCGGCGACTCGGACGCCGGCGGATCGAACAACGCCGGCGGATCGAACGACGCCGGCGACCCGGACGACGGCGGTGTCACGACCGGATGAGCGCCGGGCCGGTTCGTTCGCTCGTGTTCGCACACACGGACGACGGTGGTGATCCGTCCGAGGGTGGTTCCGACAGGCGGAGGGCGGGTCGTGGTCCGTCACGGCGCGGGCTCTCCGGCCGGCTGGTCGCCCTGTCGGGGCTTCGACCCGGGGCGCCGCGGCGCAACGCCTTGCTCGTGCTCGCCTACCTGATCGCGCTGCTCGTTCTGGCCCGTCTTGGCTCGCTGATCGTCCTCCCGGGCTGAGCGCCGTGGGTCAGCGGGGCGGCCGGTCGTCGGTCGCGCTCGCGTCGGCCTCGAACCGGTCGGGCCCGCGCCGGCCGTCGAGGACGGCGAAGCGCTCCCCGCGCCGGCGTTCGAGCCAGCGCAACAGCCGCTCGGCCCAGGCGAGCTTGGCGCGTTTCAGCCCCCCGACGGTCGGATCGTCGAGGTCCCAGCCGGCGAAGACGAGCCGGTCGGCCCCGAGGGCGTCCGCGAGGAAGGCGGCCCGGTCGCCGTCGGTGAAGCCGCCGTGGTCGACGACCGGCCCGACCGGCGCGGCCTGGGTCGTCGCGAGCACGCTGTCGAGGTCGCACTCGGGCAGCCACTCGCGCAGGAGCGCGACGTTGTCGCCGTGGGCGTGGACCGCAACCGGGGTTCCGCGGTGGGTCAGGTCGGCGGCCGTCTCGGGGTTCTTGTCGAGGTCGGTCACCATGGCGTCGACGGCGACGCCGGCGTCGCGGAGCCGGTCGGCCGCGGTGGAGGCGGCGAGGACGACGTCGGCCGCGGCGGCGCGGTCGGCCGTCGCCTCGAGCGACGGGCCGGCGCCCGCGACGGCGACGGTCCGGCCGTCGAGACCGAGACGACGCTCGTCGAACGGGCGGGCGTGGGCCGCGAGCAGATCGCGCGCGCGCTCGTCGGCCGCACGGTCGAAGCCGAGATCGGCGAGGAGCAGATCGTACACCGGCTCCCAGGTGGCGAACTCCACGGTCGTCACTCCCCGTGTCTGGTACGCCGGTATGCGCCCGGCGGGCACCAAGTACCCCTACCCGTGTGCCCGCCTGGCGTCCGAGCGGGGCTATCGGTGGGATCCGGCATAAGCTTTCTCTTAGACGGGACGGAGGTCGCCGGCGATCCGCTCCAGCGCCGCCGCGAGCGCGTCACTCCCCCCGGTCGTGGCGGTCACGGCCCCCAACGCCGCGGGGCTCCCGGCCAGCAGCGCCGCGTCCTCGGCCGCGGCCGGCGCGACGACGGCGTCGGTGCCGGCGGCGGCCGCCCCGAGCGCCGCGCGGTCGTCCGCGCCCAGCCCGTCGATCTCGAACACCCGACAGGTGGTCCGGTCGGCGAGGGCCCCGTCGGCGCCGAGCCGGTCGAGGTGGCGGGTCGCCTCGCCGGTCGTGGTCACGTCGAGCTCCTCGACCGCCACGTCGCCGGGCTCGCGCAGCCGGCGGCGGGCGAACTCGGCGCCGATCAGCGCGGCGTCCCGGGTCTCGGCCACGTCGTGGGTCCGGATCACGTGGGCGCCGCGCTCGACCGCCATCGCGGTCGCCGCGAGACTCGCCGGAAGCGCCCCCTCGGTGTCGCGGTCGGCCACCTCGCGGAGGAAGTTCTTGCGGTTGATCGAGACGAGCATCGGCCGGCCGAGCCCGCGGAACTCGCGGAGCCGGCGGAAGGTCGCGCGGTCCTCGGCGGTGGTCTTGGCTTCGCTCCAGCCGCCGAAGGCCGGGTCGACGATCGTCTTCTCGGTGAAGCCGTTGAGCGAGAGCGACTCGTAGACCTTCTCGACGTAGTCGGCCCGCTCGGCCCACACCGGCGACTTCCGGGCCGCCCAGTCCACGTCGTCGACCGCGCCGGGCCGGGCGAGGTCGGGTGGGCTCGCCATCTTCCCGACGGCCACGTCGCGCTCGGCACAGAGCCGCGGCATCTCGGGATCGGCGAAGCCACAGATGTCGTTGACCATGTCGAAGCCGGCGTCGAGTGCCGCCTCGGCTACCTCGTGGTACCGGGTCTCGATGG
>CAZMLQ010000244.1:0-2163 GCA_964567195.1 uncultured Haloferacaceae archaeon | reverse complement strand
CAGACAGACCCGAGTCCGGCACGGTCTTTGGCGTCCCCTACAACTTCGAGCGCCCGAGCCTCGGCCGGATGCTGTCGTCGTACTGGCAGCCCGGCGAGGGGATGCTCGTCCCCAAGCCGTTCGGCATCGGCTACACGCTCAACCTCGCCTCTTGGCGGTCGTGGATCGTGCTCGCGGTCGCCGGGCTGATGCTCTATCTCGGCCGCGAGGGCGAGGCGACCGTCGAGGACGGCGACGGCGACGGCGACGACGGACCCGTCGAGGTCGTCGTCGACTGAGCCGGTGGCGCCGCGGCCGACCCCGCGCTCCGAGTTCGCCTTCGAGCTCGCGCTCTGTGCCCGCCTCGAGACGACGACCGACCGGCTCGTCGCCCGACAGCTCGGGGGCGCGGTCGCCGATCCCGGCCGCCGGGTGGTCGACGTGGTCGCGGTCTCGCCCGGCCCCGGCTTCGCCGACCGCGCCGCGATCACGGCCGCGAGCCTGCCCGCGCCCGTCGTCGAGGGGTCGGTCGGCGCGGGCGAGGCCGTGGCGCCCGCCGCGGCGGTGGACTGTCGGGCCGAGCGCCGCGCCGAGGTCGTCGAGCGGGCGATCGAGCGGGGCTTTCTCGAACGGGTGCGCCGGGACGGCCGGACGCTCGTGCGCCAGACGACACGCTACCCCGAGGACTGGTTCGACCGGCTGGTCGCCGTCGAGAACAAGCCCGACCTCGGCCGGCCGGGCGGTCTGGACCGCCAGCTCCGCCACGACGTGGCGCTCGGGCTGTTCGACGCGGTCGTACTCGCCACCGCCAGCCACGTCACCGGCGCCCACCTCAACCGCCTGCCCGATCCGGTCGGGGTCTGGCGGGTCGACCCCGCGACCGGCGCGCGCGAGGTGGTTCGCGAGCCGACCCCGCTCGCGGTCGGGGAGCCGGGGTTCGAGCCGACCGCCGACGCCCCCGACCGGACCGACCTGGCGCGGGTCGAGCCGGCCGCCAAGCGACGGATCCGGCGCCGGATCGCGGAGCGGGCCTACGGCAAGGGCTGGCGCACCTACGAGCCGCCGGCGTGTGCCCACGCCGCCCTCACCGGCGACGGCCGACCGCGCTGTGGCCACTACGACCGGGTGGTCGAGCCCGCGACCGACTGCGGCTCGGGCTGTCCGGCGTTCGAGCCGGGCGAGGCGCCGGCGCTCGACGCGGCGGCGCTCCGGGCCGCGCGGAGCCGCTGGGTGGCCGAGCCCGCGGGCGTGACCGGGCGACAGGCGGGGCTCGATCGGTTCCGCTGAGGTCGTCGACACCGGCGCCGACGCCGACCCCCGTGGCGGTGGCGGTGCCCGTGTCCGTGTCCGTGTCCGTCAGAGCTCGTAGGTCTCGCCGTCGACCGCCAGCGGCGGGGCGAACGCCTCCTCGGCGGGGTAGTAGTGCGCGAGGTGGACCAGCCGGGTCCGGGCGGCGTCGAGGTCGGCTGCCAGGTCGAGCGCCCCCTCGCGGGTCATGTGTTTGGTGCCGAACGTCCGGGGGACGCCGTCGGCGTCGTGGTGGCGACCGCCGGCCGGGTGGCGGTCACAGAGCGCGGCGGGGACGATGGCGTCGGCGAGCAGGAGGTCGGCGCCGCGCATCGCCGCCCGCGATCGCTCGGGCACGGCGTAGCTGGTGTCGCCGGTACACGCGAGCGTCGCCCCCGTCTCGGGGTCGGTCACCACGACGCCGTAACAGACGAGCGGCGGGTGGTCGACCGGGACCAGCGTCACGTCGAGCCCGGCGATCCGGGCCGGCTCGCCGGGCGTCGTCGGGCGGACCCGAACCCGGTCGAGATAGTCGTAGCGCTTACGGACCGTGCCGGCGACGCTCAGCCCGGTCTCGGGGTCGACCTCGTCGGCCGCGTGGACCGGCAGGTCGTCGACCAGCCGGTAGGCGTTGCCGAGGCCGTCGAGGTGGTCGAAGTGGACGTGTGAGATCACGACGGCGTCGGGCAGCGCCACGTCGTGGGTGAGAAACTGCTGGCGGAAGTCGGGGCTGGCGTCGACCAACAGCGACGCGCCGGTGCGTTCGTTCTCGACGTGGACCGAAAAGCGAGTGCGCTCGATCCCTCGCTCGCGGGCCAGCCGGCAGGTCTCGCAGTCACAGCCGACCGTCGGCGTGCCGGTCGTGTCGCCGGTGCCGAGGAGGGTGACGCGCACGGG
>CAZMLQ010000243.1:0-2186 GCA_964567195.1 uncultured Haloferacaceae archaeon | reverse complement strand
TCGATCATCTCGTCGACCACGTCGTCCGGGTCGTTGATCAGCTTCTTCATAATCAACGTCAATGACACTCTCCGCCCGCTTAAATATAGTGGCCTCCCGTGGCCCTCCGCGACTCGTCCCCGCCGGCCGTCTCGGTCCGGGTGCCGGTCGCCGGCGGACGCCAGCAGGCGCTTGCGCTCGGTCGACCCGACTGCGCCCCTCCGAGACGAGCGGTCCGACGCGATTCGAGTCGGACGGCACGCCCGACGTTCCCGCCGAGATACGCGAGCGGATATCCGGCGGACGCGCCGGGCGCGACGCCGACGCACGCGACACTGCGTTACTGTGGTTCGATCACGACGCTGACGACTTCGCTCGCGTCGGCGTAGTCGAACCCGTCGTCGATGGTGTCGAGGCGGTGGACCACACCCTCTTCGGGCCCGGCCATCGGACCGCCGTTTTGAGCCTGTAAGGGAGCGCTGGCCCGGTCGACGCCGGGCCGGCCGTTGAGCTCGGTGCCCGCATCCCAGAGGCTGACGGATTCAGCCACGCCACCCTCGACCGGCTCGCCGTCGTGGTAAAGCTCGATCGCCGGTTCGGGAGCGATAAACACGTCGTTGGAGGGGACGTACATCGACGCGAACGACAGCCGCTCGCCGGGGTCAGCCTCCACCTCGAACTCGAAGGCGCCGCCGGGAGCGATCGGCGGCGCACCGGGAACCGTGCCCATCGGGTCGTTGGGGTCGGCGACGGTGTCCGATGGGGTATACGCGCCTGCGTCGACGACGGTATCGATCTCCGGAAGCTCGTCGACGAGACCGGGCTGTCCCTCGAAGCCGGTCGGCGGGCCGGCCTCGGCGAGCGCCTCCAACCCGACGGAGGCGGGGTCGCCCTGCTCGAAGATCGGATTCGAGCCCGTGTGAACCGCCCAGGCGCCGGGAGTGATCCAGATCTGACCGCCGGTCGCGGTGTCGTCGCCGTAGAAGTCCGTCGGACCGGTGTTCTCGATGCGCACCGTGAACGAGCCGTCGCCGTCGTGTGTCACTGCCACGTCGACGACTTCGCTCGCGTCGGCGTAGTCGAACCCGTCGTCGATGGTGTCGAGGCGGTGGACGACGCCCTCTTCGGGCCCGGCCATCGGACCGCCGTTTTGAGCCTGTAAGGGAGCGCCGGCCCGGTCGACGCCGGGCCGACCGTTGAGCTCGGTTCCGGCGTCCCACAGCGCGATGTCCTCGCCGACCTCGCCGCTGACCGGTTCTCCCTCGTCGAACAGCTCGATACCGGCCGCGGAAGAAACGAAAACGTCGTTGGAGGGAACGTACATCGACGCGAAGTTGAACAGCTGGCCCGGCTCGCCTTCCACCTCGAACTCGAAGGCGCCGCCGGGGGCAATCGGCGGCGCGCCGGGAACCTCGCCCATCGGGTCGTTGGGGTCGGCGACGGTGTCCGGCGGCGCGTACGCGCCTGCGTCGACGACGGTATCGATCTCCGGAAGCTCGTCGACGAGACCGGGCTGTCCCTCGAAGCCGGTCGGCGGGCCGGCCTCGGCGAGCGCCTCCAACCCGACGGAGGCGGGGTCGCCCTGCTCGAAGATCGGATTCGAGCCCGTGTGAACCGCCCAGGCGCCGGGAGTGATCCAGATCTGACCGCCGGTCGCGGTGTCGTCGCCGTAGAAGTCCGTCGGACCGGTGTTCTCGATGCGCACCGTGAACGTCGTCGGCTCGGCCTCGCCCATCTCGCCGGTTTCGTCGCTCATCTGGTCGTCCGCGTTCGGCTCGTCCGTGCTGTCGTCTCCGTCGTCGCTGCCGGCACAGCCAGCGAGCGTGAGGGTCGCGATGCTGCCGGCTCCCGCAAGGAACCGTCGGCGCGATTTCTCGTGTGGCATGCGCTCGAAGCGTGGAAGAGCGTACAAAAGTAGATTTTTCAACAATAAAACAGTATCAGTTCCACATCGGCGCAGATCTGTTCAAACTTCGTCCGAACTCCCGTTACAGGTATGCGGTTCTGCTCGCGTCTCCGCCCCGGCTTCAAATCATACTCTCCCAGTCACGACCGCCGATATAGCGATCCTGTCCGGCGCCGATAGCGGGGGCGTTTCTCCGCCCGAGTGACTTCCAGCGACGCGTGTCACGATCCGCCCGGCGACGCAGCCGCTGTGTCGCTCGCTGCGCCCGCGACCAGCACAGCCCGCGACCAGCACAGCCCGC
>CAZMLQ010000242.1:0-2196 GCA_964567195.1 uncultured Haloferacaceae archaeon | reverse complement strand
GGAGGGCGATCTGATGGTGGTCGAGGGGGTCGCCCCGGTCGAGGAGATGATCGGCTTCTCCTCGGACATCCGCTCGGCGACCGAGGGCCGCGCGTCGTGGAACACGGAGAACGCGGGCTTTCGGACGATGGCCGACAGCCTCCAGCGCGACGTGATCGGGCAGATCCGCGAGCGAAAGGGGATGAAGCTCGAGCTGCCGCCGTCGATCGACTACATCTAGCGCGGCCACTCGCGCTGGACTCGACCGGGAAGGTTTATACCCAGGCCGCCGGTTCGCACGAGACATGCCCACGGGCACGACGACCCCACGGCGACGATCCGGCACGGAACCACCAGCCCACGGTCCGTCGCCGATCACAATCGCCGCGATCGGGTCGGCACGGACCGTGGGGGTGACGGGATGAGCGACGAGACGGCCGAGACCGACGGGGGCGAGCGGCCCCAGCCCCACACGATCCGGCTCGAGCTGGTCGACGAGCCCGGGCAGTTGCTGGCCGCGCTCCGGCCCATCGCCGACCACGGCGGCAACCTGCTCTCGATCTTCCACGAGCGGGGCAACCTCACCCCGCGGGGCCGGATCCCGGTCGAGGTCGACGTCGAGTGTCCGCCCGACCGGTTCGGCGTCATCGTCGACGCGCTGCGCGAGGCGGGGGTCAACGTCGTCGAGGCGGGGGCCGAGCGCTACGGCGAGGCGGTGGTGCTGTTGCTGGTCGGCGACCTCGTCGAGACCGACCTCTCGGACACCGTCACCCGGATCGAGGAGTGTACGGCGGCCTCGATCGCGGACCTGTCGCTGTCGGGCCCCTCCGAGCGCGGCGGGGGCGCGAGCGCGCGCCTCCGGCTGGCCGTCCGCGAGGGGGAGACAACGGCGGCGCTCGAGACGGTGCGGACGGTGGCCGCCGAGAAGGGGCTCGGCGTGATCGAGCCGCTCGCGGAGGGGTCGGCGTGAGACTCGCCGTCGTCGGCGCGGGCGCGGTCGGGCGGTCGGTGATCGATCTCGCCGCGGGCTACGGCCACGAGGTGACCGCGGTGGCGGACTCGCGGAGTGGGGCCGTCGATCCGGCGGGACTCGACCCCGAGGCGGTGCTCGAACGCAAGGAGCACACCGGGGCCGTCGGCGAGGCCGAGCCCGAGACGGCGCTGGAGGCGACCGCGGCCTACGACGTCCTGGTGGAGGCGACGCCGACCACGCTCGGCGACGCCGAGCCGGGCTTCTCGCACGTCCGGCGGGCGCTGGCGGCCGACCGCCACGCCGTGCTGGCGAACAAGGGGCCGGTCGCGGAGCGCTACGCCGACCTCCGGGCGGCCGAGGCCGAGAGCGCGGGCGAGGTGCTGTTCGAGGCGACGGTCGGGGGCGCGATCCCGGTGCTGTCGACGGTCGCGGACTACGACCCGGCCAACATCACCGCGGCGCGGGGCGTGCTCAACGGGACGGCGAACTTCGTCCTCTCGCGGATGGCCGCCGAGGGGCTGGGCTACGAGCACGTGCTCGCGGAGGCCCAGGATCTCGGGGTTGCCGAGGCCGACCCCTCGTTCGACGTGGAGGGGACCGACGCGGCGCTGAAGTGTGTGATCCTCGCGAACGTGCTGGCGCGGGGCGAGCGGGAGTTCACGCTCGCGGACGCGACGGTCGAGGGGATCACCTCGATCCCGGGGAGCGCGCTCGAGCTCGCCGCGGAGGAGGGCCGGACGGTCCGGCTGATCGGCGAGGCGACGCCCGAGGGGATCCGGGTCGGACCCCGGCTGGTCGCGGAGTCGGGGCCGCTGGCGGTCGGTGGCACCCGGAACGTGGTTCAGCTGGAGACGGCCGAAGCCGGGCGGTTGAACCTCTCGGGCCGGGGCGCGGGCGGACCGGAGACGGCGACGGCGGTGCTGGCGGACGTGGGCCGGCTGTCGTAGCGCCTGTGCCCGTCAGCGGCCGCGAGAGCGGCTCGTACGGCGTATCGAAACCGTTTTAGGTCGTTCTGCCGAACCTCACGCACACAGCGCCTTACGCGCGATACCCCAAAATGAGCGACAAACCCCACCAGAACCTGGCCATCATCGGCCACGTGGACCACGGGAAGAGCACCCTCGTCGGACGGCTGCTCTTCGAGACCGGCTCGGTCCCGGAGCACGTCATCGAGCAGTACCGCGAGGAGGCCGAGGAGAAGGGCAAGGGCGGCTTCGAGTTCGCCTACGTGATGGACAACCTCG
>CAZMLQ010000241.1:0-2224 GCA_964567195.1 uncultured Haloferacaceae archaeon | reverse complement strand
CGACTGGGACGGTCCGACCGTCCAGCTCGATTTCAACATGCCACAGCGTCTCGACCTGGCCTACGTCGGCGAGGACAACGCCGAACACCGGCCGGTGATGATCCACCGCGCCCTCTTTGGCTCCTACGAGCGCTTTTTCATGGTGTTGATCGAGCACTTCGACGGCAAGTTCCCGCTCTGGCTCGCGCCCGAGCAGGTCCGGCTCGTCCCCGTCAGCGACGACAACCGCGCGTACGCCGACCGGATCGCCGCGGCGCTCGACGATGACGGCTTCCGGGTCTCGGTCGAGGACCACGACTGGACGGTCGGGCGCAAGATCCGCGCCGGCCACGACGACCGCGTCCCCTACATGCTGGTGGTGGGCGACCGCGAGGAGTCGGCCGAGACCGTCTCGGTCCGCGACCGCGCCGAGCGCGAGCGCGAGGGGGTCGACCCCGACGAGTTCCGCCGCCACCTCCGGGCCGAGCGCGACGAGCGCACCACCAGCCCGGACTTCCTGGCGTGAGCAACGGCGACGACGACGGCGACGGCGTCCCCGACCGCGTCGAGCGCCTGATCGGCGAGCCCCGCCGAGCGCCCACCTCGCCACCGCGGTCGCCGACCGGCCCGACGCGATCTACCGCGACGACGGCACGACGGGGGACGGCGGCGACGGGGCGGGCGCGCTCGTCGAGATCCGGATCGGCCCGGCGTCGGCGCCGGTCCACCGACCGGTCCGCGAGCCACGGTCGAGGACACCCCCGTGGCTCTCCCGGCCCAAGCCTCAGGCCGATCGGGGGCGTCCCCGGACCGTGTGTACGACCGGATCCTCGTCGCGACCGACGGGAGCGAGCCCGCGGCGGCGGCACTCGAGTACGCGCTCGCGGTCGCGACCGCCCACGACGCCACGCTCCACGTGCTCAGCGTCGCCGACACCGACCGGGTCGACGTCGCCGGGACCGACGCGGCCGACGCGCTCGTCGCGGCGGCCGAGCGGACCGTCGACGAGGCGGCCGCCCGCGCGACCGCCCGGGACGTGCCGGTCGTGACCGCGGTGTGTCGGGGCGAGCCACGCGCGTCGATCGTCGAGTACGCCGGGCGCGTCGCGGTCGGCTGTGTGGTCGTGGCGACCACCGGCCGGCGCGACCTCGGACGCTACCTGCTCGGGAGCACCACCGAGCGCGTGATCGAGACCGCGCCGGCCCCGGTCCTCGCGATCACGCCCGACCGCCACCCGTCGCCGACCTACCCGCCCGCCCGCATCCTCGTCCCGGTCGACGGGAGCCCCGGCGCCGACCGCGCGCTGGCGACCGGGATCGAGACCGCGGCCGCGACGGGCGCGACGCTTCACCTGCTCCACGTCGTCGAGACCGGTCGGCTCGGTCCCGACACGGGGCCGGCGCGGGCGGCCGGCGAGGCGATCGTCGCCACGGCGGCCGAACGCGCCGCGACGGCGGCCGTCGAGACCGAAACCGCCGTCGTCGAGAACGCCGAGCCGGCCCGCGCCATCGGCGAGTACGCGACGGCGACCGGGATCGATCTGGCCGTGGTCGGTACCGGCGACGGGACGGCGTTCGACCGGTACGTGCTCGGCGGGGTCGCCGCCAAGCTGGTCCGGACCGCGCCGACCCCGGTGGCGTGGGTTCGCGCGCCGGGCCCGGACCGGTCGTAGGGGGCGAGACGCCGGCGGGGGCCGGCGTCGCCCCGGCTCACTCGAGGTCGAAGCGGTCGAGAGTCATCACCTTGTGCCACGCGTCGACGAAGTCACGGACGAGTCGCTCCTCGCCGTCGGCGGCCCCGTAGGTCTCCGCGAGCGCGCGCAGCCGGGCGTCGGAGCCGAAGACGAGGTCGGCGCGGGTCGCCCGCCAGACCGGCTCGCCCGTCTCGCGGTCGCGGCCCTCGAAGACGCCCTCCGCGTCGGCCGCGGGCTCCCACTCGGTGTCCATGTCGAGCAGGTTGAGAAAGAAGTCGTTGGTCAGCGCGCCCGGGCGGTCGGTGAGCACGCCGAGGTCGGAGCCGCGGTGGGTCGCGCCCAGCGCCCGCATGCCGCCGACCAGGGCCGTCGTCTCCGAGGGGGTCAGATCGAGCAGGTCGGCCCGGTCGACCAGTAGCTCCTCGGCCGGTCGGTCGGCGTCGGCCGCCCGGTAGTTCCGGAAGCCGTCGGCGGCGGGCTCCAGCGCCTCGAACGAGTCCACGTCGGTCTGCTCCTGGGTGGCGTCGGTGCGGCCCGGTTCGAACGGCACGT
>CAZMLQ010000240.1:0-2257 GCA_964567195.1 uncultured Haloferacaceae archaeon | reverse complement strand
CTCGACACCGGCGCGGCCCTGACCGCTCGGTCCGCGCGCTCTCGAAGCTCGCGACCACCTGCACGAAGATCTGTGAGGGCCAGTCGTTCGACATCGACTACGAGTCGGCCGACGGGGTCGGCACCGACGAGTACCTGGAGATGGTGGAGCTGAAGACCGCCGTCCTGTACGCCGCCGCGGCGTCGATCCCGGCGGCGCTGCTGGGCGCCGACGACGCCGTCGACCCCCTGTACGGCTACGGGCTCGACGTCGGCCGGGCGTTCCAGATCCAGGACGACCTGCTCGACCTGACGACCCCCTCGGAACAGTTGGGCAAACAGCGGGGATCGGACCTGGTCGAGGGCAAGAGCACCATCGTCACGCTGCACGCCCGCGAGCAGGGCGTCGACGTCGACGGACTGGTCGAGGCCGACTCCGTCGAGACGGTCACGGAGACCGAGATCGACGCGGCCGTGGAGCGCCTGGAGGCCGCCGGCAGCATCGAGTACGCCCGCCGGACCGCCCGCGAGTTCATCGCGAGCGGCAAGGAACGACTCCGGACGCTTCCGGACAACGAGCCCCGGGAGTTGCTCTCGGGGATCGCCGACTTCCTCGTGGAGCGTGAGTACTGAGCGGCGCGGGCGGCCACCGCGGGTGAACGCTTTCGCGTCGCCGGATCGACGGCGGTCAGTATGAACGCTTTCGGGACGGTCGGACAGGTCTCGGTGGAGGTCCCCGACCTGGGCGTCGTCGACGCGGCCGCGGGGGTGGTGTCGGGCGCGATCGGCTCCTTCCTGCTGACGCTCCTGGTCGGGGCGGTGTTGCTCGCCCTCTCCCCGGGCTACGTCGAGCGGCGGGCGGGGGCCTTCCTCGAGGACCCGGTCGGTGCCTTCGTCTACGGCTTCCTGGTGTTGGTGCTCGTGGGGCTGACCGCCATCGTGCTGGTGATCACGCTGATCGGGATCCTCGTGGCGATCCCGCTGATCGTCGTCACGGCCGTGCTGGTGTACGTCGGGTCGGCGGTCGCCTTCCTGGCGATCGGCGACCGACTGGTCGGCGGGATCGACGAGCGGCCGCTGCGCCCGCTGGCGGTCGGCGCGGCGATCAACGGCGGGCTGGCCCTGACCGGCGTCGGCGGCCTGGTGGCCCTGTGTGTCTCCGCGGCCGGCTTCGGCGTCGTCGTCAAGGACGTGCTCTGAAGGGGGCCCGGATCCGCGCCGGCGAGGGCCGAACCACGGGCGGGCGTCCGCCGCCGGTCGTCGACGTCCGCGGGCTCGAACGGCGGGGTTTTGATCCCTCGCGCCGAACCGGCAGTCGATGGACGACGACCTGCGCGACCGCGTCGAGGACGCCGCCGAGCGGGCGGCGCTGACCAACGCGGTCAAGCACGGGAGCGACGCACAGGTCGACGCGGTGATCGGCCCGCTGATGGGCGAGCACCCGGAGTTTCGCGAGCACGGCGGCGAGGTGCCCGGCGTCGTCGCGCCCGTGGTCGAGCGGGTGAACCGGATGGACGCCGACGAGCGCCGCGAGCGACTGGCCGAACTGGACCCGGACGCTCTGGCGGCGCTCGAGAGCGACGACGAGGACGAACACCCGCTCCCGGACCTCCCGAACGTCGACGCGTACGACGAGGTGGTGATGCGGGCCGCCCCGAACCCCAACGGCCCCTGGCACCTGGGTCACGCCCGGATGCCCGCGGTCATCGGCACCTACGCCGAGCGCTACGACGGGCGCTTCCTGGTTCGGTTCGACGACACCGACCCCGAGACCAAGCGGCCGGACCTCGCTGCCTACGACGCGATCCTGGACGCCGTCGACTACCTCGGCTTCGCGCCCGACGCGGTGTTGCGGGCCAGCGACCGGGTGGAGACCTACTACCAGCACGCCCGCGAACTGATCGACCTGGGCGGGGCCTACACGTGCTCCTGTCCGGCCGGCGAGTTCTCCGACCTGAAGAACGCCGGCGAGCCCTGTCCCCACCGCGACAAGGACGCCGAGACGGTCCGCGAGGAGTTCGAGGCGATGGTCGAGGGGGAGCACGCCGCGGGCGAGATGGTGCTGCGCGTGCGGACCGATATCGAGCACAAGAACCCCGCGCTGCGTGACTGGGTGGCCTTCCGGATGATCGACACGCCACACCCGCGCGAGGCGGCCGCCGACTACCGCTGCTGGCCGATGCTGGACTTCCAGAGCGGGATCGACGACCACCTCACCGGCGTCACCCACATCGTCCGCGGGATCGACCTGCAGGACTCCGCCAAGCGCCAGCGGTTCG
>CAZMLQ010000239.1:0-2264 GCA_964567195.1 uncultured Haloferacaceae archaeon | reverse complement strand
CACCTCGTCGAGCCGGTCGCGAGGGGCGTTCATCATCAGATAACGCCGGCCGTCGGCGGCCAGCACCGAGCCCAGCCCGGTCGCCAGCCGCTCGACGATCGGATCGTCGGTGGCGTCGGACCGGGCGAACAGCCGGACCGACGAGCGCAACACGGTGTCGACGACCGCGAGGCGGTTGACCGCCAGCGTCGTTCCGGTCGAGCTGATGTCGACGATGGCGTCGGCCATATCGACGTGGGGCGTCAGCTCGGTCGCGCCGGTCACCTCGACCACCTCGGCGTCGACGCCGGCGTCCTCGAGGTACGACCGGGTGATTCGGGGGAACTCGGTGGCGACCGTCCCCCCGGCGACGTCCGCGACCGTCCCGATCTCGCCGTCCTCGGGCGCGGCCAGCACGAGCCGACAGCGGCCGAACTCCAGATCGAGCAGCTCGGCGAGCTCGACCCCAGACTCGCGGACCTGGTCGAGCCCCGTCACCCCGACGGCGGCCGCGCCGTCGGCCACGTACTCGGGCACGTCGGCCGCCCGGACGAAAAGCACCGTCACCTCCGGGTCGACCGTGTCGGCGTAGAGCTTCCGGTCCGAGCCCTCCTCGACGTGTAGCCCCGCCCGCTCGAGGAGGCTCATCGTCGGCTCGTGCAGGCGGCCCTTGTTGGGCACGGCGACGCGCATACCGGCCTCTCGGGGCCCCCCAGGGTGTAGCTTTCGCCCCGCCGAGGCGACGGAGCCATCACCCCCGCGGCCGACGGCCGGGTGTGAACGAGAGCGATCCCGACGCGGACGCCGACCCGGCCGGGCCGCTGGTGGTCGCCGGCGGGCGCGTGCTCCGGCCCGACGGGACGGTCGAGCGAGCGGACGTGCGGATCGACCGCGGGACGGGCCGGATCGACGCCGTCGGCCCCGACCTCGCGGGCGCGGCCCGCCTCGACGCGACCGGCGGGCTGGTGATCCCGGGGCTGGTCAACGCCCACACCCACGTCTCGATGACGCTGCTGCGGGGCTACGCCGACGACCGGCCGCTCACCCCGTGGCTCGAGGAGTCGATCTGGCCGGTCGAGGCGGCGCTCGAGCCGGCCGACGTCCGGGTCGGGGCCGAGCTCGGCCTCGTCGAGATGATCCGCGCCGGCACGACCGCGTTCGCCGACATGTACTTCGAGATGGAGGCGGTGGCCGACGCGGTCGAGCGCGCGGGCGTCCGGGCGACGCTCGGCCAGGGCGTGGTCACGGCCGGCAAGGACGAGCCCGCGGCCCGCGCCGACGTCGAGTCGGCGATCGCGGCCGCCGACGCCCTCGACGGCGCCGCGGACGGCCGGATCTCGGCCGCGCTGATGCCTCACTCGCTGGCGACCGTCGGCGAGCCCTTCCTCCACGATCTGCGCGACGCCGCCGCCGAGCGGGATCTCCCGCTTCACTACCACGCCAACGAGACGCCCACCCACCAGGTCGAGCCGGTACTCGAGCGCGCGGGCCGGCGACCGCTCCGGTACGCCCGCGACGAGGGGCTGCTCCGCGAGGGCGACTTCCTCGCACACTGTGTCCACCTGACCGACGCGGAGATCGACCTGCTGGCCGAGTCGGGCGCGGGGGTCGTCCACTGTCCGGCCTCGAACATGAAACTCGCGAGCGGCGCGGCGCCGGTCGAGCGCCTGCGCGAGGCGGGCGTGGGGCTCGCGCTCGGCACCGACGGCGCGGCCTCGAACAACGACCTCGACCCGTTCGACGAGCTGCGCGACGCCGCGCTGCTGGCGAAGCTCTCGACGGGCGACGCGGCCGCCCTGCCCGCGGCCGCGGCGGTCCGGGCGGCGACCGCCGGCGGGGCCGACGCGCTCGGGCTCGACGCCGGCCGGATCGAGACGGGCGCGCTCGCCGACCTCGCGGTGGTCGATCTCTCGGCGCCCCACCTCCACCCCCACCACGACCTCGTCTCGCATCTCGCCTACGCCGTCCGCGGCGGGGACGTGCGCCACACCGTCTGTGACGGCCGCGTGCTGATGCGCGACCGCGAGCTCCTGACCCTCGACGCCGACGCCGTCCGCGCCCGGGCGACCGAGCGCGCCCGCGGGCTGTTCGCGCGTGCCGGCGTCGAGCCCGGCCCGGACCTGGCCGACGGCGCGTGACTTCCTCCCCACCCTACTCGCTCGCTAACGCTCGCTCGTTGAGGGTGGGGCTTCCTGTTTCCACGACGCGCTTTGCAGGGACCGAAGTGGTCCCCGTAGGGAGCGCAGTCTCCGCAGGCGTTGATTCGGGACAGCCCGTCCCTACTT
>CAZMLQ010000238.1:0-2280 GCA_964567195.1 uncultured Haloferacaceae archaeon | reverse complement strand
CGAGCGCGAGGGCTAAATGTCCGGGGCGATCGCCCGGAGAAGCGACCGCGCGGCCGACCACACCCCGCCGAGCGTGAATACCCCAGCACCGACCAGCGCCGCGAGCAGGCCAGCGGTGGCGATCGGATCGACGACCTCGGGCAACACCCCGAGTTCCTGGGCGGCGAACGGTCCCAGCACGAGCACGAGCCCCAGCGTCGCGAGGAAGGCCCCACCGAGGAGCAGGCGCCCCGGCCAGTCGAGGCGTTCAATCACGCCCCTGTCGAGTTCCTCCTCGAGTTTCTCGGCACGCTCGGCGAGCGCGCGCGGCTCGGCGCCGAGCTCGCACGCGGCGATCCCGCGACGGATTACCTCGCGCGTCACGTCCGCTTTTGTGTCATCTCCCCCTATCAGGCCCTCTAACCTCTCGTTTACAGGTTTGTCGACGCGAACCGAGACTACCGGCCGCCCCTGGTGCCGATCGTCTGAATTTGGTGGTGTCATTATCCGGATCCTGATACGTTCGCCGGCCGCGGACCTCAAACCCGGCCGCTCACGTATCGTATACGCCTTGTTTACAGGGTTACGGGGTTTTTATCTTGTGGTTATCTTATCTCGGCAAGTTCCCATGAAATCCTGGGAAACAGTCTCCCCGGCGAGGTAAACACACGTCTGCCGACACTCTTTTTTACCCTGGCAGCCACTATCCGACTAAGAAATCGAGGCGCACACCCAGCCCTGGCGGGTTGGATTGAAAGGATGAATCGGCCCCCGGATCCGCACCGGGGACCTCCTCAGCTCTACCCAAGTTGTGCGAGGTCCGCGGCGCGCGTTGGATCCGGAGCGACCCCGACCGAGGTGTCGGTCGGTACTGCCTCTTGTCGACGGCCACACTTAGTTGTTGTCGGTCGTCGCCGGTACCTCGACCCTCGCCTCGTGTCGGTCAGATTTAATACGACCACACGATGCCGGACGAAAGTACGACCGACGCGACGACGCACGGCCACAAAATCAAAGCACTCGACGCAAACGCGATCGCCGAGCGGTACGGCGAGCAGCTCGCCGACGACCCGCGCGAACAACCCGACGCCTCGAGCGGCTGGCGAGACGAGTACGCCCATCAAGCCGTCGCGCCGTTCGGCGGCGCCGAGGAGGTGACTCGATGAATGGCGCCCCGGACACCGACGCGATCGCCCGCCGCCTCGGCGTCGATCGCGACCGGCTCGAGGACTTCGCGGAGGCGCTCACGCGGCCGACGCCCGAGGCCGTCCTCGGGTTCGCCGATCGCGACGACCCGCCCGTCGACCGCGAAACGGTCGCGGTGTGGCTCCGCGCGGAGCTCGAGCGTCAACACGCACGCAAGCGAAAGCGGGGGCTGGTTCTGATGAACACCGCGGAGCTCAAGACGGGCGACGTGGTCGTCGATCGCGACGCCGGCCCGGAGGACCGCGAGGCCGCGGTCGTCGTCAACACCCCGCCCGTCGCGGCCCGTGACTGGAAACTGTTTCACGGCCTCACCGTCGCGGAGTACGACGGAAACGAAGAATACGACCCGAACGTTCCCGTCGCGCTGGTCGTCTATCGCGCGGAGCTCGGGGAGTGGCGGCCGGGGTACAACGGCCGGAGTGCGATCCCGGCGACGAGCCTCGAGGGCGCGCCGGTCGAGTACTACACGTTCCCCGCGCCGCGGCTAAAGGTCGTCGAGCCGACCGACGGTAACACGGCCGCGCCGCTGCACGCGATCGCGAACGCCGTCCGCTCGCGGCGGGTGAAAATACTTGCCGTCGACCGACGCGAGGCCGTCGTCAAGATCGAGAAGCTCGGCGTTGAGCACACGATCGAGGCCGACGGGACCGTCGACGGGACCGGCCGGACCGCCGAGCGGCTCGAGGAGATCGCGACGGCCGCCCTCGCGGAGGGGAAGGGGGTGACCGCTGAATGACTCACCGCGAGCCCCTCATCCGCGTCTCCGACCACGCCCGGGAGCGCGCCCGCCAGCGGCTCGGCGAGCTGGGCGCCGACCCCGCGACGCTACTCCGGGGAGCAATCGCGAGCGGCCGCGTCTCGGCGCTGGGCGACGGGCTCGCCGCCGACGCGACCCTCGCCGGGCTCCCGGTCCGCGTGGTCGTCCGCCCCTCGTCGGATCGGCGCGGGCTTGAAGCGGTAACCGTGTTCCGTCGAGGTGGTGCTCGGTGACCGAGTTTAACCCACGCCGCGACCTCGGCGTCGGCCTCGCCTACGGCGCCGTGGGCGCGGGGCTGCTCGCCGCCCTGGTGCAGCTCCCGCTCGTCGCGGCCGCCT
>CAZMLQ010000237.1:0-2332 GCA_964567195.1 uncultured Haloferacaceae archaeon | reverse complement strand
CCCCTCGACGCCGTCGAGGTGGGCGTAGGTCGGCAGCGAGTCCGCGGGCGCGTGGTCGTCGGGCGCGATCAGGTCGTAGCCCTCCCGCGCGCGCTCGGTCGCGGCCGCGAACGCCTCGGTCGCGCGCTCGTCGTCCTCGTCGGCGGCCCAGGCGTCGAAGGTCCGGGCCGCCAGGTGACACTCGTCGGCCGCGGCCACCCGCACCGCCGCGGCCGTCATCTCGCCGTCCGTCGCCGCGTACAGCGCCTTCGAGGAGCCGAGCCGCGAGAGCGCCGTCTCGTGGTCGTCGCGGAGCCGCTCGATGAGGTCCTGGCCGTCCATGGCCGCCCTCCGGGCGGGGCGCTCTTGTAGCCACCGTCCGGCGCGTGGCCGCGCCGTCGGCCCGTCACGGACGCGGACCGAACCCTGACGTGTGCCGGGGCCGGAGCCAGTCCTATGGACCTCACCGCCGCCCTGCGCGCCGGGCCCGCCCTCCTTTGCCGTCGCCCGGCGCGGCTCCTCCCGTACTACCTGCTCGTCGCCAGCGCGCCCGCCGTGGCGCGCGCGCCGCTGGTCGCCGCCGTCGCCGCCGCGGCGCTGTATCTCTCGACGACCGGCCGGATCGCCCCGGTCGTCGAGCGTCTGCGCGGGCTCGACTCGCTCGAGGGCGCGGTGGGCGGGCCGTCGCCGCTCCCGGGCGACGGGGGCGGCTCGGGCCCCGACGCCGCCGGTCTCCCGCCCGGGCTGACCGACGCGCTGGCGGGACTGGTCACCCCCGTCTCGGTCGGGCTGGTCGCCGCGGGCGTCGCGGCGGCGGCGGTCGTCTGGCTGGTCGCGCGCTCGGCCGCCGGCGCGGGCGCGCTGGCCGCGGTCGAGCGGGGCCTGGCGGGCGCCGACCCGCTCACGGCCGGAGCACGCGGGATCGCGCGCCACTGGCGGGCGTTCGTCGGGCTGGCGCTCGTCCGGCTGGCCGTCCGGCTCGCGCTCCTCGCGCTGGGGGTCGGACTCGCGGTCGGCGCCGGCCTCGCCGCCGCGGCCGGGGGGACCGTCGCGCTCGCGGTCGGGATCGGGATCGCCGCGCTCGGGCCGGCGCTCGTGCTCGTCTGGCTCGGCGCCGAACTCGTCCTCGCGTTCGCCGGCCCGGCGGTCGTCGTCGACGACGCCGGTACGCTCGGCGCGCTCCGGGGGGCGCTGGCCCGCGGGCGCGCCGCCCCGGCGGCCTACCTGCTCTACGGCGGCACGGTCGCCGTCGGCCTCGTCGGGGTGGGGCTCGTCGCGCTCGCGCTCTCGCTGGGCGGCGTTGCCCGCGCGCTCGGCCTGCTGACCGGGCTGGTCGTCGCCCCGGTCCTCGACGGGCTCCGGGTGGCGCTGTACGCCGACCGGGGGGCCGGGGCGGTCGCCCCGCCGGCCGCGGGCCCGCTCGCGCGCCTCCGTCGCGGGCTCGGCGACGGGCTGGTCGGACTCGCGGCGTTTCTCGGCGAGCACCCCGGCGCGAACGCGGCGAGCGCGGCCGTCCTGGCCGGCGGGGCGGCGGTCGGCTGGCTCGCGGTGGCGCCCTACCGGCTCGGACTCGCTCCGCCCGCGGACGTGGCCGGCGTGTTCGGGGCCGTCCCCGTCGGCCCGTTTCTCAACATCGCGGCGAACAACTGGCTGGTGGCGGCCGGCGCGGGCTTTGGCGGGCTGGCGTTCGGGGCGGCCACCGTCGCGGCGCTCGCGTTCAACGGCGCGCTGCTGGGCGGGGTGGCGGCGGGCTTCGAGCCGCTGGTCGTGCTCGCGCTCGTCGGCCCACACGCCGTCCTCGAGCTCCCGGCCATCGTCGTCGCCGGCGGCGTCGGCCTCCACCTCGGTCGGGTCGGGCTCGGCGCGCTCCGCGGTCGGCGGTCGACGCGCGCCGTCGGCGCCGCGCTCGGGGACGCGCTCCGCGTGTTCGTCGGGCTGGCGGTCGTGCTCGTCGTCGCCGCCGCCGTGGAGGCGTTCGTCACGCCCCGGCTGGCGAGTGTCGTGCTCGGGTGAGACACGGGCTCGAAGCCGAGCCGAGGGTCGGTCACGCGAGCCCCGCGGGGCGGTCGGGCCCAAGCCGTATCCCGGTCGGCACGGGACCGACGGCCGCCTGATCTGTCGTCGCCGCGGTCCTGCTCGGGCTCACGACGGGGGTCGACGACCCGCCCCGTCCGTGGCGCTCAGTCGTCCGCCTCGCCGGTCTCGACGGGCGCGCCGACGAGGTTGCCCCACTCGGTCCACGAGCCGTCGTAGTTGACGGTGTCGTCGTAGCCCAGGAGCTCGTGGAGCGCGAACCAGGCGACCGAGGAGCGCTCGCCGATCCGGCAGTAGGCGACGGTCGTCTCGTCGCCGT
>CAZMLQ010000236.1:0-2378 GCA_964567195.1 uncultured Haloferacaceae archaeon | reverse complement strand
CGACGGTCGAACACGGCGACCCCGACGCGGTGACCGTCCGGGCGGGCGCGGGGATCGTCGCCGACTCCGATCCCGCGGCCGAGTTCGACGAGACCGAGCAGAAGATGGACGGCGTGCTCGCGGCGGTCGACCGGATCGTCGACGACGAGCGGACGGAGGTGACCGACGGGTGAGCCGCGTCGTCGTGATCGACAACTACGACTCGTTCACCTACAACCTGGTCGAGTACCTGTCCGGCACGCCCGTCGACGGGGCGCCCCCGACGGTCGAGGTGGTTCGAAACAGCGTGGACCTCGGCGAGGTGCGGGGGCTCGCGCCCGACGCCCTGGTGATCAGCCCCGGGCCGGGCCACCCGCGCAACGAGCGCGACGTGGGCGTGACCGCGCCGGTCCTGCGCGATCTCTCGCCGGCGGTGCCGACGCTCGGGGTCTGTCTCGGGCTCGAGGCCGCGGTCTACGAGTACGGCGGGGCCGTCGGCCACGCGCCGGAGCCGGTCCACGGCAAGGCCGTCCCGATCGACCACGACGGCCGCGGGGTGTTCGCCGGGCTCGAGGACGGCTTCCGCGCCGGGCGCTATCACTCCCTGGTCGCCACGTCCGTGCCCGACTGCTTCGCCGTGAGCGCGACCGCAGACCACGACGGGACCGAACTCGTCATGGGCGTGCGCCACCGCGAGCATCCGATCGAGTGCGTCCAGTTCCACCCCGAGAGCGTGCTGACCGACGCCGGCCGCGACGTGATCGCGAACTTCCTCGATAGCGCGGTCGGTGGCTGAGCCGGCCGCTACAGCAGTCGGGGGAGAAACAGCATCACGACGAGCAACAGCCCGACCACCACGGCGGCGATCGTGACGAGCCGCCACGCGATTCGCAACACGACCCGGCCGACGAGGACGACCACGCCCACCACGACGATCACGGAGAGGATCTGACCCAGCAGGCCGGTCAGGGCGCCCCCGAACTGGAGCGCCGGCGCGACGGTCCCGAGCATGACGACCGGTGGAGCCGGCCGGTGAATAAGTCTGTGGGCGACCCGACGGCGGAAGCTACTCCCGTCGCCGGCGACGACGGCCGACCGTGGCCGAGACCGAGATCGATGTCGAGCCGGCGTCGACGCTCGACCACGTCGAGTCGCTGCTCGCCGCGAACGACCTGCCCGTCGCGGACCTTCGCTCGGGGGCCGGGCGCTTTCTCGTCGCCCGTCGGGCGGGCGAGCGGGTCGGGGTCGGTGGGCTCGAGGTCCACGGGACCGAGGGGCTGGTGCGATCGGTCGCCGTCGAGCGGACCGCCCGGGGCGAGGGCGTCGGGACCGCGCCGTGTGACGCGCTGGCGGCCGAGGCGCGGACGGCGGGGGTCGAGACGCGCTGTCTCCTCACGACGACCGCGGCCGACTTCTTCGGCCGGCGGGGCTACGAGCGCTGCGGGCGCGACGCGACCCCGCCGTCGGTCCGGGCGACGACCGAGTTCGCGACGCTCTGTCCCGAGCGCGCGACGGTGATGCGACGGCGGCTCCGAGCGCCGGCGGGCGGGACCGAGCGGCCGTCGATCGACGTACCCGTATCTGGAGAGGAAACGGAGGGGAAGGGTGTGGGCGACGGTCACGTCCCGAACGGGAGGCTCGACCGACCGGGGGGCCGTCACGAGCACCGACCCCCCGTCGCTTCGGGTGGATATACGGCCACTGTCGGGCGATCTCGTCGCGTCGCGAGTCACTTTCACCGCGGTCTGGCTAGGTTCATATGTCGGTCGTCCGTACCGTCTTGTCGTGCCGCGCGAGCCGCGGTACTCGGATGGCGGCCACAGATAACGAATCTGATACGATCGACGCCGCGGCCGACAGCGTTAACCACCGCCGATCGCTTCGAACACACCGATACCATGACCAGACGCCGACCGACCGAGCCGGGAGCGGAGGGCCCACACGGGGCCGGGAGAGTACGGACCGACGATGAGTGAGAGCGACCCACTGGAGGCGGACGCGCTGGAGCTACCGATCAAGCGGACCGAGGGCGAGACCATCGAGGAGCGCCTGACGGCCAACGCCTACCACAACATCCTGCCCGCGCGCTACCTCCGCAAGGACGCCGACGGGGAGCCGATCGAGTCCCAGGAGGAGCTGTTCGAGCGGGTGGCGAAAAACATCGCGCTGGCGGAGGCGGCCTTCGAGGCCGAACGCCGGGACGTCGAGGTGACGGTGACGCCGGCCCAGCTGAAACCCGAGCACCCGCGACGCGACGAGCTCGCGGCCGAGGTGTTCGGAGCCGGGGTGACCGCCGACGCGGACGCCGAGCGGGCGCTGACCGAGCACAACGTCACCAAGTTCGCCTACGAGACGGTCGTGCCGGAGCTGCCCCCGGAGATCCGCGAGCGGGTCGAGAC
>CAZMLQ010000235.1:0-2508 GCA_964567195.1 uncultured Haloferacaceae archaeon | reverse complement strand
CCGACCGCGAGACCCTGCGCGACGTCGAGCACACCCACCCCGACGCGGGCGAGACGGTGGCGGCGGCCTACCGCCGCGGCCCGACGGCCGGGCGCGCGCCCGACCGCGACGGGAGAGACGCCCCGCGATGAGCGAGGGTACCCTCTACGACAAGGTGTGGGAGCGCCACCGGGTGCGCGAGCTCCCCAACGGCCAGGACCAGCTGTTCGTGGGCCTGCACCTCATCCACGAGGTGACCAGCCCCCAGCCGTTCTCGGAGCTGCGCGAGCGGGGGATCGACGTGCCCTTCCCGGAGCGAAACGTCGCCACCACCGACCACATCATCCCGACGGTCGAGGCCGACCGGGCCGAGCGCCCGCTCGCCGACGAGGCCGCCGAGGGGATGCTCGCGGCGCTGGAGCGACACACCGACGAGACGGGGATCCGCTTTTTCGGCCTCGACTCGGACCGCCAGGGGATCACCCACGTCGTCGGGCCCGAGCTCGGGCTGACCCAGCCGGGGATGACCGTCGTCTGTGGCGACTCTCACACCGCCACCCACGGCGCGTTCGGCGCCTACGCCATCGGGATCGGCACCTCGCAGGTCCGGGACGTGCTCGCCTCGGGCTGTATCGCCGCCGACAAGTCGCCGGTCCGCCGGGTCGAGGTGACGGGCGAACTCGGCGACGGGGTCGGCGCGAAGGACGTGATCCTGAAGATCATCGGCGACCTCGGCGTCGACGGCGGCGTCGGCTACGTCTACGAGTACGGCGGCCCGGCGATCCGCGCGCTCGACATGGAGGGCCGGCTGGCGGTCTGTAACATGTCGATCGAGGGCGGCGCCCGCGCGGGCTACATCAACCCCGACGAGACCACCTACGAGTACCTCCGGGGGCGCGAGTTCGTCCCCGAGGGCGAGGCGTTCGCGAAGCGCCGGGCGTACTGGGAGTCGATCCGGAGCGATCCCGACGCCGAGTACGACGACGTGGTCGAGATCGACGCCGACGGCCTCGCCCCGATGGTGACCTGGGGGACCACGCCCGGCCAGGTCGTGCCGGTCGACGAGCCGGTGCCCGATCCCGACGACCTGCCCGAGGGCGATCGCGAGGCCGCCCGCCGGGCCCAGGCCCACACCGGCGTCACGCCGGGCGAGCCGATGGCGGGCTACCCGATCGACGTGGCCTTTCTGGGCACCTGCACCAACGGTCGCGCGAGCGACTTCCGCGCCGCCGCGCGGGTGCTCGCGGGCCGCGAGGTCCACGACGACGTGCGCGCGCTCGCCGTCCCCGGCTCCGAGACGGTGCGGCGCCGGCTCGAGGCCGAGGGCGTCGACGAGATCTTCCGCGACGCCGGCTTCGACTGGCGGGCCGCCGGCTGTTCGATGTGTCTGGCGATGAACGACGACTCGCTCGAGGGCGACGAGCGGTGTGCGTCCTCGTCGAACCGCAACTACGTCGGCCGGCAGGGCTCGAAGGCGGGCCGGACCCTCCTGATGAGCCCCGCGATGGTCGCGGCCGCGGCCGTCGAGGGCGCGGTCACGGACGTCCGCGGGCTCGACCGGGCCTCGCCCGACGCGGTGACCGACGGGGTCGGCGACGGGGCGGTGGGCCGGTGAGCGACGCCGACGCGACGGACTCGATGGCCGTCCGCCGGGTGACCGGCACCGGCGTCCCCCTGCGGGGCGACGACATCGACACCGACCAGATCATCCCCGCGCGCTTTCTCAAGACGACGACCTGGGAGGGGCTCGCGGAGTACGCCTTCTACGACGCCCGCCGGGACGCGGACGGCGCGTCGAACGACCACCCGTTCAACGAGTACCGCGGCGCGTCGATCCTCGTGGTGAACGAGAACTTCGGCTGTGGCTCGTCGCGCGAGCACGCCCCCCGGGCGCTCCGGCGCTGGGGGGTCGAGGGGATCGTCGGCGAGTCGTTCGCGGAGATCTTCGCGGACAACTGCAAGTCGCTGGGGATGCCCGCCGCGCGGGCCGCCCCCGAGACGGTCGCCGCGTTGCAAGACCACGTCGAGGCCGACCCCGACGCGGGGATCGAGGTCGACGTGGCCGACGAGCGGGTCGTCTTCGACGGCCGGACGGTCGACGTCGAGATCCCCGGGGCGATGCGGGAGGCGCTGGTCCGGGGGATCTGGGACACGACCGCGCTGATGCGCGACGAGCTCGACGCGGTCCGGGCGACCGCGGCCGACCTCCCCTACGTGACGGAGGATGCCGGCGCCGGCGAGGACGGCGGATGAGCGGGACCGACACCGTCGCGGTCGTGCCCGGCGACGGGATCGGCCGCGAGGTGGTGCCGGCCGCCCGGCGGGCGCTCGACCGGCTCGGCGGGCTCGCGTTCGTGACCGCCGAGGCGGGCGACGCGGTCAGGGACGAGCGCGGCACGGCGCTGCCCGAGTCGACCCGTGAGGCGGTCGTCGGGGCCGACGCGACGCTGTTCGGCGCGGCGGGCGAGACGGCCGCCGACGTGATCCTCCCGCTCCGGGCGGCGGTCGACTCGTTCGTCAACGTCCGGC
>CAZMLQ010000234.1:1743-2529 GCA_964567195.1 uncultured Haloferacaceae archaeon | reverse complement strand
GTCGCCCCCGATGCCGATCGCGGTCGTCTGACCGAGCCCGTGCGCGCTCAGGCTGTCGACCACCTGGTAGGTGAGCGTCCCCGAGCGCGAGACCAGCCCCACCGGCCCCGAGGCGAAGATGTCGCCCGGCAGGATGCCGAGCTTCGACTCGCCGGGCGTGATCACGCCCGGACAGTTCGGCCCCACGAGGTGGGTGTCGGTCTCGTCGAGCCGGCGGTTCACCCGCGCCATGTCCTGGGTGGGAATCCCCTCGGTGATCGCGACGACGAGATCGAGCGGGGCGTCCAGCGCCTCGAACAGCGCGTCGCCCGCGAACGCCGGCGGGACGAGGACGACCGAGGCGTCGGCGTCGTGCTCGCGCGCCGCGGCGTCGACGGTGTCGTAGACGGGCACGCCAGCGACCGACCGGCCGCCCTTGCCGGGCACCGCGCCCGCGACCACGTTCGTGCCGTACTCGAGCATCGCCTCCGTGTGGAACCGGCCTTCGCCGCCCGTGATGCCCTGGACCAGCACCCGGGTGTCGGCGTCGACGAGGACGCTCATCCGGACACCTCCGCGGCCGCGGCGACCGCCCGCTCGACCGCGTCCTCGAGGTCGCGCTCGACCCGGACCAGCGAGGTGTCGAGGATCGCCATCCCCTCGGCGGCGTTGGTGCCCGCCAGCCGGACGATCACGGGCTTTGGAATCTCGTCGAACCGGCCGAGTGCCTCGTTGATCCCCCGGGCCACCTCGTCGCCGCGGGTGATGCCGCCGAAGATGTTGAACACCACCGCCTCGACGTTCTCG
>CAZMLQ010000234.1:0-1733 GCA_964567195.1 uncultured Haloferacaceae archaeon | reverse complement strand
TGTCGAGGAAGTTCGCCGGCACGCCGCCGAACTGATCGACCAGGTCGAGGGTGGTCATCACCAGCCCCGCGCCGTTGCCGATGATCCCCACGTCACCGTCCAGCCGGACGTAGTCGAAGCCGTACTCGCCGGCGCGACGCTCTAGTTCGTCCTCGTAGGCCGCCTCGGCCATCTCCGCGAGGTCGCGCTGGCGAAAGAGCGCGTCGTCGTCGACGTTCAACACCGCGTCGGCCGCGACCAGGTCGCCCTCGGCGGTCACCATCAGCGGGTTGATCTCGGCGTCCGTCGCGTCGCGCTCGTCCCACAGCCCGAACAGGGTGGCGAGCACGTCGGCCACGTCGCCCGCGACCGCGCGGTCGACGCCCGCGTCGTGAACGGCCTTGCGGGTCTGGTAGGGGTGGAGACCGAACGCCGGATCGACGTGTTCGCGCGCGATCGCGTCGGGCTCCTCGGCCGCGACCGTCTCGACGTTCACGCCCCCGCGGGTCGAGACCATCGCCACCGGCCGGCCCCGCGAGCGGTCCATCGTCACGCCGACGTAGAGCTCGTTCACGAAGTCGACGGCGGCCTCGACCAGCACGCGGTCGACCCGGTAGCCCTTCAGGTCCATCCCGAGGATCGACCCGGCCGCGGCGCGGGCCGCGGGCTCGTCTTCGACGATCTCGATCCCCCCGGCCTTGCCCCGGCCGCCGACGTGGACCTGGGCCTTGATCGCCACGGGGTAGCCGATCGTCCCGGCCGCCTCGACCGCCTCGTCGGCGTCCGTCGCCAGCCGGGAGTCGGGGACGGGGATCCCGGCGTCGGCGAACACCGACTTGGCCTGGTACTCGTGGAGCTTCATCCTGTGCGGGCCCGGTTTCCCCGAGACCGTGTTATCAGTACCGGAACGACCGGCCGCCGCCGTCCGCGCGCCCGTCGCCTCTCAGCCGCGCGGCCAGCCCCGCCCCCGCCACGACCGCCAGCCCGACCACCCCGGCCGCGAACCCGCCCGTCACCGGCCGCGCGACGGTGCAGACGTTACAGCCGTCGTCGACGGCCACCAGCGCCCGCGCGGGCTCGACCCACGCCAGCGAGTACGACGGAACCGGGCCCGGGCAGGCGACCTCGGTACAGCCCGAGACGAGCCCGAACGCCACCGCCCACAGGACGGCGGCCGTCGGGCCGACGATGGCGAGCAGCCGTCCGGCGCGTCTGAACACGCTCGCCCCTCGCCGGCGCCCGACTAAAGCCCCGCGCTCGCGTGGCGGGCGGCGGCCGTCCCGCGTCCCACGCCGGCGGCCGTTCCGCGTCCCACGGCGTGCGGTTTCAAGAGCCTCGCCGTCGTGGCCCGGTCTGTGCGCGCAGTCCGTTACCACGAACACGGCGGCCCGGAGGTGCTCCGGGTCGACGAGGTGGAGGAGCCGACCCCCGGTCCGGGCGAGGTGTTGGTCGACGTCGCCGCCGCGGGGATCAACCCCGTCGACACCTACTTTCGCGAGGGCGCCTACGAGCCGGCGACCCTGCCGATGATCCCCGGCGTCGACGTCGCGGGCGAGGTCGCGGCCGTCGGCGACGGCGTCGCGGGCTACGCCGCCGGCGATCCGGTCGTCGCCACCGGTCTCTCGCGGACCCACCAGGGAGGCTGTGCCGAGCGCGTGGCCGTGCCGACCGACCGTCTCGCCCGGCTGCCCGCGGGCGTCGACCTCGTCGCCGCCGGCGGCGCGGGCGTCGCCGCGGTGACGGCCTGGCGGGCG
>CAZMLQ010000233.1:0-2599 GCA_964567195.1 uncultured Haloferacaceae archaeon | reverse complement strand
CCGCGTGGGCGCTGCGCCAGATCGGCACCGAGCACGCGCTCGAGGTCGACGACGGAGCCGTCGACGACGACTTCCCCCTCGTCTCGTTCGAGGCCGAGCGAGCCGCCGAGGCGCTCGGGGTCGACGCCACCGATCCCGCGCCGCCCGCGTAGCCGGCCCGCGCCCCGACACTCTTTCCGGATGCCGGGGCCACCACCCGCGTGGTTCCGCGTCCGACCCGCGTCCCCAGGCGCCCGGTTCGCGTCGGTCTCGCGCTCGCGCTCGGCCTCGCCCTCGTCGCCGGGGCGGTCCCCGCAACCGGTGTGGCACCGACGCACGGCCCCCCGACCGGCGCGTCCACCCCCGCCACCGCGCCGACCCCGGGGCCGGCGAACGACTCGACGGCCGATCCGCGGCTCGTCGCCGTCTACCCGAACCCCGTCGCCGACGGCGACGCCGGCGAGTTCGTCGTCGTCGCCCCGGCCGGCGCGGCGAACCTGACGCTGACCGACGGCGAGACGACCGTTCCCGTGCCCGCGGCCGCCGGTCCGGTCGCGCTCGCGAGCGCCCCCGAGGCGGCGCGGCGTCTGACCGACCGCCGGGTCGTCGCCGCCGACCTCGCGCTCTCGAACGGGGGCGAGCGGCTCGTCCTGCGCCGGAACGGCCGGCCCACCGACACCCTCGGCTACGAGGACGCCCCCGAGGCCGAGCGCTACACCGACGCCGGCTGGCGGCCCTACGGCTACCGCCCCCGGTCGGTCGGGCGCTACCCCGGCGCGACGGCCACGGCGTTCGTCCTGCCCGACAGCCCCGGGCTCGTGGGCGAGACGCTCCGGGCGGCCGACGACCGGCTCCTGCTCGCCGGCTACACGCTGACCTCGCGGCGGGTGGTCGAGGCCCTCGTCGGGGCCGCCCGGCGGAACGTCACGGTCCGGGTGCTCGTCGACGCCGCCCCGGTGGGCGGTCGGTCGGCCCGCGGGGCGGCGGCGCTCGACCGCCTGAGTCGGGCCGGCGTCGCGGTGCGGGCGGTCGGTGGCCCCCGCGCCCGCTTCGCCTACCACCACCCCAAGTACGCGGTGGTCGACGACCGCGCGCTCGTGCTGACCGAGAACTGGAAGCCCGCCGGCACGGGCGGGCGCGACAGCCGGGGCTGGGGGGTGCGCGTCGACGCCCGCCCCGTCGCCGACGGGCTGGCCGCCCTGTTCGCCCGCGATTTCGGCGCCCACGACGCCCGGCCGTGGTCGGCGGTGCGCGCGACCGGCTACGAGCGGGTCCCGCCGGCGAACGGATCGTACCCGACGCGGATCGAGCCCCGGCGCGTCGAGGCCGACCGGGTCCGGCTCCTGACCGCGCCCGGCAACGCCGAGGGTGCGGTCGTCGCCGCCCTCGACGGCGCCGACCGCCGGATCGACGTGCTCCAGCCCACGCTCGGGGCGCCGGACGGGCCGTTCGTCCGGGCCTGTCTCCGGGCGGCGGCCCGCGGGGTCGAGGTGCGGATCCTGCTCTCGGACGCCTGGTACGTCGCGGAGGAGAACCGCGCGCTCGCGGCGACGCTGACCGAGAGGGCCGAGCGCCGCGGTCTCTCGCTCTCGGTCCGGGTGGCCGAGTCCGCCGGTCGGTACGGGAAGGTCCACGCCAAGGGCGTGGTTGTCGACGAGACGGTGATCGTCGGCAGTCTCAACTGGAACGCCGCCTCGGCCCGCGAGAACCGGGAGGTCGCGCTCGCGCTCTCGGGCGGGGCGGTGGCCGACTACTACCGGACGGCGTTCGAGCGGGACTGGCGGGGCCGACGCGGGCTCCCGCCGGCCGGGCTGGCGCTGGCCGCGGCGCTCGCGGTCGGGGTCGCGATCGCGTACCTCAGACGGCGGGTCTCGTTCGGCTAGTCGAGCGCGGTCGCGCTCGAGAGCCCGTCGTCGAGGTCGGCCGCGGCCATCTTCTCGACCAGCGCGTCGATCACCGGCTCGCGCATCCCGCCGACGAACTTGATCGAGCCGACGACGAGGTGCCCCCCGCCCGAGACGCCGCCGCCCGCGATCTCCTCGTTGAGCTCCGAGACCATCCGGGGGATGTCGAGCCGGACGCCGTCGGACCGGAGCACGGCGAAGTCGGGGCCGTAGCCGACGGTGATGACGGGCTCGCCCGTCTCCGCCACCTTGCGGTCGTGGAGCTTGCCGGTCGTCTTGCCCGGCGCGGGGTAGGTGAACCGGTGGGCGTAGCGGTCGAGGTCGATCCGGTAGAGGTGGGCTCCCGAGTCGAGGCGCTCGTGCTCGGCGTGGGGCTCGACGGCTGCCAGCTGGCGCTCCACGTCGCGCTCGGCGCGCGAGGAGAGGAACCCGACGAGCTCGGCGTGGCGCCCGGGATCGTCGCAGTCGACGTCGAGCACGTCGCCGACGAGGGTCTCGCCCTCGCTGTAGCGCAGCCAGTGGGCGGCGTAGTCGAGCGCCTCGCTCACGTCGAGCAGTGCCTCGCGGTCGTAGCCGGCCTCGGCGGCGAGCGCGAGGTAGTCGTCCATCGCGCCGGCCTCGGAGCGGTCGGCCAGCCCGGCCACCGCCGGGACGTGGCGCAGGTCGCCGGTCACCTTGGGGTCGATCATCCGCGCGAGCTCGACACACATCATCCC
>CAZMLQ010000232.1:0-2718 GCA_964567195.1 uncultured Haloferacaceae archaeon | reverse complement strand
GTCGACGGCGGAATCGCCTGTGTCAACGTCGGCGACGCGACCCGGTCGCTTGACGACGGGTTCCGGTCGTTCCCGAACGGCGCGACCGTCACGGGGCGGCTGACCGACCGCGGGCTGCGCGCCCTGCCGGCGATCCGGTGGCGCAAGCCCTCGAACCGCGCCGCGAAGTTCATGGGCTCGGGGATGATCCCGCCCAACGCTTACCCGACCCAGGAACACGAGCACCTGCTGATCTTCCGCAACGGGGAGCGGCGGATCTTCTCCTCCGGGGATCGGCGCCGCTACGAGAGCGCCTACTTCTGGGAGGAGCGCAACGAGTGGTTCTCGGACCTCTGGGAGCTACCCGGCGAGTCACAGACGCTGGACCCGGGGCTGCGCGAGCGATCCGGCGCCTTCCCGCCCGCGATCCCCTACCGGCTGGTCTCGATGTTCTCGGTGTACGGCGACACGGTGCTCGACCCGTTTCTCGGGACGGGGACGACCGCGCTCGCTGCCGCCGTCGCCGGGCGGTCGTCGGTCGGTTGCGAGCGCGACCCGGAGCTCGCGGCCGCGGCGGAGCGGCGGCTGGCGACGGCGTCCGACCGAGCCCGCGAGCGGGGCCGCGAGCGACTGCGGGCCCACCGGGCGTGGGTCGAGCGCCGCCGGGCGGCCGGCGACGCCCTCGACTACGACGCCGTCCACTACGACTTCCCGGTTCGGACGCGCCAGGAGCGACGGATCCGGCTCTACGACGTGGCGTCGGTGGAGCGCGTGACCGAGGGGCGGTCTGGAGCGGACGACGGCGACGGGAGTGCGACGGGCGGCGAGAGCGGTCGGGACGGGGGGGCGGCGTCGGACGGCGGGCCCGACGAGGTGACGTTCCGGGCGACACACGTCCCGATCGAGTCGGCGCCGGAGCCGGAGTAGCCCGGCTCCCGGTATCGTCATAGGGGCGGCGCGTGCATCGGGGACTGTGACCGACGACTTCGCGTTCGAACTCGACTTCGACCGGTTCCGGCTGGCGGCCTCGACGGCGGACCTCGACGACGAGCCGGCCGCCCGCGGCCACGCGGACCTGATCGAGTTCCGGATGGACCTGGCCGAGGACCCGCTGGACGCGCTGTCGACCTACGACGGGGCGCTGCCGCTGCTGGTGACCGACCGGGTCGACCGGGAGGGCGGCGAGGCCGACGACGACGCCGCGCGGCTGGACCGCCTGGAGCGGGTCGTCGGGCAGCCGGCGGTCGCGGCGGTCGACCTGGAGCTGTCGGCGCTGACCGGCGACTACGACGGCGACGCCGGGCGCGTGCGCGAGCGGGCCGACGAGGCCGGCGTCGCGGTGGTGGTCTCGGCCCACGACTTCGAGCGGACGCCGGCCCGCGAGCGGATCGTCGCCCGGCTGGAGCGGGCCTGCGGGCTCGGCGACGTCGGCAAGCTCGCCACCACCGCACGGCGTCCCGACGACGTGCTCGGCCTGCTGTCGGCGACGCGGGCGCTCACCCGGGCCGGCCGGACCGTCGCGACGATGGCGATGGGCGAGGCCGGCCGCCACTCGCGGGCCGTCGCGCCGCTGTACGGCTCCCGGATCGGCTACGCGCCGGTCGATCCCGCCGACGCGACCGCCCCCGGCCAGTACGACCTGTCGACGCTGCGGGGGCTGGTCGACTCGCTGGGCGGCGCGTAGCCGGCCCGGACGCCGCCCGTCGGGCCACAACGCCGGCGGCGCGAGCCCGGAAGATTAACAACTGTCGGATTCGGAGCCGATCCTAGTGGGAGATACGAGCCGGAAGCGACCGTGGCTGGCGGCCCTGCTCTCGCTGCTCGTCCCGGGACTCGGGCACGCGTACCTCCGGGAGTGGCTCCGGACGGTGCTGTGGCTGGGGCTCGCGTTCTCGGTGACCTGGCTGTTGCTCCCCCCGTCGGCGATGGAGAGAGAGCCCACCGTGCGGGCGATGCTCGAGATCTCCAGGCAGCTCCCGTTGCGGACCCAGCTCGCGGTGCTCGCGGTCACCGCGCTCAGCATGATCGACGCCTACTGGCTCGCGAGCAACACCGGCGACGCCGGGCGGAGCGCGGAGGCAGGCGCCGGCGCGACCCCGACCCCGACCGAGGGGACCACGGCGGGCGCCGCCCCCGCACAGGGGACCGGCGGCGCCGCGGACGAGACGACGAGTTGTCCGAACTGCGGGAAGGAGCTGGACGCCGATCTGGACTTCTGTCACTGGTGTACGACGGAGCTCGACCGATCCGGGTGAGCCGGCGTTCGACGCCGGCCGACCGTCGTCGTTCGGGATCGCGCGCCGACGGAACGTCGTCCTCGTTCCGGGGTCTCCTGGATCGCCCCGCGCCGGCCCGTCACTTCTCGATGATCGACTCCTCGACGGCCTCGCCGAAGTGGCGGGCGGTGTCCTCGTAGTAGACCAGCAGTTCGTCGCCGGGTTCGAGGTCGGTGACGGCGGTGCGACCCTCGCGGGTGTGGAGCTTGATCGTCTCGGCGTTCTGCAGCAGCGTCTCGATCCGGTCGCCGTCGGCGGTCTCGGCGGCCACCCGGAACATCGGTCGCTTCTCGATCTTGGCGCGTCCGACGATCGCCTCGCGGGTGTAGCCGTCCGTGTCGACGACCTGCACCTCGTCGCCGCCCCGTAGCTCCGAGAGGTACTTCGTCCCGCCCTCGGCGTCCCGGACGTAGGCGTGGACGGCGCCGGCGTTGACCCGGAACGGCCGGGAGGCGACGTACGG
>CAZMLQ010000231.1:0-2721 GCA_964567195.1 uncultured Haloferacaceae archaeon | reverse complement strand
CGACCGAGGAGGCGGGCGTCCTCCCCGACATCTACGTCGAGATCACCGAGGTCGGGAGCTACTACCGTCTCGTCGTCGAGGACAACGGGCCCGGGATCACCCGCGAGCAGATCCCGAAGGTGTTCGGCAAGCTGCTGTACGGCAGTCGGTTTCACGCCCGCGAGCAGGCTCGCGGCCAGCAGGGGATCGGCATCTCCGCGGCCGTGCTCTACGCCCAACTCACCTCGGGCAAGCCCGCGCGGATCACCAGCCGGACCCGGGGCGCCGAGGTCGCCCAGCAGTTCGAGCTGGTGATCGACACCGACGAGAACGAGCCCGAGATCCGCGGCCAGCGCGAGACGACCTGGGACCGCTCGCACGGCACCCGGATCGAGCTGGAGATGGAGGCGAACATGCGCGCCCGCAGCCAGCTCCACGACTATATCGAACAGACCGCCGTGGTCAACCCCCACGCCCGCGTCGAGCTGCGCGAGCCGGGCCTCGACGAGCCCCTGAAGTTCGAGCGCGCGACCGACCGGCTCCCGGCCCAGACCGAGGAGATCCGACCCCACCCCCACGGGGTCGAGCTGGGCACGCTCCTGAAGATGCTCGGGGCGACCGAGTCGTACTCGCTGTCGGGCTTTCTGCGCGAGGAGTTCACCCGGGTCGGCGCCAAGACCGCCGACGACCTGCTCGCGGCCTTTCGCGACCGACACTTCGGCCGCGAGATGGCCTGGCGCCCGCCCCGCGAGCACGAGGCGATCGACCTCGCGGGGGCGGTCGAGGCGGCGGTGGCGAACAAGACGGCCGAGGCGACCCGGGCGTTCGCGGAGCGAGTCGCCGGGGCGGTCCGGGAGCGCGACGCGGTCGCGCGGGGCGACGTGACCGAGATCGTCGCCGCGGTCGCCGAGGGCGACGGCGACGGCGACGACGACGGCGAGGGCATCGAGGCCGAGTTCGACGAGACCTTCGGCGCGACGGTCCGCGAGCGGGCGGTCGAGGCGGTCTGGTCGCTGGTGGCGAGCGAGACCGACCCCGACCGGCTGAGCCCGGACTGTCGCCGTCTGGTCGAGTCGGCGACCAGCAGCCGCAAGGACGAGGAGACGGTCGCCCTGCTCGCCGACCGGCTGGCCGCCCGCTTCGGTGGGACCGACCGCGGGCGGGTGCGTCGCGACCGGCTGCGCGAGTGGGTCGACCACGCCGCCGACCGGGCGGTCGAGCGCCTCGACGCCAGCGTCGGCGACACCGCCCGCGGGAACGTGACCGAGGCGTTCTGGACCCGCACCCGGCCGGTCCCCGACGAGCTTCCGGGGGTGGGAACGGTGGCCGACGACCGCGACACGGCCTCGGAGCTGTTGGCGGCGATGCGGACGACCGACATCCTCGCGCCGCCGACGGGCTGTCTGTCGCCGATCACGGGCGAGCTGGTCGAGGCGGGGCTGCGCGCGGTCTACGACGCCGAGTTCTACGCCGCCGCCAGCCGCGACGCCGAGGTCCACGGCGGCGACCCGTTCGTCGTCGAGGCGGGGATCGCCTACGGCGGCGAGATCGAGGAGTCGGGCCCGGTCGATCTGCTCCGGTTCGCCAACCGGGTGCCGCTGGTCTACCAGCGCGGCGCCTGCGCGACGACCGACGTGGTCAAACGGATCGACTGGCGCAACTACGAGCTCGACCAGCCCGGCGGGAGCGGGATGCCCAGCGGCGCCGCGGTCGTGTTGGTCCACGTCGCCTCGACGAACGTGCCCTTCACCAGCGAGTCGAAGGACGCGGTGGCGAACGTCCCGGAGATCGAAGACGAGATCGAGCTGGCGGTCCGGGAGGCCGCCCGGGAGCTGAAGTCACACCTCAAGCGCCGGCAGTCGCTGCGCCAGCGCCGGGAGAAACGCGACGTGCTCTCGACGATCCTCCCCGAGATGGGCGCGAAGCTGGCGGCGGTCACCGGCCGCGAGCGCCCCGATGTCGGGCCCGCACTCGCCCGCATCATGAACAACGTCGGCGTCGAGCGCACGGTCGCGGCGAGCGAGGGCCGGATGATCCTGACCGTCCACAACCACTCCGACCGGACGGCCGAGCCCGAGCTGACCGAGATCGTCGACCGGGAGCCGACCGGCCTCGACGCCGGCGAGGGCGGCCCGAGCGTCGTCGAGATGGGCGGCGAGTGGTTCGTCTCCTGGCAGCCCTCGGTCCCGGCCGGCGGGTCGGTCGAGCTCTCGTACCGGCTGGACGAGCCCGCGGCCGCGAACACCGCCGTCGAGGTCGACGGCGTCGAGGGGGAGCGACTGACCGTGAGCGCCGACGGGGAGCGACGATGAGCTCGGACACCGACCCGACGCGAACGACGACCGACGAGGCGGCTCGCGAGCGCCTGATCGAGCTGGCGGCCGACCTCTACGACCAGCTCGGCGCGGGCGAGGTACCCCGCCTCGAACTGCCGACCCGGACCAAGTCCAACATCGAGTACGACGAGGACAGCGGCGTCTGGGTCTACGGCGACCGGACCAGCACGCGCAGCGCCGCCTCGATCGGCGGGGCGCGAAAGCTGTTGAAGGCCGCCTACGCGCTGGACTTTCTGGCCACCCAGCTCGACGAGGACCGCTCCTCGACGCTCCGGGAGCTGTACTACCTCTCCGAGTCGTGGGAGGCCGACGAGGCGGCCTTCTCCAGCCAGGACGAGTCCGACAGCCTCGTCGAGGATCTCGAGATCGTCACCGGCGTTACCCGCGAGGACCTCCACATGCGTCC
>CAZMLQ010000230.1:0-2726 GCA_964567195.1 uncultured Haloferacaceae archaeon | reverse complement strand
ACGCCCGGGTGTGGGTCCACGCCGACGTGATGCACCGGTGGCTCGAACACCGGGGATACGAGGTCAGACACGTCGAGAACTTCACCGACGTGAACGAGAAGATCGTCGCCCGGGTCGGCGAGGACGAGCTCGGCGGGGACGAGCTCGCGGTCGCGCGCGGCTTCGTCGCCCGGATCCTCGCCGACATGCGCGCGCTGAACCTCCGCCGGGCCGAGGTCTACCCGCGGGTCTCCGAGCACGTCCCCGAGATCGTCGAGCTCGTCGAGACGCTGATCGAGCGGGGCCACGCCTACGAGTCCGGCGGCTCGGTCTACTTCGACGTGACCTCCTTTCCCGACTACGGCCGGCTCTCGAACCAGTCCCTCGACGAGCTCGAGGTCCGGGGCGATCCCGACGAGCGGGCCGAGAAGCGCCATCCCGCCGACTTCGCGCTCTGGAAGGCCGACGGGGTCGCGCCCGACGACATCGAGCCCCACCGCAAGCCCAGGGCCGCGCCGCCCGAGCGGGCGGTCGAGGGGGCCGAGACCTGGGACTCGCCGTGGGGCGAGGGCCGGCCGGGCTGGCACGTCGAGTGCTCGGCCATGTCGATGGCCCACCTCGACGAGACGATCGACGTCCACGTCGGCGGCCGCGACCTGGTCTTTCCCCACCACGAGAACGAGATCGCACAGAGCGAGGCCGCCACCGGCGAGCGTTTCGCGCGCCACTGGCTCCACGTCGGTCTGCTCGAAGCCGACGCCGAGAAGATGTCCTCCTCGCTGGGCAACTTCCACACCGTCGCCGAGGCGGTCGCGGAGTGGGGCCCAAACGTCGTCCGGACGTTCTACCTCGGCGCCCAGTACGGCTCGCGACAGACCTTCTCGCCCGACGCGATGGCGGAGGCCGCCGAGCGCTGGGAGCGCCTCGAGCGCGCCCACGAGCGCGCCGTGGCCGCCTGTGACTCCGTCGACGCCCGGACGAAGACGGTCGACGACGCGCTCCGGGCCGCGGTCGAGCGGACCCGCGAGGCGTTCGTCGCGGCGATGGACGACGACTTCGACGTGCGGGCGGCGACGACCGCGCTCCTCGAGCTGACGGCGGCGCTCAACCGCCACCTCGACGAGCGCGAGCGCTACGACTACCGGGGGCTGCGCCGCGCGGTCGAGACGCTCGAGGAGTTCGGCGGCGACGTGCTCGGCCTGCGGTTCGACGCCGACGGGGACGAGCCGGTCGCCGAGGGGCGCGCCGCGCTCGCCGAGGAGCTGGTCGAGCTCGTCCTCGCGGTCCGCGAGCGCGAGCGGGCGGCGGGCAACTGGGAGCGCGCCGACGAGCTCCGGGCCCGGCTCCGGGCGCTCGGCGTGGCGGTCGAGGACGGCGACGGCGGGCCGACCTACCGGTTCGAGGACGCCTGAGCCGGCTCAGCCGGCGTCGAGCCCGTGCTCGGCGGCGATGCGCTCGACGACGTCCCAGTGCGAGCGGGTCCGATCGGTCGGCACGTAGACCGCGCCGTACTCCTCACCGCTGGCGGCGACGATGTCGTGTTCGACCAGCACGTCGAGGTGGTGACGGACCGTCTTGTAGTCGAGGTCGAGGTCGTCTGCGAGCCGGTTGGCGTTGCGGGGGCGCTCCTCGAGCGCGACGAGGATGCGCGCCCGGTTCTCCCCGCCGCGGGTCCCCGTGAGGGTGTACCAGAGCACCGACTCCATCGGGCGAACGAAGGGGGCGGGGACGGGTAAGGCCGTCGCCTACGTGGTGAAAAGCTCCGTCCCCTCGGGGACGGCGAACAGCCCGAACCGCACGCCCGCGTCGAGCCAGCCGTGGCCGTAGGCGAACGCGGCGAGCGCGTTCACCGGATCGTCGGCCGCCCGGAAGGCCCGGCCGTCCTCAAGGTAGGCGGCGGCCATCTCCCGGCAGTCCGTCGCGGCGCTCGCCAGCGGCGTCCCCTCGGGGACCGCGACGGTCGCCGCCGCGAGCGCGTCCGCGAGCAGGCCCTCGTAGCGGTCGGTCTTCTCGGCGAGATCGGCGGTCACGCCCGCGGACTGGGGCGCGCGGGGCAAAGGCGTGTCGGGCCGGCGGGGGGCCACGCGCCCGGGCGCGGTTGTGTCCGAAGGGCGCAAGATATACGCCGGTCGCCCCCGAACCGGGGGTATGAGCGAGACACCGGAGCCCGAGCGGCGCCGACTGGTCGTCGCGGGATCGGGGATCGCGGGACTGACCGCCGCCATCTACGCCGCGCGCTCGAACAACGAGCCCCTGGTGCTGGAGGGCGACGAGCCCGGCGGACAGCTGACCCTGACCACCGAGGTCGACAACTACCCCGGCTTCCCGGAGGGGATCGGCGGGCCGGACCTCATAAACAACATGAAAGAGCAGGCCCGCCGGTTCGGCGCGGAGATCCGCAACGGCGTCGTCGAGGCCGTCGAGCCCGGCCGACCGCTGCGCGCGACGCTCGCGAGCGGGGCGGTCCTCGAGACGGACGCGCTGATCGCGGCCTCGGGCGCCAGCGCCCGCACCCTCGGCGTCCCCGGCGAGGACGAGCTGATGGGCTACGGGCTCTCGACGTGTGCGACCTGCGACGGCGCCTTCTTCCGGGGCGAGGACATCGTCGTCGTCGGCGGAGGCGACGCCGCCTGCGAGGAGGCCTCGTTCCTGACGAAGTTCGCCGACACCGTCTACATCGTCCACCGGCGCGACGAGTTCCGCGCCGAGGACTACTGGGTCGACCGGGTGATGGAGCAGGTCGACGC
>CAZMLQ010000229.1:0-2770 GCA_964567195.1 uncultured Haloferacaceae archaeon | reverse complement strand
ATGTAGACGAACTCGGCGCGGTCGTACTTGCCCTGGAGATACCAGTCCAGCGGCGTGAACGTCCGCTCGACGAGCTCGCGCTTGCGCTCGCGCATGCTGCCCGACACGTCGCGGATGTTCACGACCACGACGTTGCGCTCGCGCTTCTCCTCGACCTCGGGGTAGCGGTAGCGCTCGTCCTCGCGCCGGAACGGGATCTGGCGCAGCCCCTCGCGGCGGATCCGCTCGAGGACCGTCTCGCGCTCGACGCTCGCGGCCATCTCCTCGAAGCTCGCCCACCGGCCGCGGTCGTCGATCTCGTCCCAGGCGTCCGCGATCCAGGCCCGCGAGACGAGCACGTTCTCGCCGCGCGCCCACCGGAAGACGTCGTCGACGGTCGCGCCCGCGACACGCATCGCCTCGCGCACGTAGTTCTCGTCGAAGTCGGTCGCGAGCTTGCGCTTTAGCCCCTGTTTGAAAAAGCGCTCGAAGTCGAGCGTCGAGTTCGGTCCCGCCCGCGACAGCTCCGTGAAGTCGCCCTCGATCTCCTCGATCACCTCCTTGCCCTTCGGCTCGAGGTCGAGCCCGAGCTCCTCGTCGAGCTCCTGAGCGAACTCCTCGGGGTCCATCTCGTAGTACTCGTGCTCGCCGGCCTCCTCGCCGGGATCGCCCTCCTCGTCGCCGTCGTCGTCGGGCTGGCCGACCGGCTGGCCGGGCTCGGGCGTGCCGTCCTGACCCTGGCCCACCCCGCCCATGTCGCGCCGGTCGTAGGCGAACTCGGGGAGATCGACCACCTTGATGGGGATCCGCACCCGGTCGGGATCGCTCCCGCCCAGGTCGCCGTGGGTGATGAACTCGGTCAGGTCCTCGCGGCGGTTCTCGCCCACCTCGCGGAACCGCTCGAGGTCCTCTCTCAGTCCCACGTGTAGCTCACCTCCCGCATCACCTTGCGCGTGGTCAGCTCGGCCGAGGCCCGGCTGTAGCCCCGATCGACCAGCCGGTCGAGCGCCTCGGCTTTCACCCCCGCCGTCTCCGTGCCGGCGGGCGGATCGTCCCACTGGCGCGGGTCGAGATCGGGGAACAGCCGCCGGACGTCGACCCAGTCGTGGCTGTCGAGCACCGCCCGGATCACCGGGATCTCGGCGAGGTCGACGTCGCCGACCTCGAAGCCCTCGTCGCGGTTCTCCCAGGCGTAGCGGTTCAGCGCCGTGATCACCCGGTCGCGCCGGAAGCTCTCGACCGCCGTCGACGGCGCGTTGCCGTCGTAGGCGCCCTCGTCGAACCGGCCCAGATGCTCGGTCTCGAACAGCTTCATCAGCAGGGGGTCGGGGTCGGCGGGGCCGCGCTCGGTCTCGACCTGCTCGCCGGCCGCCCAGGCGTAGACGTGCTCGACGTACTCGGCGACGGTCTCCTCCTCGACGCCCTTCTCGGCGAGCACGGCGTCGAGCACCGCCTCCTCCTGGCGCTCGAAGACGTACTCCTTGGCGGCGGCGACCCGGTTCTCGTACTCGGCGGCCTCGGCCCGCGAGAACACCGGCGCGTCGGCCAGCCCGGCCGCCATCCCGTCGAGCACGTCCTCGGGTGTGACGACCGACTCGACCGGCAGGTCTGGATGGTGGCGGTCGCGCTCGGACTGGAGGAGGGTCGCGATCACGTCCCGGGTGTAGGTGACCGGGATGCCGTGGGTGCCGTCGCCCCCGTCGAACTCGAAGGCGTCGCCCTCGATCCGCTCGTCGCCGTCGCGGATCCAGCCCCGGTCGAACAGGAGCGCCTTCTCGACGAGGCCCACGTCGGCGGGCAGGTCCTCGGCGTCGAGCCGGCTGAGCACGGCGTAGACCGCGGCGGCCTCGACCGCGTGGGGCGCGAGCTCGCGCTCGGTCACCCGACCGCGGGCGTCGCGGATCGAGACCGTCAGCGAGGCCGCCACCCGCTCGCGGAGCTCGTCGTACTCCGTGGCCTCCCAGACGGCCGTCTCGTCGGTCAGCTCCCGGCGGATCAGCTCCGCCTCCAGCGAGAGGTTGGTCAGATAGCGGAACTCGTGGCGGTCGAGCCGGCGTTTCAGCGCCTTCAGCGGGTCGCGCCCGTTCCGGTCGGCGTACTGGTCGAGCTCGGCGTCCAGGTCGGGGTTCGAGATGACCAGCAGCTGGGTGTCGACGTCCATCGCGATCCCCTTGTCGAGTTTCACCCGGCCCTCGTCGGGCACGTTCAACAGCTTGCGCAACAGATCCGAGTGCTGGGTGGCGTCCTCGACGATGGTGAGCAGCCCGTTGCCCTGCGAGAGCACGCCGTCGTAGCTGAACGCCTGGGGGTTCTTCCGGCCCCGCGAGTCGAGTTCGCGCAGCATGCCGGGCATCCACGAGCCGACCAGGCGCTCCTTGGGCGAGCCGTCGTCCTCGGAGTGGAGCACGCCGATTCCGCGGCCCACGTCGACGACGTAGTTTTTCACCCGGAGATGGCGGGGGTCGGTCACCGCCGAGAACAGGTCCGAGCGACCCTCCCGGCGGTAGCGCTCCTCCAGCAGGTCGTAGGCCTCGCGGCTGAACGGATCCAGCCCCGTCCCCACCGAGGGCGGGACGTGGTCCTCGGCCCGCTCGGCGAGGTCGGCCAGCAGGTCGGCCCGGACGGACTCGGGAAAGACCGCGAGCGGGTGGACCTGGACCGGCGAGGCGTACCAGTCGTCCTCGCGCTCGATTTCGCCGCCGTAGGAGAGCCCGCGGGAGTCGTCGGCGGTGGCGACGTTCCACTCGACGGTGTAGCGCCGGCCGGCGTCGGTCTTGGAGTACTCGCGCAG
>CAZMLQ010000228.1:0-2811 GCA_964567195.1 uncultured Haloferacaceae archaeon | reverse complement strand
CGGTGATGATCCACCGGGCGCTGTACGGCTCCTACGAGCGGTTCTTCATGGTGCTGACCGAGCACTACGACGGGAAGTTCCCGCCGTGGCTGGCGCCCGAGCAGGTCCGGCTCCTGCCGGTCAGCGACGACAACGTCCCCTACTGTGAGGAGATACGGCGGGAACTGGGCGCGTTCCGCGTGACGATCGAGGACCGCTCCTGGACGGTCGGGAAGAAGATCCAGACCGCCCACGACGACCGGGTGCCGTACATGCTCGTCATCGGCGACGACGAGGAGGAGGCCGGCACCATCTCGGTGCGGGACCGCCGCGAGCGCGAGCGCGGCGACGTCGACCCCGCCGCGTTCCGCGAGCACCTGGAGCGGGAGGTCGAGCAACAGCGCACGGACGTGACCTTCCTCGCCGGGGAGTGACAGTCGTCTCCCCTCGTCGGGAGCGAGCGTCACACCGCGGCCGTCGCCCTCACCGGTCCCGCAGGACGAACGGGCCGATGGCGAGGGTCCGCTGGGCGACGGTGACGATCCGGAGGATGTAGACCAACAGCAGCGCGAACGGGAGGAGGGCGACGACGACGGCCGCGGCGACCAGGACGGTCAGGTAATCGAGGCCGGCGGTCGCGCCGGGGACGGCGGCGGGTTCGGTGACGAACAGCACCATGGCGACCGAGACGACCAGCGCGGGGACGGCGGCGTAGACGACCGTCCGGGAGAGGGCGATCAGCTCCCACTGGAAGTACAACGTCTTGACGTGTTCTCGCGCGGGCCCGAAGCGGGTGAGTCCGTCCACGAGCGCCCCGAGGGGCTCGTCGACGGCGTCGGGGAGGTCGGCGGCCCGGAGCCGGCGCGCGTCCCGGATGCGGCCCGCGTACTCGAAGGACAGCGCGGCGAGCACGACGTCGAAGGTGCCGAAGTCGGTCCCCTCGAGCCGGTCGGCCGCGGCGTCGGCGTCCGCGGCGACCCCCTCGGCGAACCGGCGGAGCTCCTCGCGGCGGTCCGGGTCGGCGACGGCGTCGGCGGCCGCCGCCGTCTCGCGGGCGCGGTCGCCGACGGTCCCGACCAGCGCCCGGAGGAAGCGCCCGGGGTCGGCCGGCGCCACCGGCTCGTCGAGGACCGCCTCGGCCTCGCGGCGGAACTCCATCGCGCCGGCCATCCGCTCGCGCTGGTCGCCGACGGCACCCAGCTCCTGGGAGAGCACGAGCTGGGAGACGGTGACGACCAGCGTGACGCCGGTGACGACGGCGGTCACCAGCGCCTGGAACAGCGTCTCCACCGGATCGGAGCGTCCGGTCAGGGTCGGCAGCGACGGCGAGGCCAGCGCCCCGAGGGCGACCAGCACGAGGAACATCCCCGCGAGCAGGAGTCCGGCCAGCCGGCGGCGGTCGGCCCGCAGGAGCAGCCACGAGCGCCAGCCGTCGCCGTCGTCACCGTCGACCCGGTCGCCGCCCTCGTCCGTGTCCTCCGTCATGCCGCCGGGTTCTCTGTCCAGCCCGGTAACCCTGGCTCATCGGGACTCGCTCGTCGGGCGAGAGCCGCCGGAGGTCGGACCCGCCGACGACACCCCGGGCGGTCGGAACACAAGGTACTTGCCGCCGGTCCGAGTGGTTCCGGGCGATGCTATCGCGGGTCAGATCGGCCGCGACGCGGGTGTACGAGCGGCTCCTGGAGCGGGAACTGTCGGGGACGCCCGCACACGTCGCGGTGATCCAGGACGGCAACCGCCGGTACGCCCGCGAACGGGGGGCCGACCGGACGGCGGGACACGAGGCCGGCGCGGAGACGACGGAGGCGGTGTTGAACTGGTGTGACGAGTTGGGGATCGAGGAGGTGACGCTGTACGCGCTCTCGACGGAGAACCTCGACCGCGACGAGGCGGAACTGGAGAACATCTTCGACCTGGTCGCCCGGAAGCTCCGGGAGTTCGCCGACGCCGAGCGGATCCACGAGGCGGAGGTCCGGATCCGTGCGATCGGACAGCGCGATCCGTTGCCCGAGCGGGTGCTCGACGCCGTCGACTACGCCGAGCGCCGCACCGCTGGCTACGACCGGCTCCGGCTCAACGTCGCGCTGGCCTACGGCGGCCGGGCCGAACTGCTCGACGCGGTCCGGGACGTCGCCCACGAGGTCGAGGCGGGAGAGCTCGATCCGGAGGCGGTCGACGTCGGCACCGTCGAGGAGCGCCTCCCGGCGGGGCCGGCCCGCGACGTCGACCTGATCGTCAGGACCGGCGGCGCCGAGCGGACCTCCAACTTCCTCCCGTGGCACGCCAACGGCAACGAGGCCGCGGTGTACTTCTGTGCGCCCTACTGGCCGGAGTTCCGCCGGGTGGACTTCCTCCGGGCGATCCGCACCTACGAGCACCGCGAACGGTCCTGGCGGACGACCCGTGCGCGGCGCGCGCTGACGCTGGTCCGGGCGCTGGGCGCCGCCGAGGCCGAGGAGGCCCGCCGCGTCCTGGGGCGGCTGGGCGACGCCCTCTCCTCCGAGGAGCGGGCGGCCCTGGAGGGTCCCGAGGAGGAAGTCGAGGTCGAACCCGGCGACTGATCCGGGCGGGGCGAGGGCCGGCCGGCGGACGAGCGAGCACGCGACCGCCGAGAGAGCAGCGGACGAGCGGGTCGGCGGCCACACGGGAGACGAGCGAGTCCGGCGACGGGAGCCGTCTCTCAGCGCCCGAACCGGCGCTGGCGCTCCTGGTAGTCCCGGAGCGCACGGAGGTAGTCCCGCTCGCGGAAGTCCCGCCAGTTGACGTCGGTGAAGTACAGCTCCGAGTAGACGGACTGCCAGATCATGAAGTCCGAGAGCCGCTCGGCGCCGG
>CAZMLQ010000227.1:0-2818 GCA_964567195.1 uncultured Haloferacaceae archaeon | reverse complement strand
TGGCCCGAGACGTTCAACACGTCGTCGACCCGACCCAGGACGGTGATGTAGCCGTCCTCGTCGATCTTCGCGCCGTCCTCGGGGAAGTAGACCCAGTCGTCGGGGTCGTCGGAGTCCGTCTCGGAGAACTCGGCCCAGTACTCATCGACGTAGCGCTCGTCGTTGCGATAGAGCGTGCGGAGCATCCCCGGCCAGGGCCGGGAGACGGTGAGATAGCCCGCCTCGCCCGCCCCGACCGGCTCGCCCGACCCGTCGACCACCTCGGCGTCGACGCCGGGCAGCGGCGGGCCGGCGCTGCCCGGCTTCATCGTGTCGACGCCGGGTAGTGTCGTCACCATCATCCCGCCGGTCTCGGTCTGCCACCAGGTGTCGACGACCGGACAGCTCTCGTCGCCGACGTTGGTGTAGTACCACTTCCACGCGCGGGGGTTGATCGGCTCGCCGACCGTCCCGAGCAGCCGGAGCGTCGAGAGGTCGTGGGCCTCGGGGTACTCGGTTCCCCACTTCATGAACGCCCGGATCGCCGTCGGCGCGGTGTAGAGCTGGGTCGCGCCGTACTCCTCGACGATCTCCCAGAGCCGGTCGCGGTCGGGGTGGTCGGGCGTGCCCTCGTACATCATCGTGGTCGTGCCGAGCGAGAGCGGCCCGTAGACGATGTAGGAGTGGCCCGTGATCCAGCCGATGTCGGCCGAGCAGAAGTAGGTGTCCTCGGGCTTGACGTCGAGCACCGCGTGGCTGGTCCAACTCGCCCACGAGAGGTAGCCCCCGGTGGTGTGTTTGACCCCCTTTGGCTCGCCCGTCGTGCCCGAGGTGTACATCAGAAACAGCATGTCCTCGGCGTCGCGCTCGACTGGCTCGACGGTCGCGCCCTCGTTGGCGGCGACGAGCGCGTCGTAGTCGTGCCGGCCCTCGCCGAGCTCGTGGCCGAAGCCGTCGCCGTCGCGCAGCCGGTCGACCACGACCGTCGCCTCGACGTCGCCCGAGACGCCGGCCAGCCCCTCGGTGGCCTTGGCGAGGTGATCGAGCGGGTCGCCCCGGCGGTAGTAGCCGTCGCAGGTGACGAGATACTCGGAGTCGGCCGCCTCCATCCGGGTGGCGAGCGCGTCGGCCGAGAAGCCGGCGAAGACGACGCTGTGGGGCGCGCCGATCCGGGCACACGCCAGCATCGCGATCGGGAGCTCCGGGACCATCGGCATGTACATCGTCACCACGTCGTCCTCCTCGACGCCGAGATCGCGAAGCGCGGCGGCGAACGCCTCGACCTCGGCGTGAAGCTCCGCGTACGTGTAGGTGCGGTTGGGCTCGTCGACCGGCTCGCCGATCCACTCGATCGCCGGCTCGTCGCCGCGCTCCTCGAGGTGGCGGTCCAGACAGTTGGCCGAGGCGTTCAGCGATCCGCCGACGAACCACTCGTAGAACGGCGGGGTCGAGTCGTCGAGTACCTCGTCGTACTCCGTCTCCCACGCGAGCATCTCGGCCGCGCGCTCCCAGCAGTCGGGCCACTCGGCCGCGAACTCCTCGCGGAGGTCCTCGTCGACGTTCGCCTGCTCGACGAACGCGGCCGGGGGCTCGAACGCCGCCTGCTCCTCGAGCCGCGCTTCGAGTTCGACCTCTGGCTCGTCGGACATGGACGAACGTTCACCACGGCTCGGAATAAAGCTACGGTGGCGCGCTCAGCCGAAGCTCTCGACCTTGGCGTCGTCGGGGTCGACGCCCGCGGCCGACAGCGCCGCGCGGGCCGTCGCGACGAAGTCGGCGAAGCCGTAGACGAAGACCTGCTCGTCGGGCGCGCCCGTGGCCGCCGCCGCGACGGCCGCCTCGATCGGGCCGTCGGTGACGACCACCTCGGCGCCGGCCTCGCGGAGCGCGTCGAGGCGGTCGGCGTGGGCCGGTGTCTCGTCGCGATAGACCACCGCGACCGCGGCGCCGTCGGCCAGCGCGCGCTCGCCGATCCCGACCGCGGGGCCGACGCCCGGGCCGCCCGCGAGCACGACCACCCGTTTCTCGCCGTCGTAGTGCTGGTCGCCGAACGGCCCGGTCAGCCCCAGCTCGTCGCCCGGCGCGAGCGCCGCGAGACGTTCGCTGAACGGCCCTGCCTCGTCGGCGTCGACCCCGACGGTCACCTCGAAGCTGTCGGTCACGTCGGGCGAGGAGAGGGTGTAAAAGCGCGAGTACTCCTCGCCGTCGACGCTGCCGGTCAGGCGGACGAACTGCCCCGGCTCGGCGTCGAAGCCGGCGGGCGTCTCGAACTCGAGAGCGACCGTGTCGGGGCCGACCTCGCGGGCGGCGAGGACGGTGACGCGTTCCATGCCCGACCGAGGGCGCGCCCGGCAAAGGCTCTTGGCGTTTTCGGGCGGGGTGTGGTGGTCGCGGCCCCCATTCAGAAGGCTTTTGATCGGACCGGCGAAACGGCGAGCCACCATGCCTGCGGACTTCAACTGGGCGATCGGTGGCGAGGCCGGCGACGGCATCGACTCCACCGGCAAGATCTTCGCCCAGGCGCTCTCCCGGGCCGGCCGGCACGTGTTCACCTCCAAGGACTTCGCGTCCCGGATCCGTGGTGGCTACACGGCCTACAAGGTCCGCACGGCGGTCGATCCCGTCCGGAGTGTCGTCGACCGCCTGGACGTCCTGATCGCGCTCACCCAGCGAACCATCGACGAGAACCTCGACGAGCTTCACGAGGGCAGCGTGATCGTCTACGACGGCGAGCGCACGTCGATGCAGGACGTCGAGATCCCCGCGGAGATGATCGGGCTCTCGGTCCCGCTGAAGCGGCTGGCCGAGGACGCCGGCGGGGCGATCATGCGCAACGTGG
>CAZMLQ010000226.1:0-2866 GCA_964567195.1 uncultured Haloferacaceae archaeon | reverse complement strand
ACCCATCGTCGACAGCGGCTGGCTGCCCAAGAACCGCCAGGTCGGCCAGTCGGGCAAGGTCGTCACCCCCGACATCTACGTCGCGGTCGGCATCTCCGGCGCCGTCCAGCACGTCGCCGGCATGAAAGGCAGCGACACCATCGTCGCAATCAACACCGACCCCAACGCGCCGATCTTCGACATCGCGGACTACGGCATCGTCGACGACCTCTTCGACGTGGTGCCGGCGCTGATCGAGGCGTTCGAGGGCCAGACGGCGTAGCGCACCGTCGGCCGACGGACGCCGTTACGTAACCTACTTGCCCGGCGCCCGCCAGGTGCGAGCGATGGAGTATCTGGAGCGGCGGGTGGGCCTCGTCGAGAACCGCCTCGCGGCGGTGGTCGACGCCGTCGAGCCGCCCGAGCTCGCGGCCCGCCTCGAGCACGTCGCGCTCGGGGGCGGCAAGCGGGTCCGCCCCGCCGTGACGGTGCTGACCTGCGAGGCCGTCGGGGGCGAGCCGACCGACGCCGTCGACTTCGCCGCCGGGGTCGAGCTCGTCCACGGCGCCTCGCTGGTCGTCGACGACATCATCGACCGCTCGACGGTCCGGCGGGACGCGCCGAGCGCATGGTCGGCGTTCGGCCACGGCCCGGCCATCGTCGGCTCGGACGGGCTGTTGGGCGAGGCGTTCGCGCTCTTCTCGGCCGACGAGGCGGCGATGCGGGTGGCGACCGAGGCGATGGTCGAGCTCGGCGAGGGCGAGGCGACCGAGCTCGTCGCCCGACCGGCCGACGAGGCGGGCTACATGGAGCTCGCGCGGCGCAAGACCGGCGCGCTGTTCCGGGCGGCGGCCGAACTCGGCGCGATCGCCGGCGGCGCCGACGGCTTCACCGTCGAGTCTGTCGGCGACTACGCCGAGGGCGTGGGCGTCGCCTTCCAGATCCGCGACGACGTGTTAGACGCCACCGCGGACGCCGACGACCTCGGCAAGCCCGGCGGCCGGGACGCCGAGATGGACCGCCCCTCGCTGGTACGGGTGACGGATCTCACGCCCGCCGAGGCCGACGCCCGGGCCCGGGCCCGGGCCGACGAGGCGCTGGCGGCGCTCGACGCCGCCGAGATCGTCGACCCCGAGGCCGGCGAGTACCTGCGCGATCTCGCGGAGTTCGTCGTGGTGCGTGACCGCTAGGCTAGAGCGCCTCGGCCTCGGCCCCCCGGGCCCGCGACTCCGCGACCGCGAACGTCAGCGTCGAGAGCACGCCCAGGAGCGTCCCCGCGGTCAGTCCGGCGGCGAGATCGGTCAGCGAGAGCGCGGTGACCGCCGGTCCGGGCGGGAGGAAATAGCCCGTGAGCGCGAACAGCACGACCGCGATGGCGACGACGTAAAAGGGGGCGTTGAGGTAGCGCCACTCCAGTCGATCGTGGAGGTACTCGTCGGTCACCTGTCCGAGGCTGGAGGTGACGCCGGCGGCGGCGAACCACCGGACCGCGCCGTGGACGAACGCCGCCACGACGAGCAGGGGATCGCCCGCGACGGTGGGGCCGAGCGTCCGGAGCAGCGCGAGCCCCTGGACCCCGCCGACGACCGCCAGCGCCGCGGCCACGATGCCGGTGACCAGCGTGACCCGGCCGGCGAAGAGGACGTTCCGGAGCCAGTCGGCGCCGGCGTCGACCGCCCGCTCGAGGCCGAGCCCGCGAAAGAGCGTGTAGAGCCCGAGAACGGCCGAGACGACCCCGAGCACCGCCGCGCCGGGCACCTCGAACAGGCTGGCGACCGCGGCGGCCGGGTAGATCAAGAGCACGATCCCGAGCGGGACCAGCACGGTCCCGCGGGTCTCGGGGTCGGCAAGCACCTGCTTGATCGTGTAGTACATCGACTCGAGGTCCTCGGCCTGTCTGACGACGACGCGCCGGACGCTGTCGATCGGCACCCGCGAGCGGATCACCGGCAGCACGGACTCGTCTTGCGCGCCGTCGGTGATGACGACCGCGCTCACCGACTCGCCGGTCGACAGCCCCGCCAACACCGTGTCGACCTCGGCGCCGAGCGCACGGCTGGCCTGGACGTCGCCCCCGCCGGCGCCCGTCACCGCCGCGACCGCGACCGACTCGGTCGCCCGGACGTCGTCGTGGACGTGCAAGCCCTGGAACAACACGTTCACGTCCGAGTCCTCGGGGTCCGCCGTCGCGAGATCCACCGCGGCGCGCTCGACCGACTCGCGGCCGACCACGGGCGTCTCGACGCCCGTCTTGCGGCCGAGGTCGTCGTCGAGGTCGACACAGAGGACCAACAGCACGACCGACCGGTAGACGGCCGGCGTATATCTGTTTTCGGGAGGACGGCCCCGCATCGCGGGGCCCGCGCCGCGGTGAGTGACCGGCCCCGTCCGGATCGCGTCGGTCGTGCCGTGGACGGGGTCGGTGGTCCCGGCCCGGAGCGGGCCGCTTTTGCCCCTGGCCGCCGATTGTCGAAGCGGATGATCTCGAGGGGCTGTGAGCAGTGCGCCGAGGGCGGCAAGATGGTGCTGTTCGTCTACGGCTACTGCGACCAGCGCGACTGTTTTTACTGCCCGCTCGGCGAGAACCGCAAGAACGTCGACGCCGTCTACGCCAACGAGCGCCGGGTCGAGGACGACGCGGACGTGCTGGCCGAGGCCCACCGGATGGACGCGCTCGGCACGTCGATCACGGGGGGCGAGCCACAGGAGGCGATGGAGCGGACCTGTCGGTACCTCTCGCTGCTGAAGGCGGAGTTCGGCCCCGACCACCACACCCACCTCTACACCGGGATCACGGGCGGTCGGGCGAACATGCGCCGGCTGGCCGAGGCCGGGCTCGACGAGATCCGCTTTCACCCCCCCTACGAGCGGTGGGGCGAGCTCCACG
>CAZMLQ010000225.1:0-2873 GCA_964567195.1 uncultured Haloferacaceae archaeon | reverse complement strand
ACTGGCTGCCGACGCGGTAGGCGTGCCGGCGGGCACGCTCGTGCCGGCGGGCACGTGCTCGCCACAAGCTTCTCACCGCGCCCCGCCCACGGCCGACCCGCGTGCTCGAAGCCGAGTTCGAGGTCCGTGTCGAGTGTGGCAACCTGCAGATGGAGGGTGGCTCCGGCCCCGAGACGGTGACGGAGTGTGCGGTCTGTGGCGGCCGGACGACCGAGGTCGAACTCGACGATCTGGTCGGGCTCTAGGGGAGAAACGGCTCGGCGTCGAAGCGGTCGGTCGCGAGCAGACCGGCGCCGAACAGCCCCGCGAGCGCGACCGGGATCGGGTTGCCGAACCAGGCGTTCACGCCCCCCCAGAGGACGACGAACGAGACGAGGTCGTCGAGCGCGAACTCACAGCGCTCGAGCCGGTCGCGCAGGGCCGCGCGGTCGAACACCCGGTCGAGGACGGCGACGGTGACCGTCGCGGAGCCGACCCAGCCGAGGAAGTTCGAGACCGGGACGCCGTAGAACGGGCCGCCGCCGTCGTAGACCCAGAAGCCAAGCGCCACCGCGCCGGGGTCGAGCACGAGATCCATGGTCACCACCGCGACGACGACGACCGGGAGCCGGACGGCGGCGCTCGCGGCCCGGTCGCCGAGCAAGAGCAGACAGAGCAGGTAGCCGTTCACCACCAGCGGGATGAAAAAGACCGGGAGCGCCAGGGGGATTGCCTCGGTCGTGACCGCGGCCGCCCCCGGGAGCTCGATCCCGACGGTCCGGCCGAGCGCGGCCAGGTCCGCGACGGCCACCGTGGGGCCAAGGTCGACGGCGTAGTGGAACTCGCCGTACGGGCGGCCGGTGGTGACGCCGACGAGTTCGATCCCGTAGGCGTACGCACAGAGCGCGGCGAGACCGGCGGCGGCCCGGCGGCCGACCAGCGGGGCGACCGCGACGACCAGCGGCGCGCGCATGACGAGCACGCCGGTCAGGACGAGCCAGGGGTTGAACGCGAGCGGGGCGGGCAGCCAGCCCTCGGCGCTGGCGACCAGCAGGACGGCACCGGTGAGGGGAAAGACCGCGGCGATGGTAAAGCGGTGCTCGCGGACCAGCCGGTCGAGGCGGGCCTCGACGCGGGCGCGGGTCGAGGCGTGGCCGGCGGTCTCAGCCACGGAGCAGCCCCCAGAGCCCGCCGAGCGTGATGAGCATGCCGACCAGGGTGTTGAGGGCGGGGTACCACCAGTAGGCGCGCCCGACGCTCACGTCCGACCAGTAGATCAGGAAGACGACCACCGGGTACGCGAGCAACAGGAGCGCGAGGCGCTCGCTGACGGCCGCGAAGACGACGGCGGCGCCGAGCCAGCAGGCGGCGCAGTAGGCGTAGGCGCGGGGCTCGCCGAGCGCGGTCGCGGTGGTGGTGAGGCCGGCCCGCCGGTCGGGCTCGATGTCGGGGATGGCCGAGAAGGTGTGCATCCCCATCGTCCAGAGCCAGCCGCCCGCGACGGCCGCGAGCGGCGGCTGGCTCCCCGCGAGGGCGGCGTAGGCGGCCGCGCCGGGCAGCACGTAGAGCCCGTTCGAGACCGAGTCAAGCGGCGGCGTCGTCTTGAACCGCAGCGGCGGGGCGCTGTACTCGACGCCGAGCGCAAAAAAGCCGACGAGCCAGGGCCACGCCGCCGGATCGACCACGGGAAAGAGCGCCAGCCCGGCCAGCCCGGCGGCGACGACGCTCGCGACCACGGCGGGGTCGCCGCCGAAGCGGACCTCGCGGTCCTCCTTCTTCGGGTTCTCGGCGTCGGCCTCGGCGTCGAAGACGTCGTTGACCCCGTAGAGGAGCACGTTCGCGGGCAGGAGGAAGTAGAGAAAGAGCCCGACCGCGACGGGCGCGAACAGCTCCGCGGGACGGCGGGCGGCGAAGGTCACGCCGACGACGACGGGCCCCGCGAGGTAGAGCCAGAACCGCGGGCGCGAGAGCTTCAGCAGGTGGCGAACGCGGGCGCGCATCCCGTGCCCCGCTTCGAGGCGCCCGCCCGTATCGGTTCCGAACACGGCCGCCTACGCGTCGGCCGCCATCTCCTCGGCGGTCAGCTGGCCGCTGATCAGACACATCGGCACGCCGATCCCGGGCGTGGTGTACGAGCCGGTGAAGTAGAGCCCGTCGACCGCGCCCGAGCGGTGGGAGGGACGAAACAGCGCCGTCTGGCGGAGGGTGTGTGCGAGTCCGAGCGCCGTCCCGCGGGTGGCGTTGTAGCGCGCGGCGAAATCGGAGACCGAGAACGACTCCTCGACGACGATCCGGTCGCGCAGATCGACGCCGGTGTTTGCGGCCACGTCGTCGAGCACGAGGTCGCGGTACTCGCGGCGGCGCTCGGGGGTGTCCTCGAGCCCGGCCGCCAGCGGGACGAGCGCGAACAGGTTGCTGTGGCCCTCGGGCGCGACCGACGGGTCGGTGCGCGAGGGGACACAGAGGTAGTAGGCGGGGTCGTCGGGCCAGGCGGGCTCGTCGAAGATGGCGTCGAAGTGGGCGTCCCACTCGGTCGGGAGCACGAGCGTGTGGTGTTCGAGGGGCTCGACCGGGCCCTCGACGCCGAGATAGAGCAGGAACGCCGAGGGGGCGTAGGTGCGTGACTCCCAGTAGTCGGCGTCGTACTGGCGCTTCTCGGGCGGGAGAAGCTCCTGCTCGGTGTGGGCGTAGTCGGCGTTGCTGACCACGAGATCGGGGTAGAACTCCCGGTCCGGGGCGGTGACGCGAAACCCCCCGCGCCGGCCCCGGATCCGCTCGACCGGCGCGCCGGTGACCGTCTCGACGCCCAGCTCGCGGGCCAGATCGACGAGGCCGTCGACGACGGCGGCCATCCCGCCCTGGGGGTAGTAGACACCGAGGTTGAAGTCGACGTG
>CAZMLQ010000224.1:0-2928 GCA_964567195.1 uncultured Haloferacaceae archaeon | reverse complement strand
GTCTCGCCCAGTCCCCCGCCCTCTGGGATGTACTCGTGACACTCCTCGACGACGATCAGAAACGGCTGTTTCAGCTTCTTCTCCTTGGCGAAGAGGTGTCTGGCCGTCTCGCGCACCAGCTCCGAGGCGACCGCCTCGTCGAGATAGCCCGAGACGTCCAGCACGATCGGGACGTTACCCTCCAGCGCCAGCCCGGCCAGGCGCTCGGCGTGTTCGGGGCTGACCTGGACGTCACACTCCTCGTCGGCGCCGGCGTGGAGCAGCTCGAACTCCTCTTTCAGCCCGTAGTACTCGCCCTCGACGTCGACGATGAGGGCGCCAAAGCCCTGCTCGAGCAGGCGCTCGACAACCACGGAGACGGAGTTGGACTTGCCGCTGCCGGACTTGCCGGTGACGAACCCCCGGCCGGTCAGGAGCTCGACGATCGGGAGCGAGACGGGATCGCCCGGCTCGACGCCGTCGCCGTCCCCGTCCCCGCCGGCGCTCGCGCCCCCGTGGCCGGCGCTCACGTCCGCGACGGTGATCGTCTCTGGGTCGCTCTCGTCGCTCATCGGGTCGGCGGCGATCGGGCCGCGTCGCGTATAGCTCCCCGTCAGACGCGTCAGCCGCGCGTCAGACGGTGTCGGATCCCGCGCCCCGGTCGATCTCGTCCTCGTCGGGCTCGAACTCGACGAGCGAGGCCTGGCGCCGGCCGGCGCGGGCGACGCTCCCGTCCGCGCTCGCCCCGGTCCAGCCGTCGAGACTGGCCTGGTCGGCCTCGGCGAACGAGAGCCGCGCCACCCGCACCCCGAGCTTGCGGACCGGCTCGCCTGCGAACTCCTCGAACAGGTCGAGCGCCACCTCGGCGACGAGCGGGGGCTCGTCGACCGGACCGGGGAGCGACCGCGAGCGGGTGTTGATCTCGAACGGCGGCTCGACCACCTTCACGCCGATGGTGCGGTACATCGCCCCCTCGCGCCGGGCGCGGTCGGCGACGTCGGCGGCCAGCGCCCGCAGGCGCTCGCTGGCGCGCTCGGGGTCGTCGGTCGCGGACGCGAACGCCGACTCCCGCGAGAGGCTCTTGGGCCGTCCGGTCGGGGTCACCGCCCGGTCGTCGATCCCGCGTGCCCGCTCGGAGAGCGTCCGGCCGCGCTCGCCGAACCGGTCCACGAGCGCCGCCGGGTCGGCCGCCGCCAGGTCGCCCGCCGTCTCGATCCCCGACTCCGCGAGCGCGTCGGCGGTCACCGGGCCGACGCCGTGGACGGCCTCGACCGGCAGCGGGGCGAGAAACGAGCGCACCTCGCCCGGGGGGACGACGGTCAGCCCGTCGGGCTTGTCGTGGTCGCTCGCCACCTTGGCCGCGCTCATCGTCGGCGCGACGCCGACGCTCGCGGGGACGCCGGCCTCGCACTCGATCCGGGCCTTGACGTGGCGGGCGTAGCCCGCCGCCAGCCGGCGGTCGTCGCCCCCGCCCGTCTCGACCCGCGCCCACGAGGTCCGGTCGGTCGCGTCGAGGTAGGCCTCGTCCACGCTCACCTCCCGGACGGTGTCGGCACAGTCGCGCAACACCGCCCTCACCTCGGCGGCGACCGACTCGTAGAACTCCGCGTCGACCGGCAGGTAGCGCGCCGACGGCTCGTCCGGGCCGGCGTCGGCCCGGCGCGCGAGCAGATCGAGCGCGCGCGAGATCGGCTGGGCGCTGTCGATCCCGTGCTCGCGGGCCTCGTAGCTCGCGGTGGCGACCGCGCCGATCGTCTCGCCCGGCTCGTAGCCCATCCCCACCACCACCGGCTCGCCCGCGAGGTCGGGCCGGCGTCGCCGCTCGCAGGAGGCGTAGAAACAGTCCATGTCGACGTGACAGACGACCCGAGGGGCCTCGTCCTCGCTCTCGTCGCCCACGGGGAGCCGGGCGCTCACGGCCGGCGATACGCGCCGGTGGGGCTAACGGCTGTGGTCCGCGGTGAAAGTGGACGGCCGGCGCGCCGACGCGACGGCCCGGCTCACTTCAGACGCTCCTGGAGGAAGGAGGGGTGGGCGGCGGTGACGCCCTCGATCCCGAGGATCTCGTCGCTGATCACCGCGCCGAGGGCGTCGCCGTCGGCCGCGCGCACCTCGGCCATCAGCATGTGATCGCCCGAGGAGGTGTACAGCGTCTCGACCTCGTCGAGGCCTTTCAGCGCCCGGGTCGCCTCGACGTAGCGCTCGCTGGCCACCTCGACCCCGACCATCGCGATGGTCTGGCCCGCGAGCTTCTTCGGGTCGACGTCGGCCGAGTAGCCGACGATCACCCCCTCCTCCTCCAGCCGGTCGATGTACTTGCGGACCGTCGGCTTCGACACCCCCGCCCGGTCTGCGATCTCCGCGTAGGAGGCCTGGGCGTCGTCCTCGAGGGCCGCGAGGATCCGCCCCTCCGTGGAACCCGCGTGCATGGACGACGCTTTGGTGGCACGGAAAAAATGTCTTCCGAATCGGAAAACGCGGCTCGTCCTCCGCTAACCCCGTCGTCGGGGGCGCTACCGGTGCTTGTCGAGGAACAGGTCGGCCGAGCGCTCCCACTCGTGGCTCTCGTCGAAGTAGCGCTCGGCGAGTGGCTCCTCGGGCATCTCGCCGATGGCCCGCTTCTCCTGGCCGTAGGAGGGGCGCTCGTCGTCGACGTAGTACCGGCCGGTGAGCACCTCGCCCTCGTGGAGCGCCTCCTCGGTGTGGCGCATCATCTCCTGGGCCTCGGCCCGGTCGTGGACGTCGAACTCGTACTCGTCCGAGTCCTGGACGTCGGTGTAGGGGACGTACTGGCGGGCGTCCTTGTTCCAGGTCGGACACTGGGTGAGGAAGTCGACGTGGGCGAAGCCGTCGTGTTCCATCGCCTCGACCAGGATCTCCTTGGCCTGGTTCGGGTTGACAGCCGCCGTGCGGGCGATGTAGGAGGCCCCGGAGGTGAGCGCCAGCGAC
>CAZMLQ010000223.1:0-2947 GCA_964567195.1 uncultured Haloferacaceae archaeon | reverse complement strand
GCATCCACACCCGCGAGATGAACGTCGCCGACGACGTCGAGTTCGCCGACCTCGCGGCCGACCTCGACGACCACTCGGGCGCCGACATCGCCGCGCTCGCGACCGAGGCCGGCATGTTCGCCATCCGGGACGGCCGGACCGAGGTCCGCCAGGCCGACCTCGAGGGCGCCCGCGAGAAGCTCTCGGCGGTCGACGACGACGGCGGGGTGCCCGGAATCACGAGCTACCACCACTGAGCCCGGGCACGGCCGATCGGCTCCGTGACGCCGGCCCCGCGTGCTCGCCTCTGGGCTCGTTTCCCGGTCCGTGGGCCGGGGTCCCGAGCGGTGACTTTTTGTTCGACGTTCGCCTACGACGGGTGTTCTGATGAACGGCAACAACCCGTACGCGGGGGCACCGGGGACGCTCGACGCCGGCCGTCGCTCCGAGACGCCGGAGCTCTCCGGCGAGGAGATCCGTCGGCTCCGACGGGCCGTCACCGGCATCGTGGCGCGGACCCAGGACTACCTGCCCGAGGGCTACGCGGTCGGCTCCGAGGTGACCCGCGGCGCCCGCGGGGTCGAGGCGACCGTCGCCGTCCAGCCCCCGGCGGGCCACCCCGTCAGCGCCGGTCTCGCGCCGGACAGCGACGACCTCGCCGGCGGGCTGGCCGACGAGGACCGCGAAGAGGTCGCCCGCGGACTCGCCGCGAGCGCCGCCCTCCAGGTGATGAACGCCGTCGGCGACGACCTCACGCCGACCGCGCGGTAGCGGTCGTCAGTCGTCCGCCGGCGCCCGGTCGTCCGTCTCGCCGTCTCTCGGGACCGGCGGGTCGCCGACGAGGCCGTGGGCGACCAGCGCCGCCGACGCCAGCGCGCCGGCCGCGAGCGGGAGCGTCGAGGCGCCCGACAGGCCGGCGAGCACGGCCCCGATACCCATCGGGATCGGGACGGCGAGCAGGTAGTAGTCGTACTTCGAGAGCGACGGTGGGGCGGAGCCCGGATCGGGTGGTCGACTGACACTCACGCGAACTCACCTCGTGAACTTGTATTTCATCCGACCACTAAAACCTTGCCCGTAATTTTTCGGCCGTTCGATGCGGGTTGTGTGACGGCCGCGTGTGTAATCGGTGGTGTATCTGCGTAAGTTACGAGTCACGGGACGGGCCGGAAGCACCGGTCGTGTGCTCCCGGAGACGAGCGGAGGGGGTCGAGCGCCGGGCGTGACGAACCGGACGGCGGGCGGTGAGGGGCGGACCGAAGCCCGACGCGGCCGAGCATTCACCCGTGCCCCGACGCTCCGAAACACGTCCGAACTGTAGGCACAGCTTCGGTTGCGACGAGGCGACCGGAACTGGCCCGTCGGAGTTCACGAGTGAAGGTCAGTGCCTCGACTGCGGACACCACGTAAGGACACCGCCGGGAACATGAACGGCCACGACTGACCTCGGCGAACTGACAGAGGGTACCGCCCGGACGACTACTTCCCCCAGAACGGATCGCGCCGGCGGTGCTTGTCCAGATAGCCCGTCAGCGCCTCGAGTTCGTCGCCGCTGATCTCGTCGGAGAGCTCCTGTTCGAGGATCTTGGCGTGTTTCTCGGGAAGTTCGGTCCAGAGCTCGTCGCCCTCGTCGATCTGTCGGCCGACGGTGGGCCCGTCGATGGCGACGCTGACGCGCTCGCCGGTCCGGGCCTCGTCGACGTCCTCGCCCTGGCGCTGGATGCCCGAGAGCTGGCCGACCCGCTCTGGCTCGCCGTTCCACCGCACCACGTTGCGGTTGTTCTGGAGGGTGCCACCGAGCACCTCGACGCCGACGACGGCCGGCCCGGACTGGCGGAAGACGTGGTCCTCCAGGATCCGGAACCGGCAGGGACGGACGATCTTCTCGAGGACGGTCTGCTGTTGGGACTCCCGTAGCTCGGTGACGTGCTCCTCGTAGGCCTCGACCAGCCGGTAGATCACGTCGTCGCGGAACAGGCGGACGTCGCTCGTCTCGAGGTCGTCCGCGGCGTCGGCGAGCACGTCGACGTTGAACCCGAGGATCGCGAGGTGTTCGTCCTCGCGGGCGGTGGAGGCGACGGTCACGTCCCGGGGGGCCACGTCGCCGACCTCGGCCCGGAGGATCGGCACCTCGGCCTCCGCGAGCGCGCTGGCGATGGCCTCGAGCGAGCCGAGCGTGTCGGCCTTGACGACGACGCCCTCGTCGGCGGTCTCGACCTGGATCCGTGCGAGCTCGGCCTCGACGGCGGCGATCACGTCGTCGAGGTCGCGGTCCCGGGCCGCACGCACCGGCGCACCGGCCAGCGCGTCGTCGAGGTCCGGCGCGGCGATCTTGACCCCGGCCGCGGCCGCGACCGACTCGACCCGCTCGAAGCGCTTCTCGGTGCGGATCTCGGCGAGCGGTCGGGGCTGGAGGAGCGCGCGCACCTCGGTGACGATCGGCCCGGTCGTTCCGCCGACGACGATCCGATCGCCCTCCCGGACGACGCCGTCGTAGAGCACGACGTCGAGGGTGGCGCCGAAGCCGCGCTCGTCTTTCACCTCGAGGACGGTCCCGGCGCCCGGGCCGGTCGGATCGACCGACATCTGCTCGCGCATGTACCGCTGGGACAGCCCCATCAGCACGGCCAGCAGGTCGGGGACACCCTCGCCCGTCTCGGCGCTGAGCGGGACGAGCCCGACGTTGCTCTGGAAGTCCTGGACCCGCCAGTAGAAGTCGGCGGAGAAGCCGGCGTCCGAGAGGTCGCCGATCATCTCGTAGAGGCGCTCGTCGAGCATAGAGCGCGCGCGCTCGCTCTGGGCCTCGAAGCTGGCCTGGATCGGCTGCTCGGGCTGGGGGTTCCAGCCCGGCGTGGTGTCGACCTTGTTGGCCGCGACGACGAAGGGCGTCCCCGTCCGGCGGAGGATGTCGATCGCCTCCTCGGTCTGTGGCTGGAAGCCGTCGTTGACGTCGACGACGAGGACGGCG
>CAZMLQ010000222.1:0-2955 GCA_964567195.1 uncultured Haloferacaceae archaeon | reverse complement strand
CGCTGTACGGCCACGCCGAGCAGGACTGCGAGGGCCTGCACGAGCGGCTCCACGACGCCGGGCTCGACCCGCTCACCTACGTCGGCGGCAACCTCGCGGTCGGGCAGACCGAGTTCGAGACCGTCAGGCGGCGGTTCCGCGAGCTCGGCTTCGACCGGGTGTTCCCCGCGGACGCCGACTTCGACGACGCCGTCGAGGCGCTGCGGGCCGACACGGACGAGCGCGAGAGCGCCGCCGACCGGGCCGACCCCGTCCGGGCCCGCTCCTGATCGCGATGGTCCGCGACGAGCGCCTCTCCGGCGAGCGCCTCGCGCGCGAGACGCGCGAGGTCTGCTCGGGGTGGCCGACGGGCGAGGCGGTCGAGTTCGAGGAGGCCGTCGCCTTCCACGAGTCGCTGTCGGCCGACCGACGGTTCGTCTCGACCCTGGAGGACGCCGACGGGGTGCTCGTCCAGCCCCGCGGCGGCGTCCCCTGTCTCGACGACCAGATCGACCTCCTGTGTCACCTCGAGCGGGAGGGTGGGGCCGACCTCCTGCCGACGACGATCGACTCCTACACCCGCGACAACGCCTACGAGTCGGCCCAGCGGGGGCTCGCGGACTCGCGCGAGGGCGCGGAGAACGCGCTCAACGGCTTCCCGGCGGTCAACCACGGCGTCGAGGCGTGTCGCGAGCTGGTGACGAGCGTCGACACCCCGGTCGAGGTGCGCCACGGGACGCCGGACCCGCGCCTGCTGGCCGCGATCACCCTCGCCGGTGGCTTCCAGGCGTTCGAGGGCGGCCCGATCACGTACAACCTGCCCTACACCAGCAAGTACGACCTGGAGCGGACGATCGAGTACTGGCAGTACGTCGACCGGCTCTGTGGCGCCTACACCGAGCGCGGCATCCCGATCAACCGCGAGCCGTTCGGCCCGCTGACGGGCACGTTGGTGCCGCCGTCGGTCGCCATCGCCGTCTGTATCCTCGAGGGGCTGCTGGCGGCGACACAGGGCGTCCACAGCGTGACGCTTGGCTACGGCCAGGTCGGCAACCTCGTCCAGGACGTGGCCGCGCTCCGGGCGATGCGGTCGCTGGGCGAGACGTACCTGCCCGACCGGGTCACCGTCACCACGGTCTTTCACCAGTGGATGGGGGGCTTCCCGCGCGACGAGGCGCGGGCCTACGGCGTCATCTCGCTGGGCTCGACGACCGCCGCGCTCGCCGAGCCGGACAAGATCATCACCAAGTCGCCCCAGGAGGCAAAGGGCGTGCCGACGCCCGAGGCCAACGCCGCCGGCCTGCGGGCCACCCGGCAGTCGATCGAGATGCTGCGCGACCAGGCCGTCTCGCTCGAGGGCGTCGAGCGCGAGCGCGACCTGATCGAGCGCTCCGTGCGCTCGCTGCTCGATCACGTCACCGAGGTCGGAGACGGCGACGTGGCCCGTGGCACGGTCCGGGCCTTCGAGTCGGGCGCACTCGACGTCCCCTTCCCGCCCAGCGACGCCGCGGCGGGGGACGTGTTGCCCGCCCGCGACGACGACGGCCGCGTGCGGATCCTGAAGTTCGGCGACCTGGCCCTGCCCGACGAGATCCGCCACGCCCACGAGGCCCGCCTCCAGGACCGCGCGCGGACCGAGGGGCGCGACCCCTCGTTCCGGATGGTCGCCGACGACGTGGCGGCCGTCAGCGAGGGCGGGCTGGTCGGCCGGCCGGACGACGCCGCCGGCGACGGCGGGGGTGACACCCGGTGACCGAGATCGCCGCCGTGCGCGCCACGCCCGGCGTCGCCGGCTTTTTCTTCGACGACCAGGCCGCGATCCGCGGGGGCGCCCGGCCCGACGGGGCCGCCTACGAGGGCGATCCGGTCACGCCCGGCTACGAGCGGGTCCGCGAGCCCGGCGAGGCGCTGCTCGTCGAGGTGGAACTCGCCGACGGCCGCCGGGCCCGCGGGGACTGTGCCGCCGTCCAGTACTCGGGCGCGGGCTCGCGCGACCCGCTCTTCCGGGCCCGCGAGCACCGCTCGGTCGTCGAGGGGCCCGTCGCCGAGGCGCTCGTCGGGCGCGCGGCCGACGACCTCGGGGGGACCGTCGGCGCCCTCGAACGGGTGGCGACCGACCGCGGGCTCCACACCGCCGTGCGCTACGGCGTCTCCCAGGCGCTCGTCGGGGCCGCCGCCCGCGCCGCGGGAACGACGGCGACCCGGGCGCTGGCCGCCCACCTCGACGTGACGCCGGCGACCGAGCCGGTGCCGGTGTTCGGCCAGACCGGCGACGCGCGCCGTCGCGGCGCCGAGCGGATGCTCCTGAAGGGGCTGCCGGTCCTCCCCCACGGCCTGTTCAACAGCCGCGAGAAGTGGGGCGACGAGGGCGAGGGGCTGCTCGCGTACGTCGAGTGGCTGGTCGCCCGGGCCGACGAGCTCGGCCCCCCGGGCTACGAGCCTCGGCTCCATCTCGACGTGTACGGCATGCTCGGCGAGCTCTGGGGCCCGCCCTACGACCGCGCGGCGGTGGTGGAGTATCTCCGTGATCTGCGCGCGGCGGCGCGGCCCCACCCTCTCCAGATCGAGGGGCCGATGGACGCCGGCGGCCGCGCGGCTCAGATCGAGGCGATGGCCGAGCTCCGCGACGGGCTGGCCGAGGCCGGCGTCGACGTCGATCTGGTGGCCGACGAGTGGTGTGACACCCGCGCCGACGTGCGGGCGTTCGTCGAGGCCGGCGCCGCCGACGTGGTGCAGGTGAAGCCGCCGGACCTCGGCCCGATCACCGAGAGCGCCGGCGCGGTGCTCGACTGCCGGGGGACCGGCACCCGCGCCTACCTCGGCGGCACCTGCAACGAGACCGACACCTCCGCGCGCCTCTGTGCCCACGTCGCGCTCGCGACCGACGCCGCCCAGGTGCTCGCCAAGCCCGGCATGGGCGTCGACGAGGGCTACATGATCGTCGCGAACGAGATGCGCCGGGCGCTCGCCCGGGAG
>CAZMLQ010000221.1:0-2999 GCA_964567195.1 uncultured Haloferacaceae archaeon | reverse complement strand
CATCGCGGGGCCGGCCCTGCTGAAGATGGGCGACAACATCACGACCGACCACATCATCCCCGCGACCTCTGACATCCTGAAGTTCCGCTCGAACATCGAGCGCCTCTCGGATTTCACCCTCTCGCGGGTCGACGAGAGCTTCGCCGACCGCGCGCGGGCGTCCGACGGGGGCGTGCTCGTCGCGGGCGAGAACTACGGCCAGGGCTCCTCGCGCGAGCACGCCGCCATGTGCCCGATGTATCTCGGGGTCGAGGCGGTGCTCGCCGAGTCGTTCGCCCGCATCCACCGGGCGAACCTGTTCAACTTCGGCATCGTCCCGCTGACGATCGACGAGGCGACCTACGGGCGGATCGCCCAGGGTGACGACGTCGAGATCGTCGACGACGTGGCCGCGTCGGTCCGGAACGGGACCGAGGCGTTCACGATCCGGGTGAACGACGAGTGGGAGGCGACCGCCCGGCTCGACGCCTCCGAGCGCGAGCGCCGCATCCTCGCGGCGGGCGGGAAGCTCACGCTGACCAAACGGCGCCACGCCGGCGGCGACGCGGCCCCCGCCGACGACTGAGCCCGCCCGCTCCGCGGCCCCGACACGTCCCGTCGGGCTTTTGCCCACCGACCGCCTACGGGGGCGGCGTGACCGCGTCGCCGACGGGGGAGGGGTCGGGTGGCCGGGCGACCGTCCGCCCCGCCGAGCGCGCCGATCTGCTCGAGGTCTTCCGGATCGAGAAGGCGTCGTTCCCGGAGCCGTGGCCCTACGCCGCCTTCGAGCGGTTCCTCGACGAGCCGGGCTTTCTGGTGGCGGCCCGCGGGGCCGACGTCCTGGGCTACGCCGTCTGCCGGGTGACGCCCGAGCACGGCCGGGAGATCGGCCACCTGAAGGATCTCGCGGTGCGCCCGGACGAACGCCGCCGCGGGGTGGGTCGGCTGCTCGTCACCCGGTCGCTCGCGCGAATGGCCACGGCGGGGGCGGCCCGGGCGAAACTCGAGGTCAGAGCGTCCAACGACGGCGCCCGGGCGCTGTACCGCCGGGCCGGCTTCGAGCCGGCACGCAGACTGCCTCGCTACTACGGCGACGGCGAGGACGCCCTCCTGATGCTGGTCGACCTGCGCGAGTGGTCCGGGCCGGGCGAGCCCGCTACCCGCGCATGAGCCGCATCACCTCGTCGATCACGTCGGGTTCGACGGCGACGACGTAGCGCCGGCCGGGCGTCAGCGTCGTCTCGGCGCGGGCGATCCGGTTGCCCTCCTCGCCGGAGACGACGATCGTGCCGGCGGGAAAGCGCACCTCGGAGAGCGTCCGCCCCGCCGCCGGCGCGTCCTCGGCCACCCGGACGTAGGCGATCTCGAGATCACCCGTGATCTCGGTGAGCGTCTCCACGTCGCCGCCGACGATCTCGTTGACCGCGCTTCTCGCGCCCGCCCGCTCGGGGAAGAGCACGGCGTCGACGAACCGGGTGTAGGCCTCCTTCTCGCTCCGGTCGATCCGGGCGACGGTCCGCACGCCCGCGCCCATCTGGCGGGCCTCCATACAGACCGCGAGGTTCAGCCCCGACTCGGCGGTGAGGCCCGCGACCACGTCGGCGTCCGCGATCCCGGCCTGTTCGAGGATCGTCGGATCGGACGCGTCGCCCGTGATCACCGTCGCGACGTACTCGTCGGAGACGGCGTCGGCCCGGTCCGGGTCCGGCTCGATCACCGTCACGTCGTAGCCCCGGTCGTCGAGGATCCGTGCCGTCTCCGTGCCGACTCGCCCGCCGCCAGCCACGATCACGTCGAGTGTCTCGACCATCTGTTAGTCCTCCTCGCCGACGGACGTGGGGCCACCGCCACCGGCCGACCCCGGCTCCGCGCCCGCGTCCACGTCCGTCTCCGCGGTCGTCTCGCCGGGTCCGGGCGTCCCGGCGTCCGATCCGACCCGCTCGAGCGCGACGTAGGCGATCCCGCCGAGCACGATCCAGCCGACGCTGAGCCCCAGCGCCAGCGGGTCCGTCCGCACCAGATACTCGACGAGCACGCCCGTCAGCACCAGGTTGAGGACGATCCCGATCACCGGCGGCGCGGGGTAGTACGGCATCGTGTACGGCCGGTTCATGTTCGGGCGCTCGCGCCGGAGCCTGATCACCGAGCCGTTCACGACGACGAACGAGAGCAGAAAGAAGAGACTGGACATGTTGCCCGCGCTCTGGGTGGGCAACACGACCGACGCGAGCATCACCACGGCGCTGGCGAGGATCGCGACGAACGGCGTCCCGTAGCGGTGGTGGATGCGCCCGAACGAGGGCAGAAGCTGTCCCTCCCGGCCCATCGAGAACGCCACCCGCGAGGAGGCGATCACCACCGCGTTCAGCGCGGTCAGCGTCGAGAAGACCGCGCCGAAGACGATCACCGCCCCGCCGTTGCGGATCACCGGCAGCCCGGTCGGCATGAACGAGGTGGCGGCGGCGGCGATGCCCGCCTCGCCCGCCTCGGCCAGCCCGCCCGCCCCGAGCGTGCCGATCGCGACCGCCACGACCGCGAGATAGACCACCACCGTCGCGGCCAGGCTGACGAAGATGGCCTTCGGGATGTTCTCGCGCGGGTTCTCGACCTCCTCGGTGACGGTCGTGATCAGGTCGTAGCCCTCGAAGGCGATGAACGTCAGCCCCATCGCAGGCAGGACCGCGAACGCCCCGCCCGAGCCGGTGAACAGCGGCTGGAACTCGGCGGTCGAGAACGCCGGCGCCGCCAGCCCGAAGCCGACGAACACCAGCAGGATCGTCACCTTGGTGATCGTGAAGATCGTCTCGACGCTCCCGCTGGCGGCCGTCGAGACGGCGTTCAGCGCCACCAGCCCCAACACCGCGGCGAACGCCAGCCCGAACGCCGCCGGCACCGCGGCGTCGACGACCGGCAGCGCGACCGCCCCCACCTGGTCGGGCGGGGGCACGAGGCCGTAGACGTGTAACAGCTCGAGGAAGTTCGGCGCGAACCCCAGCGCGTACAGCGCGCCGGCGATCATG
>CAZMLQ010000220.1:1944-3001 GCA_964567195.1 uncultured Haloferacaceae archaeon | reverse complement strand
CGGAGAGCACGTACCGGAAGCGCGCGGAGTCGAGCCGGCCGCCGAAGCCGATCACGTGCCCGCGGGGCCGGTCGCCCGCCTCGTAGAGGTGGCGGTTCAGCAGGTCGACCGGGTTCGACGTCGTCACCGAGACGAACTCGTCGCTGTGCTCGGCCAGCGACCCGTAGATGTCGGTCATGATGGGCGCGTTGTCGCCCGCGAGGTCGATCCGGGTCTGGCCCGGCTGGCGGGGGATGCCGGCGGTGATCACGACCACGTCCGAGCCGGCGGTCGCCTCGTAGCCGCCCTGTCGGACCGTCGTGTTCGAGTCGTAGGCGACGCCGTGGTTGAGGTCCGCCGCCTGTCCGACCGTCTCGTCGACCTTGTCGGGGATGTCGACGAGCACGAGCTCGTCCGCCACGTCCCGGAGCGCGAGGCTGTAGGCCGCCGCCGCGCCGACCGTACCCGCCGCGCCGACCACGCTGACCTTGGACATCTCGTGCGGACGAGCCCGCGGACGGCAGTTAACCGTGTCGGAACGCCCGATCCGACGCCCGACCCGCCCGGTCGCCGGGTCGTCGGCCTTTTGAGCGCCGGGCGCCTGCCTCGTGGTATGAGCGACTTCGACAAGGAGGCCGAGCGCGAGCGCCTGCGCGAGAAGTACGAGCGCGACCGCGAGAGCCGACAGTCAACACAGCGGATGTCAGAGCTCCTGTTGAAGGGCGCGACCATGACCAACCGCCACTGTGGCGAGTGTGGCTCGCCGATCTTCCGCCAGGACGGCGCCGCGTTCTGTCCGACCTGCGACGCCGGGGACGGCGCGAGCGAGGAGGCGACGCCCGAGGCCGGGAGCGCCGACGCCGACGCCGACGCCGACGCCGACGCCGGAGTCGAGGTCGCGGTCGAGGCCGAGAGTACCGACGTGGCTCCCGAGCCGGCACCGGAGCCGGCCACGACCGGCGCCGACGCCGACACCGGGACCGAGGGCGAGACGGGGGCGGACGCGGCCGGGACCGCGACGACCGGCGAGCCCGTCCGGACGGTCGCCGACGCGGGGGATCCGAGGCCGGAGTCGGAG
>CAZMLQ010000220.1:0-1844 GCA_964567195.1 uncultured Haloferacaceae archaeon | reverse complement strand
CGGCGCGCCCGCCCGCCGACGCGGGGGCGGCGGTCGGGGACGCGGACGCCGACCACCGCGGCGCGGCCCGGGCGTCGCTGGAGCGGACGCTCGCCCGGTTCGCCCGCGAGGCGGAGTCGGCGGCCGACCCCCGGGCGGCGCGTGACAGCCTCGCCGCCGCGCGCGAGGCCGCGGAGGCGCTGGCGGCGCTCGACCGGCGCTGACCGGGTCGCGGGCGGAAGCCCTACGGCGGGCCGCCGCGACCGTCGGCCATGGACGTGCTCGTCCCCGTCGACGGCTCCGACTGTAGCGCGCGCGCCGTGACCTTCGGCGTCGAGTTCGCCGACCGCTTCGACGCAACGCTGCACGTCGTTCACTTCAGCGACGCCGAGACCGACGCCGCCCGCGAGGTGTGTGACCGGGCGCGGGCGGCGCTGACCGAGGCCGGCGTCGATCCGGCCGGCGGCGACACCGACACCGACGTCGAGGTCGTGGTCAGGGACATCGAGCCCGCGACCGCCGCGCGGGTCGGGAAGGCGGTGCTCGCCTACGCCGAGCGCGAGGCGATGGACCACGTGGTGATGGGTCATCACGGCGCCGGACGGGTCGAGCGCGCGATCCTCGGGAGCGCGGCCGAGACGGTCGTCCGTGGCGAGACGGTCCCGGTGACGGTGATCCCGTAGACGCTACCCGTCGTCCCCGGCCTCGGCCCCGACACCGCCGTCCGGGCCCACCTCGTCCTCGCCGGCGCGGCGGCCGGCGGCGTACTCGCTGCCGACCACCTCGCGGATGCGGTCGGCGGTCACCTCGCCCACGCCGTCGGCGCCGGTCAGCGCCTCGCGGTCGGCGCTCATCACCGCCTCGACGCTGCCGAGGTGGTCGAGCAGCGACGACGCGGTGACCGGCCCAACGTCGGCGACCGCCGAGACGACGTACTCCTGCTGTTCGGCGAGGGTCTTGGTCGACTTCTCGCCGTGGGCGCTGACGGTCCGGTCGCGGGTCTCCTGTTCGCGTCGGGCGATCACCGAGAGCAGCGCCGCGGTGTCGTCCTCGTCGGTCGTGCGGAGCACGCTCAGCCCGAAGTCGACGGCGAGCGAGGCCAACGCCCCCCGGATCGCGTCGGGCTCGACGTTGCGCGCGCCGTAGAGGTCGTCGCCCTCGACGACCAGCAGCGGTCGGGCGTACGCCCGCGAGAGGTCGCGGGCCTGGGCGAACAGCGAGCGGTCCCCGCCCAACAGCGTGTCAAGAAAGTCCGCGACCGACTTGCGCTCGACCGCCACCCGGTCCGAGAGCACGTAGTCCCCGACGGCCAGCGTCTCCAGGCGCGTCCGGAGCGGATCGCGCGTCGAGAGCTCCCGCGCCACCGTCGAGTCGAGCTCGCGCTGGTCGATCACCACCTCCACGGCCGCGTCCTCGTCCGTCCCGGCGGTCGCGACCGGACCGTCCCCGGGTGCGTCGGCCGCCGGCTCGTCGGTCGCGGCCGCGAAGTCGTCGAGCCCCGGGGCGCTCGCGCCCGCTCCGGAGCCGGCGGCGGGTCCGGTCCCCTCGTCGCTCGTGTCGGCGTCGGCGTCGGCGTCGGCGGACGCCCCCGTCTCGTCGAACGCCGCGAGGCTGGCCTGGCCGTCGTCGAGTTCGGCCGCCACCTCGTCGGCGACGCCTTTCAGCGAGCGCAGCTCCGCCTCCATCTCGCGCTCGCGCCGGCGGGCGATCCAGAAGTAGGCCTAGTCACGGGTGTCCTCGGCCAGCAGGACGACCACGCGGCCCTCGTCCTGGCGGCCGGTGCGGCCCTTGCGCTGGATCGACCGGATCGCGGTCGGGACGGGCTCGTAGAACAGGACGAGATCGACCTCGGGCACGTCCAGGCC
>CAZMLQ010000219.1:0-3011 GCA_964567195.1 uncultured Haloferacaceae archaeon | reverse complement strand
CCCTCCAGCTCGTCGAGGGGGTACCCGGGCCCAAGGGCGGCTACAAGCCGACGACGACCGCCTACGAGGCGCTGGACCTCGAGGAGATGGACGAGCCGGCGGTCGTCCCGCTCTATCGCAACGGCGAGCGGGTCGAGTCGACCAACGTCGAGGAGATCGACCTCTCGAGCGTCCACCACCCCGAGCGCTGTCGCGCGGAGATCCACCTCCAGGGCTCGGCGCGCGAGTTCCACGAGGGCGACGCCGTGACCGTCGGGCCGACGCCGCTCTCGAAGCTCCTCGTCCGGGGCACGGTCGACGGCAAGGACGACACCAAGGGGATCCTGATCCTCCGGATCGACGGGATGGAGGCGCCCGCCGGCGACGAGGAGCCCCCCCACGGCGACGACACCGCGTAGCCGGCGTCGTCTCGTTTCCTTTCTCCCGTCCTACATGTCGCTCCAGGCCTTCACCGCCCGCGCCGTCGAGGAGACGTCGCGGATCCACCGGCAGGCGACCGCCTTCTTCAGCATCCGGGCGGGGCCGCCGCCGAAGGTCCGGATCGGCAGGGGGCCAAGCCCCGGGATCTGCACGTCGTGGGCGACCGCGCGCTCGCCCACCGAGACGAGCGTCCCCTTGTCGACGTAGCGCCACGTCCGCAGGGGCTCGCCCCGGACGGCGCGCGCGAGGTTCTCGCCTGCCACCTCGGCGGCGTCCCACGCGGCCTGGGCCGTCGGCGGCGCGGCGTCGTCCTCGCCCTGGTCGATCATCGCCGTGTCGCCGATGGCGAACACGCGGTCGTCGCTGGTGGTGAAGTCCCGGCCGGCCAGCAGTCGGCCGTTGCGCTCGTGGCGCTCGACTGTGGCGTCGGCGAGTTCGGGCTGGCCGGCGATCCCGCCGGTCCAGACCAGCACGTCGTAGTCCAGCTCGTCGGCGGGCTCGTCCTCGCCCCCGCCGACGTAGACCGTCTCCGGGTCCACCTCGGAGACGAACTCGCCGGTCAGGATCTCCACGTCGGCGTCCTCGAGGCGGGTCCGCAACGCCCCCTGGACCTCGGGGTCGTTGCCCGGGAAGATCTCGTCCAGCCCCTCGACGAGGCTCACCTCGACCGGCGCGCGGTTGCGGTCGCGCCAGGCCGCCACCTCGCCGGCCGCCTGGATGCCCGAGAGCCCGGCGCCGCCGATCACCACCCGCGCGGGCGCCTCGCGCGAGGCCTCGCGGGCGGCCTCGCGCACCGACTCGTGGATCTCGCGGGCGTCGTCGAGGCTCTTCAGCGTCAGCGCGTGCTCGCGGAGCCCCTCGATCCCGTAGAAGGCCGTCTCGCTGCCCAGCGCGACCAGCAGGCGGTCGTACTCGACCGCGTCGCCGCCGTCGAGTTCGACCGTCCGGCCCTCGGCGTCGATCCCCGAGACGTGGCCCCGCACGAACGTCGTCTCCGGCGCCTTGATCTCCTCGACCGGAACGGTGACCTTGGACTCGACCGCGGGATCCCGGATCACCCGGTGGACCTCGTGGAGCACGAGGTGGTAGTCGTGCTCCGAGATCCAGGTGAGTTCCGCCTCCGGCGGCGCCGCCCGCTCGAAGCTCTTCACGGCGCCGGCGCCGGCGTAGCCCGCCCCGACGACGACGACCTTCTCGCTCATGCCCGGGGCTTTCGATCCGGCCGATAAATCTGTGTTGGATCGCCCGCGCGAGGGCTCAGATCGACAGCCCGGGATGCCACCGCTTCGCACCCGCCTCGCGCCTGGCGGCGTCCATCCGCGCCAGCAGGTGGGCGGCGAGACTCGCACACTCGGCCGCGCGCGACTCGCCCTCGGTCCGGAACTCGCCGGTGGTCCGGTCCGCGAAGACCGCACACACCGCCCCCGCCCGGAGGTCGAACAGCGAGGCGAGTGTCAACACCGCCGCCGCCTCCATCTCGACGTTGGTCACGTTCGCGGCCCGGAGCGCCGCGATCGGATCCTCGCCGGGCGGCCGGTAGTCGCCGTAGCCCGGCCGGCCCTGGCCCGCGTAGAACGAGTCCGTGCTCGCGGTCACGCCGACGTGGTACTCGTAGCCCAGGCGCTCGGCGGCCGCGACCAGCGCCGACACCACCTCGCCGTCGGCCGCCGCCGGATACTCGGGGCGGACGTACTCGTCGCTGGTCCCCTCGGCCCGGACCGCGCCCGCGGTGATCACCAGATCGCCCACGTCGACGGCCTCGCGGAGCCCGCCACAGGAGCCGACGCGGATCAGCGTCTCGGCGCCGACGCGGGCCAGCTCCTCGACCGCGATCGCCGCCGACGGGCTCCCGATTCCCGTCGAGGTGACCGACACCGGCGTCCCCTCGTAGCGCCCCGTTGCGGTCCGGTACTCCCGGTGGTCGGCAACCGGCTCGTGGTCGTCCCAGGTCGCGGTCACCCGATCGACCCGGTCGGGATCGCCCGGCAACAGCACCGTCTCGGCCACCTCGCCCGGCGCGAGTTCGAGGTGGTACTGGCGGTCGGCCCCTGCCTCGTCGCCGTCGTCGTCCGCGTTCGCGTCGGTCACGCCCGTGAGCGGGACCCCGACGGCAAAAGGCTGCCCCGCTCCGGCCCGCCTCGGCGCCCGGCCCGCTCAGCCCTCGTCTCGCGCGGCCGCGTCGAGGGTCGCCCCCGACATCGCCGCGGGCAGGAGGTCGCCGAGGGTGTCGCGCGCGATCCCGTCGGCGCCGGCACAGACCACAACGAGGTCCGAGTCACAGAACTCGGCGAGAGACTGCCGGCAGGAGCCACAGGGCGTGATCCCGTCCTCGGCGGCCGAGACCACCGCCAGCCGGTCGAACGCGCGGTGGCCGTCGGTGACCGCGTCGGCGAGTGCCACCTCCTCGGCGTGGAGCGTGTTGGTGTAGTTGGCCGTCTCGACGTTCGCCCCGGTGTGGACGGTCCCCGCGGCCGTCCGCAGCGCCGCCCCCACCCGGTAGCCCGAGTAGGGGACGTAGGCCTCGTCGAGCGCCGCCCGCGCCCGGTCGAGCAACGCCTCGTCGCTCCCGTCCTCGACTCTCATCGGATCAC
>CAZMLQ010000218.1:0-3054 GCA_964567195.1 uncultured Haloferacaceae archaeon | reverse complement strand
GGCGTGGCCCCGCTCGGCGGGGACGCCGTCGAACACCAGCAGCCGGTCGGCCAGCAGGTCGATCATGTAGATGTCGTGGTCGATCACCATCGCGGTGGCGTCGTGGTTCTCGGCGTAGCGCCGGATCGCGCCGGTCGCCTGCACCCGCTGTTCGACGTCGAGGTGGGCGGAGGGCTCGTCGAGCAGGTAGAGGTCGGCGTCCTCCGAGAGCGTCGCGGCGATGGCGACGCGCTGGCGCTCGCCGCCCGAGAGGTCGGTCAGCTGCTGTTCCATGATCCGGTCGAGCTGGAGCGGCGCGGCGATCTCGGTGGTCCAGTAGGAGCTGCCGAACGCGTCGGTGATCGACGAGAGGAAGGCGTCGACCCGCATCGGCTGGTCGACCTCGACGTACTGGGGCTTGTAGGCGATGTCGAGCCGGGCGTCGAGCGCGCCCGCGTCGGGCTCTAGACCGCCGGCGAACAGCTTCGCGAGCGTCGACTTGCCGATCCCGTTGGGCCCGACCACCCCGAGCACCTCGCCCTGGTAGATCGTCCCCGGCTCGACCGCGAGCGAGAAGGCGTCGGGGCCGTAGGACTTCTCCAGGGCGGGGTACTCGATCAGGGGGGTGCCGTGGAACGACTCGCGGGGGGCGTGTTCCTCGAAGGTGATCGCCTCCTCGCGGATCCGCATGTTCTCGTTGTCGAGATAGCCGGTCAGGTACTCGTTGATCCCGTTGCGCACCGACTTGGGATCGCTGACGACGCCGAAGACGCCCGGCCGGCCGTAGGCGACGTGGAGCGAGTCGGTCAGGAGATCGAGCACCGCGAGGTCGTGCTCGACGACCAGCACGGAGCGCCCGGGCTCGCCCTCGGCGAGCTCGCGAACCAGCCGGGCGGCCGCGACCCGCTGGCCGATGTCGAGGTAGGGGGTGATCTCGTCGAAGAAGTAGAAGTCGGCGTCGCGCGCGACCGTCGCGGCGAGCGCGACGCGCTGGAGCTCGCCGCCCGAGAGGCTGTCGATTGGCTGGCCGAGCACCGGCTCGATCGAGAGCCGGGCCGCCAGCTCGTCGACGACGCCGCGCTCGTCGGTGCGCTCGAGCAGCGCCCGCGTCTCGCCGTCGAAGCGGTCGGGGATCCGGTCGACGTACTGGGGTTTGCGGGCGACGGTCACCTCGTCGTCGCGCAGCCGGCGGAGGAACGTCTGGAGCTCGGTGCCGCGGTAGCGCTCCAGCACCCGATCCCAGGTCGCCTCGGTCGCCGTCTCGCCGAGGTTGGGGACGATCTCGCCCGCCAGCGCCCTGACCGCCGTGGTCTTGCCGATCCCGTTCGGGCCGAGGATGCCCGCGACACCACCCGAGGCCGGCGCGGGCAGCCCGTAGAGCGCGAAGGCGTTGTCGCCGTAGCGGTGGGCGGGCGCCTCGTCGAGCTCGGTCGGCAGGTTGATGATCTCGATGGCGTCGAACGGGCACTTCTCGACGCAGATCCCGCAGGTCTCGCCCAGACAGATCTCCTCGCTGATCCACACCTGGTCGGGGTCGCCGGCGTACTCCGCGCCCTCCTCGTAGTGGTCGCCCCGGACCACGATGCAGTCCTTGCCGGTCCGGTTGGGCGGGCAGAAGTTGGCGCACTCGTAGTTACACCGGTCGGGCTGACAGCGGTCGAGGTCGACGACCGCGATGCTGTCGTCGGCCATTACAGCGAGACGCCCGAGGTCAGCAGGACGGTGAACGCGATGAACCAGAGGGTGAACGTCATGAACGCGACGTAGAGGTGGTCCTTGGCGCCGAACTCGTCGACGTCGATCCCGATCGCTTTGAACAGGGGGTACTGGACGAACACGAACGCCGCGAGCACCGCGACCGAGCGGCTGTCGGTGGCGGCCGTCGGCGAGGTGCCGACGACCACGCCAGAGACGAGCGCCGCGACCACCCCGGCGAGACACGCGAGCGTGGTGACGGTCACCCCGCGGAGGTGTCCCGAGAAGCCCGTCTGTGTCTCCGTTGCCATACGCCTCCCTCCGACAGCCGGCGGCAAAAGGGGTTCGCTCCGGTCCGTCGACCGCGTCCGGTCCGATCGCCCGACGGCGAGGACCGCGTGACGCCGCCTCAATCTTTATAACCGTGGCACGCCTGTCGCCCGACGATGGCCGATTCCGACGACGACGAGTCCCTCGACGATCTGCCCCCGAGCGCGAAGCTCGTGTTCAAGGTGCTGGAGTACGACGGCCCCCTGACCCAGAAGGGGATCGTCCAGGAGTCGATGCTCTCGGCCCGGACGGTCCGGTACGCGCTCGAACGTCTCGAGGGCATCGGCGTGGTCGACGAGGACGTCTACTTCGCCGACGCGCGACAGAACCTCTACGAGCTGACCGAGCCGGTCGCGACCGACGGCATGGGGGCCGAGGCCGAGGACGCCGAGACCTCCTGTGCCGGCTGTGACTGAGGGCCGCGTCGTCCCCGTTCGCTCGCGGCTCCGGCCTCGCGCGCGATCGCACCCGCGCCCGTAATCCTACGCCGGGACGGCCGTGATCGTCATCCGACGGTCGATCGCCGCCTCGAGCTCGTCGGCGATGGCGCTGCCCCGCGAGACCTGTACCTCGCCGTCGCGCCCGACGGTCGCGGTGAACAGGTACTCGTCGTCGGCCCGGATCTCCACCGTCTCGCCGACGTGGCCGTCCAGCCCGATGATCACGTGGCGGTCGGTCACCTCCGGCTCGGCGACGATTCCCTCGGTGGCCCCGCCCGGTCCGTCGCTCGCGGCCGCGGTGGCGCCCGTGCCCCCGCTCGCGCCCCCCGGGCGCTCGTCGAGGGTGCGGACGTCGATCTCCATGCCCAGGCGGTCCTCGATCCCGCCGATCCGGCCGCCGCCCTTGCCGATCACGTAGGAGATGTCGTCGTCCTCGACGTAGACGACGGCGCGGTTCTCGCCCTGGAGCTCGACCTCGACGCGACCGCGCGCGACCGAGCGGATCTCGCGCTCGATCTCCTGGCGCGCCAGCCGGCCGACGCCCGACTCCTCCGCCCCGTCCGCACCGATCGGGACGGTGACGACCTGACGGTTGAAGGTGTAGATCTCG
>CAZMLQ010000217.1:0-3054 GCA_964567195.1 uncultured Haloferacaceae archaeon | reverse complement strand
CCAACGAGCAGGTCCAGCTCGAGGCGCTGCTGGCCGCGCTCGCGCTCGAGGCCGACGACGCCTGACGCCTAGTCGCCCGCGGTCCCGAGCAGGAGCAGGGCGGTCCCGGGCTTGAGGAGCACGTCGAGCGCGACCCCGACCCAGACCAGCGGCGGCCACGGCGCGAGCGCCAGCCCGGCGGGCCCAAGCGCCCAGAGCAGGGGGTAGAACAGCCAGAGTCCGACGACGTAGGCCCGGACCGCCCGGACCCGGCGGCCGGCGGCCGGGGTCAACGCCCCGAAGACGACCCACAGCAGCGCGGCGAACCCGCCGACGCTCGGGGCCAGCCAGACGAGTCGGCCGGGGCCGGGCGAGAGGGTGGCGGCGAGGGTGGTCGCCATCGTCCACGCGGCGAGGGCGGCGGCGGTCGCGAGCGCCCGGCGATCGGCGCCGGCGAGCAGGCCCAGCCCGACCGCCAGCAGCGGCAGTGTGACCACCCCGTCGGCGTAGCGGCTCCAGTAGACCGGCCCCGCCGGCCGGAGGAGCACCGCCTGCCCGAGCGTGGCGGCGAGATACCAGGTCGCCGAGGAGAGCGGGAGCGCGAGCGCGACGAGCGGGAGCCAGCCGTCCCGGCCCCGGGCGCGCCGGCCGACCACGAGCGCCCCGGCGGCGGTCGCGAGCAGGCCGGCGAGGGCGGGGAGTTCTGACACGTCGACCGTTCGGGGGCGTGGCTCTAAGACCTGCCGGCTCGTCGTCGTGGGCCGGCGGGACCGGGGGCGGTCACCCTCCCGTCGCCCCCTCGGGAACGGCAACGCTTTTTCGCCCCGGTCTGAAACCGGCCGCACATGTCCGACGAGCTCAACCGCGGGCTGGAGGGCGTCCTCGTCGCCGAGTCGGAGCTGAGCTACATCGACGGCGACGCGGGACGGCTGGTCTACCGGGGCTACGACATCGACGACCTCGCCCGCGGCGCCAGCTACGAGGAGGTGCTCTACCTGCTCTGGCACGGCGAGCTCCCGACGAGCGCACTGCTCGAGGCCTTCCGCGAGGGGATGGCGGTCGAGCGCGACCTGCCCGAGGGGGTGCTCGAGACGATCGCCCGGCTGGCCGAGCGCGACGAGACCCCGATGGCGATGATGCGGACCGTCGCCTCGAACCTCTCGGCGTACGACGCGGACTCGGGCGCCGGCCACGCCGACCTGCCGGCCAACGTCCGGACCGGCCGCCGGATCACGGCGAAGCTGCCGACCGCGCTCGCGGCCTTCGCCCGCCTGCGCGACGGGGACGAGCCTGTCGCGCCCCGGGACGACCTCGACCACGCCGCGAACTTCCTCTACATGCTCAACGGCGAGGTTCCCGACGAGGTGACCGCCGCCACCTTCGACATGGCGCTGGTGCTTCACGCCGACCACGGGCTGAACGCCTCGACGTTCTCGGCGATGGTCACCGCCTCGACGCTGGCCGACCTCCACAGCGCCGTCACCAGCGCGGTCGGCACGCTCTCGGGTGCGCTCCACGGCGGCGCCAACCAGAACGTGATGCGGATGCTCCAGGAGGTCGACGAGAGCGACAAGGATCCGGTCCGCTGGGTCCGGGACGCCCTCGCCGAGGGCCGTCGCGTCGCCGGCTTCGGCCATCGCGTCTACGAGGTGAAAGATCCCCGCGCGCGCATCCTGGGCGAGCGCTCGGAGGCGCTGGCGGAGGCCTCGGGCGACACCCGCTGGGTCGAGTACTCCCGGGCCATCGAGTCGTTCATGGCCGAGGAGAAGGGGCTCGCGCCCAACGTCGACTTCTACTCCGCCTCGATGTACTACCAGATGGGCATCCCCGTCGACCTCTACACCCCCATCTTCGTGATCAGCCGCGTCGGGGGCTGGATCGCACACGTCATCGAACAGTGGGAGGACAACCGGCTCATCCGCCCCCGCGCCCGCTACGTCGGCCGCACGGACCGGGAGTTCGTCCCCGTCGACGAGCGGTAGAGCGGCGTGGACCTCTTCGTCTACGGGACGCTGACCGAGCCCGACCGGGTCGCGACGCTGTGTGACTCGTTCACCTTTCTCGGCGGTGCCCGGGTCGACGGGCTGGCGGTCGCCGCCGGTGCGTTCCCGACGCTGGTGCCCGGCGACGCGGCCGCGGGTCGCCTGCTCCGCGTCGACGACGCGGCGCTCGCGGCGCTCGACCGCTACGAGGGGGTCGCGGCCGGGAGCTACGTCAGGGTGGGGCTGGCGCGGACTGACGGCGGCCGCGTCGAGACGTACGTCGGCGATCCCACCGCGCTCGGCGTGGCCGACGAGTGGCCGGGCGACGGCCGGCTCGCCGACCGGATCCGGGCCTACCGCGACGACGCCGGCGTCGTCGTCCGGCCGACGGACTGATACGCGTTCGCGTGCGATCGAGCCACACAGCGGTCGAGTCGGGCGGTTTCACTTCCGCTTCGCTTGGCCGGGGTTTAATATCCCGGCCCGCGTCACGAGAGACGCACGACGCTCCGTGCATGCGTTTCCCCACCTCCTTCCCCTCCCGCCGGTCGGCGACGGCCACGGCCACGACGGCGGCCGACGTAAACCGTTAACCCCGTGGCCGCCGGCGGGGTGGGCATGCTCTCCCTGTCGGACGTTCGCGACGCCCGCGAGCGTGTCGCCGAGGTGGCCCGCCCGACCCCACTCGAGTACTCGCACTCGTTCTCGGAGCGGACGGGCGCCGAGATCAGCCTGAAGCTCGAGAGCTTCCAGCGGACCGGCTCGTTCAAGATCCGCGGGGCGACCAACCGGATCGCGGTGCTGTCGGAGACCGACCGGGAGGCGGGGGTGGTGACCGCGAGCGCGGGCAACCACGCCCAGGGCGTCGCGCTCGCGGCGACCCGGACGGGCGTGGACGCGACGATCGTGATGCCCGAGCCCGCGCCCATCTCGAAGATCCGCGCGACCGAGGAGTACGGCGGTCGGGTGGTGTTACACGGCGAGGACTACGCCGAGGCCCAGCGCCGCGCCCACGAGATCGAGATCGAGGAGGACCGAACCTACGTCCACGCCTTCGACGACGAGCGGGTGATGGCCGGCCAGGGGACGATCG
>CAZMLQ010000216.1:0-3059 GCA_964567195.1 uncultured Haloferacaceae archaeon | reverse complement strand
TCCACGAGCGCCCGGACGGCCGCGGCGACGGCCGACCAGTCGGGCTGGACCGCCGGATCGTCGATCGACCAGGCGTAGCTGATCGTGCGGTCGGTGTCGATCACGAACACCGACCGCTTGGCGATCCGACTGTGTCGCTTGAACTCGTCGTAGAGGCCGCCGAACGACTCGGCCACGCGACCGTCGCTGTCGGCGAGGATCGTCGGGTCGAGCCCCTCGGCCCGGGCGAACGCCCGGTGGCCGAGCATCCGGTCGGTCGAGACGGCGAACGCCGTCCGTCCGCGGCGACGTCCACCCACTCCACGTTCGCCAGATCGCACGTGTGTTCGGTGCAGCGCGGGTGAACGTCCGAGACGTAGACGGTCAGAACCGCCGGGCTGTCGTCGAGCGCGTCGGACAGTCGCCGGCGGCCGGTCGTGGGGTCGTCGCCGTCGACCGCCGGGGCCGTCGCTCCTCGGAAGCGCACACCGCCCCTACCCGCAGGGGCGGTCCGAACGCGCCGTGGCCGTGTGTCGCGCGCGACCGAACCGGGCCGTGAGTCCTATTCCCGCGCGCGCCCAGGGCCCGGTATGAGCCGGACGCCGGAATCGATCGCGGGGGTCGCGGACGTGGACTGTACCGGGCGGCGGGCGCTGGTGACGGGCTCGACCAGCGGCGTCGGTCGTGCGGTCGCGCTGGCGCTGGGCCGGCTCGGTGCCGACGTGATCGTCCACGGCCGCGACGAGGCGGCGGGCACGGCGGTGGTCGACGAACTCGCCGCGCTCGGTGTCGACGCCCGCTTTCTCCGGGCTGACTTCGCCGACACCGACGCGGTCGCGGGGCTCGCGGAGCGCGTCCGGGCCGAGACCGACGGGCTCGACCTCCTGTTCAACAACGCCGGCGGGCTCTTTCGGACCGACCGGCTGACCGACGCGGGTGTCGAGTACACCTTCGCCGTCAACCACCTGGCGCCGTACCTGCTGACGAGCCGGCTGCTGGGGGTACTCCGCGACGGGGCGCGGATCGTGACGACCGCCTCGGCCGCCCACCGCGGCGCCAGCCTCGACCTCGACCGGGTGACCGAGGCCGACGGCGGGCTGTGGGCGTACAACCACTCGAAGCTCGCGAACGTGCTGTTCGCGGCCGAACTCGCCCGCCGGCTCGACGCGGACGGCCGCGCGGTGAGCTCGAACAGCGTCCACCCGGGTGCGATCCCCGGCAGCGGCTTCGCCCGCTTTCTGCCCGGACCGATCCCCCGGCTGCTCCGCTCGCTCGACGGTCTGCCGGGCGTCACGAGCGTCGCCGACGGCGCGGCCGAACTCCTGTTCGTCGGCCTCTCGCCCCGGACCGAGGGGCTGACCGGCCGGTACTTCGCGGGGCTGGAGCCGACCGAGCCCGCGTCCGCCGCCCGCGACCCCGACGCCGCCCGCCGGCTCTGGGAGCGAAGCGCCACGCTCCTCGGGCTCGACGAGCCACTCGCCGGCCGCCCGGCGTAGCGGGCAACTCGACGCGATCCGGCCCGGCCCGGCCCGGACCGTTATGCCCGTGGCGACCCCAGGTGCGGGCGTGACCGGGACCGAACTCGCGGCCGAGACGCTGGTGCCGAGCGACCGGATGCGGGCGGCGGCCCTCGAGGGCGAGGTGACACAGATCCACCGGGGCCAACGCTACGCCGAGCCGGGCGATCGCTTCGAAATCGACGGGATCGCCTTCGAGGTGGTCGGGGTCGAGACGCGCACCATGGGCGACCTGACCGACGCCGACGCCCGCGCGGAGGGGCTCCCGGATCTCGACGCCTACGAGCGCCTGCTGGAGCGCACCCACGACGGGTTCGAGTGGGACGACGAGAGCGAGGTCGTCCGTCACCGGTTCGAGCGCCGCGACGGCGACGACGGGGCGTAGGGCCGGGGTCGTGGCCGAGCGCTCCGGGCGGTTCCGGGTCTACCGCGTCGTCGAGGCGGTGGCACACATCAACCTGCAGGCGGCCGACGAGCCGACGCTGTACAGCGTCTTCCAGACGGGCTACGGCGACCTCCAGCCCGCGGTCGACGACCTGCGCACGGGCGATCTGGTGGCGGCGACGATCGAGGGCGACCCCGACGCCGAGCGGGAGGCCTGGCGGCTGACCGCGCTCGACCGGATCGACCGCGTCGAGACCGGCTTCGCCGTCGACGCCGACCCGCCGGCGGTGGCGGCCGACCTCTGGACGCCGGACGCGACCGCGCCGCGGTGTGGGGTCCTCACCGAGGACGGGAGCCGCGTCGGGGTCTGCTGTGTCCAGCCCCGCGAGAGCCTGCCCGGCGGGGCGTTTGTGTCGAGCGTGGTCACGGGGCTGGTGCCGCTGGAGCCGACCCTGCGCTCGGTGCCCGAACTCGACGAGCCGGCCGCCGAGGCGCTGTTCGTCGATCCCGACCCGCCCGACGCCGCCCCCGAGACGCCCTACGGGGTGGTGCTCCTGTTCACCGACCGCGCGGACGCGCTGGTCGAGCGCTTTCGCGACCGCTACGACTGCCCCCGCGGGGTCGACAGCCGGCCGTCGTTCGACCCCTACGCGGTCTGAGCGCCGGCGTGGACGGCCGGATTCAAGCCCCCGGCGGCCGTGAACCGGTCGTGCTCGAGAGACCCGATCTCGACGGACGGACGGCGCTGGTGACCGGGAGCGCGACGCGGGTGGGCCGCGAACTCCTGCTCCGGCTCGCGGACCACGGGGCCGACGTGGCGGTCCACCACCGCGAGAGCGACGCCGAGGCGGCCGCGACGGCGGCCGAGGCCCGCGACCGCGGGGTCGAGGCGACGGTCGTGACCGCCGACGTGCGCGATCCCGACGCGGTCGACCGGGCCTTCGACGCGGTCGAGGCCGACCTCGGGAGCGTCGACGTGCTGGTCAACGCCGTCGGCCCGTTCGACCCGCGCCACTGGGCCGAGATCGAGTGGGAGTCCTGGCGAACCGTCGTCGAGTCGACGTTCTACGGCACCGTGCTGACCGCCCGACGGGCGCTCGGCCCGATGCGCGAGGCGGGCTGGGGCCGGATCGTCAACGTCGGCTTCGCCGACAGCGACCGGATGCACGCCCACCCGGT
>CAZMLQ010000215.1:0-3131 GCA_964567195.1 uncultured Haloferacaceae archaeon | reverse complement strand
CCCGGTCGCTACGTCGTGGCTCATGCGTCGGTTCGATCGACCGGAACCGGCAACAAGTATCCAGCGCGTCGGCTATCGCCGCTGATAACCGGAGAACCGGCTCAGAACGGCGGATCGTAGTCCGCGTACTCCTCCATCTCCTCCATTTCGGCGATCTTCGACGGCATCACCGCGGCGCGGGGCCCGTTCGCGCGCCGGACGGTGACCGAGGAGATCTCGTCGATCTCGGCGGGCAGTCGCCGCTCGATCGCCTTCATCGTCATCGGCGCGATCCCACAGCCCGAACAGGCGCCGCCGATGGCGACGGTCACCTCGCCCCGCTCCCCGTCGACGTCCTCGATCTGGAAGTGGCCGCCGTGCTCCTGGATCTGTGGGACGTTGTTGCTCAGGTAGCTCCGCGTCCGTCGCTCGAGACGTTGGGCACTCATTACGACCCCGGCTACGGGCCGACGTATCATATAGCTATCGTGTTTAGGGGCGCCGAAACTGGTTTCAGGCGGCCCGAAACGACCGATCGAGGCGTTTGTCCTCGGTACGTCCGTTCGATCCGATAGGTTTCGGTCGGCCTAGAGCCGGCCCGGAGTGATCCGGGTCGAGGTCCCGTGCCGTCGCCCGCGACCGGGCCGGTCCGTGGCTCCGGAGCCCGGCCGAGCGGCCTCCGGTGTCGTCCGGACTCGTCCCGAGCGCACGGGAGGATTTCGGGTGGAGATTCCCACGCGCGCCGGTCCGAGGTCGCGCGAGCCGGGCCGGTCCCCCGCCCCGCCCTCCGTCCCCGCCGCCGGGGTCGCGTCGGTCCAGACGGTCGGACTACGTCGTGTCGAGGCCGAGCAGGGCGTAGAGCCCGCAGGTCCGGGTGGCCCCCGAGACGAGCAGGGCGACGCTCGCGGCCCCGAGGACCGGCGACGCCGCCGCGGGGACGGCGGCGTGAGCGAGCGCGACGAGCGCGGCGAGCCCGGCGAGGGCCCCGCCCGCGAGTCTGAGCCTGCGGTCCGTGGGGCCGACGTTACAGGACACGACGGTGCCTGGGGCCGGACGGGCAAGAGCGGTGTGGCCGGACGCGGGCCTGGCCTACTCCAGCTGGTGGTAGTCGAGCTCGTAGCCGGCGTCGAGCGCCGCCTGGACGGCGGGACTCGGCTGGCCGGGCGTGGCCGTCGTCGGGCGCATCCCCCCGACGCTGTCGCGCTCGATCCGGAGGTTCCGGCGCCACTCGGGGTCGCGCTCGGGGTGGTCAATCCGGAAGTGTGCGCCCCGGGACTCGGTGCGCTCGCGGGCGCCCCGGAGGATCGCCTCGGCGACGATCAGCGCGGCGCCGAGATCGACCGCGAGCTCGAAGCCCGGCTCGGTCCGGTCGCCGACGGCGAGATCGCTCGCCCGGGCGCGCAGGCGCTCGAGCCCGGCGAGCCCCCGCGCGAGGTCGGCGTCGGTCCGGCGGATGCCGGCGGTCGACTCGAGCAGCGCCCGGAGGTCGGCCAGCACCGCCTCGGGGCGCTCGCTCCCGTCGGCGTCGGTCAGCGCCGCGAGGTCGGCGAGGTGGTGGGTGGCGAGCGACCGGCGGAGCTCGTCGTCACCCCCGCGGGCCGGCCGGTCGCCCGCGGCCAGGCGCTCGGCGACCGCCTCGCCCGTCACGCGACCGAACGCGATCGTCTCGGCCAGCGAGTTGCCGCCCAGCCGGTTGGCGCCGTGGACGCCCGCCATCGTCTCACCGATCGCGTAGAGCCCGTCGACGCCCGTCTCGCCCGCCCCGTCGACGACGACACCGCCCATGCCGTAGTGGGCGGTCGGCGCCACCTCGACCGGCTCGGCGGCCAGGTCGACCCCGAGGTCGGCGAAGCGCTCGTACATCCGGGGCAGGCGCTCGCGGACGAACGCGGCGTCGCGGTGCGAGATGTCGAGGTAGACGCCGCCGTTCTCGGTACCCCGCCCCGCCGCGATCTCGCTGTCGATCGCCCGCGCGACGACGTCGCGGGCGTCGAGCTCCATCTGGTCGGGCGAGTAGCGCTCCATGAACCGCTCGCCGTCGGCGTTGTAGAGTTGGCCACCCTCGCCCCGGACCGCCTCGGTGACCAGCCGGCCGTCCCACGCCTCGCCGTAGCGCGCGCCGACCATCCCGGTGGGGTGAAACTGGACGAACTCGACATCCTGAAGCGTTGCGCCGGCGAGGTAGGCGAGCGCCGGCCCGTCGCCCGTGTTCTCGTCGTCGCGCGAGGAGTGGCGCTCGTAGAGCCCGGTGTAGCCCCCGGCCGCGAGCACCACCAGATCGGCGTCGAAGACGACGAACTCGCCGGTCTCGGTGTCGTAGCCCGCGGCGCCGAGCACGCGGTCGCCGGTGCTCAACAGCCGGGTGACGAAGACGCGGTCGCGGTAAGGGATCGAGAGCGCCTGCGCCCGCTCGACCAGCGTCTCGAGCAGCGACTCGCCGGTGTGATCGCCCGCGAAGGCGGTCCGGCGGAACGACTGGGCGCCGAAGTAGCGCTGGTCGATCTCGCCCTCGGGCGTCCGGCTGAACGCCATCCCCCAGTCGTCGAGTTCGCGCAACAGTCGGGGCATCGCCCGCGCGACCGTCTCGACCTTCTCGGGGTCGTTCAGGAAGCCCCCCTCGCGAAGGGTGTCGGCGGCGTGGATCGTCGGGTCGTCCTCGGGGTCGTGGGTGCCAAGCGCACCGTTGATGCCGCCGCGTGCCCACGTCGTGTGGGCGTCGCCGTGGGCGCGCTTGCCGATCACCAGCACGTCCTCGGGATCGACCCCCGACTCGACGGCCGCGATGGCCGCCCGCGCCCCGGCCGCGCCCGCCCCGATCACCAGCAGGGGCACCCGCACGGTCTCGAAGGCGGGCGCTCCGTCGGTCGTCTCGGTGGACTCGTTCACACCTGAAGGGAGGGTCCGGACGCGCTTAAACCCGTCGCGGCCGAAACGTCACGATCTGGAGATAGAGAATCTCTGTCGGCAGTTTTCGCCATGATCTGTCGTGTAGATTGGCGCGTGTGGCGCCCGCGCCGGCGCTCAGCAGGGGGCCGCGGCGACCATGCGCTCGCCGCGGTCGGTCTCGGCGGCCACCTCGGGGACCGACACCGGCGCACCGTCGGCGTCGACGGCGACCATCGTGAAGCAGGCGGCCGTGGTCGGCCGGGGTT
>CAZMLQ010000214.1:0-3170 GCA_964567195.1 uncultured Haloferacaceae archaeon | reverse complement strand
CCTGGTTGTCACAGTCCGGATCGTACCAGATCCGGACCTGCATCTCGTCGAGCAGTTCGACGACGCCCTCCATCTCGTCGGGGTCGTTGCGCTCGGGCTCGGTGAGGATGCCCTCGCCCGTGAACTCCTCGTTCAGCATGCCGTTCAGCCAGACGTAGCCGGGGTTGTCACAGAGGTGGAACGAGAAGGTGACCTCGCCGAAGTCGCCGGGCTTGACGTCGTCCAGGTTGATCAGCGGGTCGCCGGGGGCGGTCACGTCGTTGCTCGTCCGGTTGGGCGCGAAGAGGCCCTCTTCGCGCTGCTGGGCGTCCGCGTTGCCCACGTTCGTCAGGCCGGCCTCGCCGTTGCAGACCTGCGAGTCGTCGAACTCGTCCTGGATCCCGTCGCCGTCGGCGTCCGGGAGCGCCTCGATCGAGGTGGCGTCCCAGAACGCGTCCTTGTTCTCCTGGAAGGTGCCCTCGCCGAGGAACCGGACCGCCACCGCGCGGGCGTCCGGGTTGTCGACCGCGGGGAGGACGTACTGGCTGTCGTCGAGGATGTCGATCTCGTCCTCGGGGACGAGCTCGACCAGGTCGCGCCCGGCCGAACCGTCGTAGTAGTGCTCCTCCCAGTCGACGAGCACGTCGAGCGTGCCCGCCTGGAGCTGGTTGTTCTGGAACGTCTCCTGGTCGCTGAAGTAGGCCGTGGTGCCGAGGCCCGCTCCCGCGGAGGCGACGCCGATGGTTCCGAGGCCCGCGAGGACCTTGCGCCGCGAGATGCTGAACTGCTGGGTGTCGTCCATGGTTGGGGTGTTGTCTCGTCCCCGTCGGGCCCGGCCGCCCGGGAACGCTCCCGGCGGGCTCGGCCCCCGAATCGGGGTAGCTCTCTCTGTGTGGGGTCGGGTCATAGGTACGCGTCGCCGGCCGGTGTGCTACGGTCTCCGTAGGCCCGTTCGGCCGGTCTCGGCCCCGCTCACAACGTGGCGTTGGGCCCGATCCGGTCGGGTTTAGGCCGGACCTAAGCCCGGCGGGGGCGTCCCTACCGCGTCGGTAGGGTCGGCCTGCGGGCGCCGGCGGGCCGGCGGGCGCCCCATACCTAACATCCGGTCGGCCGATCCCCGGTTCGTGTTCCGCGTGAGCGGGACCCCGAGCCCATGTCACGCCACGCCGACCTGACCGAGCCCCAGATCCACCGGCTGCTCTCGAACGACCGCCGGCGCCTCGCGCTGTCGTGTCTGCGCGAGCGGGCTGGACCCGTCGCCGTGCGCGCGCTCTCCGAGGCCGTCGCGGCCGCCGAGAGCGGCACCACGCCCGCCCCCAGGCCCGTGCGTGCGAGCGTCTACACCGCGCTCCACCAGACCCACCTGCCGACGCTCGAGAATCTCGGCGTGGTCAGCTACGACCGCGAGCGCCGGACGGTCACACCTGGTCCCCGGTGGCGGGCGATCGAGCGCCACCGCGGCGTCGTCTCGCCGGTGGGCCCGACGTGGGCGGCCTGCTACCGGACGCTCGGCGTCGTTGCCCTCTCGCTGGTCGTCGGCTCGCTCGCCGGCGTCCCGCTCCTGGACGCGCTCGACCCGCTGCTCGCGGCCAGCGCCGCGCTCGCGGGCTTCGCGCTCCTTGGTGGCTGGGAGTTGTGGGGCGACCGCCACCGGCTCCTGCGCCCGCTGCGTGCCCGTCGCCACGGGACCGCGACCGACGGTGACGTCGACCGGGGGCGCTCGTAGCCGGTACGCGGTCCATACCTACCTCACCGTCCGCCGTCCTCCCGGTGACGATCATGTACGCTCGCCTCGCCAGACTCCTTGACGGACTCCGCCGGCCCGAGTACACCGGCTCGAACCGCTGTGTGCCCTGTACCGTCGCCAACCTCGCCATCGCGGGGGTCGCCACGCTCGCGACCGCGCCGGTCAGCCCGCCGCTCGCGCTCGCGGTGCTCGCCGTCTCGCTCGCCTCGATCGCGCTCCGGGGCTACCTGATCCCCGGCACGCCCGAGCTGACGCGCCGGTACTTCCCCGACCGCGTGCTCGCGCTGTTCGACAAGGTCCCCCGCGTCGCGGGCGACGGGAGCTTCGATCCCGGCGCCTACCTCGTTCGGGCCGGGCTGGTCCGGGACGACCCGGCGGCCGCCGACGTCGCGCTCGACCCCGCCTTCGAGACGGCCTGGACCGACCGCCTGGCCGCCGCGACGGCGACCGCGGACGAGGAGACGGGCGTGGACGAGCTCGCCGGCCTGATCGGCGTGGGCCGCGAGCGCCTCGCGGTCGATCGGGTCGGCACCGGCGCGGTCGCGGCCTACGTCGACGACGGCTTCGTCGGCCAGTGGGAGTCCCGCGCCGCCTTCGTCGCGGACATGACCGCGGCGCGCGAGCTCGACGCCCGCGATCCGGCCTGGCGGCGCCTGCCCCTCGCCGACAGGTCGGCGCTTCTGGCCGCGCTGCGGCTGTTCGTCGCGCGCTGTCCCGCCTGTGACGGCCCCGTCGGTCTCGGCGACGAGGTCGTCACCTCCTGCTGTCGCTCCCGTCGTGTCGTCGCGGCGACCTGTGGGGACTGTGGCGACCGGCTCCTCGAGGTGGATGTCGATCCCGCGACGCTCGCGGACGGGGCGGCCCCGACGGGGGCCGACGACGCGGGGCCCACGCGGGCGACCGACGCCGACGAGCCGTCGCTCGTCGTGACCGAGTACGACCCCGACGGCGGCGACCGGCGCCACCGGACCTGAGCCGCGCCTGGATCGGACCGGATCGGGCGACAGGTTGAGAACCCTCGCCGCCGTTGCCCGGTCATGCAGATCCACTGGCACCGGCGGGACCTCCGCGCGGCGGACAACCGCGCGCTGGCGGCCGCCGCCGGGCTGACGACGGACGGCGACGAGGTCGCCGGCCCCGTGTTGCCGGTCTTCGTCTTCGACGACGCCGTCCTCGAGCACGCCGGTCCGCCGCGGGTGCGGTTCATGCTCGACGCGCTCGCGGCGCTTCGCGAGCGCTACCGCGAGCGCGGGAGCGATCTGGTCCTCGCCCGGGGTGACCCCCGCGAGCTTCTCCCCCGGCTGGCGCACGAACACGGCGCCGACCGGGTGGTCTGGAACCGCGACTACTCGGGGCTGGCGCGCGAGCGCGACGCCGCCGTCCGGCGCGCGCTCGACGACGCCGGCGTGGCGCGGGCCACCTTCCACGACCACCTCCACCACGA
>CAZMLQ010000213.1:0-3218 GCA_964567195.1 uncultured Haloferacaceae archaeon | reverse complement strand
TGGTTACCCTGCTGGTAGACGTTCAGGATGTCCGACTGCGCGTCCACCAGGCGGGTGTTGGCGTTGACGAGCTGATCGTCGCTGGCCGTGTCCTCGAGCGTCTCCGCGACGATCGACGACCGGATCTGGTCGCCCGTCAGCGACTGCGATTCGAGCGAGCTGGTGACACTGCCACCACCCTCCAGGTAGTTCTGGAAGGCGCCGAGGCCGCTGCCGGCAGCCTGCGGAATGTCGCCGTCACCGACCTGGCGGTCCCGGCTACGTGCCTTTCGCGCCGAGTTCGAGGCACCGCTACGGCGCCTCTGTGGAAGGCGGTCGGTGACCGTCCTCGGTCGTACGAGTGTCTCGTGATCGGTCGCGATGGCGGCAAGGCCCGCATCCGGACGAGCAGGTAAGGACGCCGGGACCGAGAACGGGGTATGGAGGCCGACACGGCCGAACTGACGCCCGACGAGCGCGGACGGATCGTCAAGTGCGCGGTGAACCCCCGACCGATCGCCTGGGTCAGCACCCGCGGCGAGAACGGCGTCGACAACCTCGCGCCGTACAGCTCGTACAACTACGTCTCGTCGTCCCAGCCGGTCGTGCTGTTCAACTCGCCCAACGAGGGGGCGGGCGGGCTGAAGGACTCGGCGCGCAACGCGGTCGAGCGCGGCGAGTTCGCGGTGAACGTCGTCACCGAGGCGCTGGCCGAGGCGATGGACGCCACCTCGGAGCGTCTGCCCCCCGACGAGAGCGAGTTCGACCGCGCCGGCGTCGAGCGCGCGCCCTGTGATCGGATCGACGCCCCGCGCGTGGCCGACGCCGTCGTCACGATGGAGTGTGAGCTCTACGAGACGATCGAGATCCACGACCGCCTGACGGTCCTGGGCGACGTGGTCCGATTTCACGTCGACGACGCGGTGTTGACCGACGGCCGGATCGACATGCGCAAGATCCGGACGGTCGGGCGCCTGGGCGGCCCCTACTACACCGTCTCGGACCGGATGGAGTACGAGCGCCAGTACTGAGCCCTAAACGGGAGGCCGCGCCAGCCCCGGCGTGAGCGAGCACGTCCCGCTCTCGGACCTGGCACGGGCCGCCTACTGCCGGCGACAGCTCTACTACGCCCGCCGCGACGAGGACCGCGGCCCGCCCCCCGACGACGGCCGGCGCGCGCTCGCGGACCGCTACGCCGACCTCCGCGACGCCCCCGACGCTCGACTGCGCGCGCTCCCGGTCGTCCCCGATCCGGCCACCTACCGCGAGCGCCTCGCCCGGCTGGCCGACCGGCCCGAGTGGCCCGAACTCGCCGCCCCGAGCGGCCGGCGGGTCCGCCTCGAGGGGAAGGACTGCCGGGGGATCGCCCACAAGCTCCTCGCCGGCGATCCGCCGGTCCCGACGCTCGTCTCGCCGGGCGAGCCGCCAGAGCGCGGCGTCTGGCACCCCCAGCGGGTGCGGGCGGTCGGGACGGCGAAGGCGCTGGCGTGGGAGCGCAACGAGTCGATCCCCCGGGCGCTCGTCGAGTACCCCGCCCACGGGCTGGTGCGGACCGTCCGGCTGACGACCGGCGCGAAGGCCGCCTACCGGGCGACCCTGCGGTCGGTCCGACGGAGCGAGGGCGTCCCGCCCCGGACCGACGACCGCGGGAAGTGCGACGCCTGCGCCTACGCCGAGGAGTGTGGCGGGCGGACCCGGTCGCTGCGGTCGATCCTGTTCTAGAGCAGGCGCTCGACCCGCTCGGCGCCCGGCCCGCGCCGGAGGATCTCGCCCCGCCCGGGGTCGACGACGGTGCTCCCCCCGCCGGGGGTCTCCCCGCCGTCGAGGACGACCGCCGCCCGCTCGCGCACCCGATCGTCGAGGTCGGCCACCCGGCGGGCCGCGGGACGGCCGGAGACGTTCGCGCTGGTGGCGGTGACCGGCCGACCGACGGCCGCGAGAACGGCGAGCGCGCGGTCGTGGGCCGGCACCCGGAGCCCGACGCGCTCGCGCCCGCCGACGAGGGCGTCGGGCAGGCGGTCGCCCCGCCGGGGCAGGAGGATGGTGACGGGACCGGGCAACAGCGCGCGGGCGAGACGCTCCTCGTCGGGCGGCGGGTCGACGTAGCGAAGCGCCGCGGCCACGGTCGGGAGCCCGATCGAGAGCGGCTCGGAGCGGTCGCGGCCCTTGGCCACGAAGACCCGCTCGACTGCGGCGGCGTCGGTCGCGTCGGCACCGAGACCGTAGACCGTCTCCGTCGGGTAGACGACGAGATCGCCCGCGCGGACGGCGGCGGCCGCGTCGGCGACGCGCATCAGCCGACCAGGCGCTCGACCGCCGCCTCGGCCGTCTCGTAGTCGGGGAAGGCGGGCCACTCGTCGGCGACCCACGCGTACTCGACCCGGCGGTCGCCGTCGAGCAGGTAGACCGCCGGCCGGGGCTCGCTCACGCCGGTCATCCCGTCGAGGTCGTTGACGATCCCGTACCGCTCGGCGACGCCGTTGGCGGGATCGGAGAACAGCCGGTGGTCGATCCCGCGGGCCGCGAGGAACTCACCGTGCTCGTAGGGCGTCGAGATCGAGCAGCCGACGACCTCGATGTCGTCGCCGTCGCCCCAGCCGCGGTCGCGGATCTCGTTCCAGACGTAGGTCGCCGGGAACGCGCCGTCCATGGGGTAGAAGACGAGCAGGACCGGGCCGGCGTCGGTGAGCGTCGACAGCGCGACATCCTCCCAGAACTCCCGGCCGACGAGGGGCCGGACGAAGTCGGGGGCCCGGTCGCCGACGTCGACGTGGTCGGTCTCGGGCAGCGCGACGACGTCGAACTCGACCATCAGGCCGCCCCCGCGTCCCCGGTCCCCGCCGCGCCGTCGCCGTAGGTCCGCTCGAGGTAGGCCACGATCTCGCCCGACTCGGACATCGTGACGCCCGTGCGCTCGTCGACCAGCGCGGGGACGGTCCGGCGGCCGGTCAGGCGGGCGACGACGTCGCGCTCGGAGTGCATCGCCTCGACGAACCGGGAGCGGTAGTCGAGGTCGTAGGCGTCGAGGACGCGGACGACACGCTCGCAGTACGGGCAGGCCTGGAGCCGGTACAGCGTGATGGCGGGGTCGTCGGTGGACACGGGCGACCGTTCGCCGCCACGGGGCCTAAGCCCTTCGTCGCCGCGCGACGGCCCCGACCGGGGCGGTGTTCAGATAAGGATCAAGGATGAGGCGGTGCGATTTTTGAGTGATCTATGCTCCAAATCGACCGCCTCAA
>CAZMLQ010000212.1:0-3224 GCA_964567195.1 uncultured Haloferacaceae archaeon | reverse complement strand
GCTCGAGGAAGTTCGGCGCGAACCCCAGCGCGTACAGCGCGCCGGCGATCATGTAGGCGAACCAGAGCATCCAGCCCATGAGAAACGAGGGCAGATCGTCGAACACCTCGCGGACGAACGCGTAGCCGCCCCCGCTTTTCGGGATCGCGCTCGCCAGTTCGGCGTAGGACAGCCCGGTGAACGCCGTCACCGCGCCGTTGAGCGCGAACACCAGGATCGCGGCCGGTCCCGCGATCTCGGCGGCCAGCCCCGTCAGCACGAAGATGCCCGCCCCGATCATCGCCCCCATCCCGATCATCGTCGCGTCGAGGAGGGTCAGCTCCGCCTCGGGCGCGCGCTCCCCGCTCGCGCTCACGGCCCCGACCTCCTCTCGCGACGGCCCGTCTCGGCCACGGTCGCTCCCACCGTCTCCATCTACCCTTACGATCGTGTCGACCGGCTTAATATCGATCTTTTGCCGTCACTTCACGGGCGTTCATACCGAACGAGTGGACGGGTGACTTTTTGCCCAGCGGCCCGGAGCGCGGGCATGGCCACGGGCTACGCCTGTCCGGTCTGTGAGACGCCCCAGCGCGACGCCACCCACCTCGCCGACCACCTCGCGTTCACCGCGATGCTTCGGGGCGGCGACCACGAGGCGTGGCTGGCCGAGCACGCCCCGGACTGGCGCGCGACCGACGCCGAGGCACTCGCCGACCTGGTCGCGCCCCACGCCGAGTCCGTCGCCCACGAGACGGTCTTCGACGCCGACGCCGGCGCGGGCGGCCACGACCACGAGCCGGGCCGGCCGTTCGACGGCGGCGACATCCCGCGTGGCGACGCGTCCGAGCGCCCGCCCGACGAGTCCACCCGGGCCGCGCTGGCCGAAGCGCGGGCGATGACCCGCCGGGCGCGAGCGACCGGGGGCCAGACCGAGACGGGCGACGACGCCGACGACAAGGCGTAAGCCACGGCCGGCCCGACCGGCGGTATGGAGACCGAGGGCGTCCTCGCGCCCGAGACGGCCGTGGCGGCCCGGGAGAGCTACGAGGGGCTCGCCCCGGCCGCGCGGACGGTGGTGCGCGAGACGGCGCGCGCGATGGAGTTCGACCGCGAGGAGTACCGCGAACGGGTGACGGGCGAGGTGATCGAGACCGCCCGCGACGCGATGTTCGCCTCCCTGCTGACGGTGACCGTCGGCGACCGCGCGGCCTACGAGGCCTGGCGGGACGACCACGACGGCCCCGTCCACGAGGTGGGCAGCGAGCGGGTCGACCGGGTGGTCTGGCACGCCCCGCCGTTCGCCGACGAGGCGGTCGCCGCCACCTTCGCCGAGGAGCGCGAGGCGGCGGTCGCCACGCTCCGGCGCCAGGCGTTCGGCCGCCTCTACCGGCCGGTCCTCGACGGGTGAGCCCCTCGCCCGCCGAGGACCGGTACCGGTTTGCCGCGGGCGCGCCTCCCTCCGGCCGTGACACGACCCGACGGTCGGCCGGAGGGCCGGCGGTGACGGGGGGCCACCACCACCCGCTCGGCGAGCCGGAGATGCCGGTGTGCGAGTCGGTGACCGAGTACGAGACGCCGTGGTTCGACGCCGGCTACGACCGGGTCGAACAGCCCGACGGGACGGCGAAGAACTACTACTGGGCGCGCCTGGCCAGCGCCGTCGTCGTCGTGGCCGTCACCGACGGCCGGCTGCTGCTGGTCGAGCAGTACCGGCCGACGGTGCGCGAGACCCACCTCGAACTGCCCGCGGGGATCGTCGAGGCGGGCGAGTCCTACACCGCGGCCGCGGCGCGCGAGCTCCGCGAGGAGACCGGCTTCGCGCCCGCGAGCACGTCGTTGCTCCAGGAGTTCTGGACCTCGACCGGCCTGCTCCGCCACCGGCGGGCGGTCGTCTTCGCCGAGGGGCTCGATCCCGCCTCACAGTCGCTCGACGAGAACGAGTTTCTCGTCCCCCGGACGGTGCCGACCGAGGAGGCGCTGGCGGTCGCCCGCCGCCAGCCCGCAAACGACGCCACCCTCGAGGGCGTCCTGCTCGCCCGCGAGGAGGGGCTGTTGTAGCCCGGCCGTCGCGTCGCTTTTGTCGCTCGCGGCCCGAGCCGGCGCATGGACGGCGAGATCGGCCCCGAGGCGCTCGCGGAGGCGCTGGCGGACGGGAGCGGCGAGTCACCCCGAGTCGTCGACGTGCGCTCGCCCGCGGCGTTCGCCCGCGGTCACATCCCCGGCAGCGAGAACCTCCCGTTCGCCTCGCTGCCCGACCGGGTCTCGGAGCTCGCGGGCGCAGAGCACGTGGTCACGGTCTGTCCCCACGGCGAGGCGAGCGTCCAGGCCGCTCGGCTGATCGCCTCGTTCGAGGGGACCGCCGACGCCCGCGTCGAGAGCATGGCCGGCGGGCTCGAGGCCTGGGACGGCGATCTGGAGGCGACGCCGGCCGCCGACGGGGGCGGGGGCGGAGCCGGCGCCCCCGCCGACCCCGACGACGCCCCGTTCTGAGTCGCGCGCTACGCGCCGGCGTCGGCGTCCGCGCGCTCGATCCGGGCCTCGTCGTCGGCCATCGTCTCGATCACCCGGATGACCGCCGAGTGGTCGTCGCGGCCGTAGCCCATCTCCTCCATCGCCTTGTACATGTCGTGGACGACCTGGGTCGAGGGCATCGGGACGCCGAACTCCTCGCCCGCGGCCGTCGCGATCCGGAGGTCCTTGTACTGGTAGGATGCGAAGAAGCCGGGCTCGAAGTTGCCCTCGATCACCCGCGGGGCGCGCTCGGAGAGCGACCAGCAGGCGGCCGCGCCCCCGCTGATGGCGTCGAGCACGGCCTCGAGGTCGGCGCCCGCGCGGTGGGCGAGCAGGAGCGCCTCGGCGACCGCCTGGTGGGTACAGCCGACGACGATCTGGTTGCAGGCCTTGGTCACCTGGCCCGCGCCCGCGCCGCCGGTGTGGGTGATCGTCTCGCCCATCGCCTCGAACACGTCGTGGACGGCCTCGAACGTCTCGCGCTCGCCCCCGACCATGATCGAGAGCGTGGCGTCGCGGGCGCCCTCCTCGCCGCCGCTGATCGGCGCGTCGAGCATCGCCGCCCCCCGGTCGGCCACGTCGGCCGCGAAGCGCTCGGTCGCCCCGGGCGCGATGGTCGACATGTCGACGTAGACCTGGCCCTCGTCGATCGCGCCGAGGATCCCGTCGTCGCCGTACAGCACCGACTCGACGGCGTCGGTGTCGGGGAGAACGGTGATCACGACGTCCGC
>CAZMLQ010000211.1:0-3229 GCA_964567195.1 uncultured Haloferacaceae archaeon | reverse complement strand
CGGTCGGGCTGCGCGAGGCGGGGCTGGACCGGGTGAACGTCTCCCAGGACGCGCTCGACCCCGAGGATTTCGCGGCGGTGACGAACTCCGGCGCCTACGACCGGGTGCTCGAGGGCGTCCGGGCGGCGGTCGACGCGGGGCTGGCGCCGGTGAAGCTCAACATGGTGGTGTTCGAACACACCGCGGGCTACGTCGAGGAGATGGTCGAACACGTCGGGACGAACGAGGGGCTGCGCCTCCAGCTGATCGAGTACATGCCCGAGCTGACCGGGCGACCGGAGTGGAACGTCGACATCGACCGGGTCCACGACTGGCTCGACGGGATCGCGGACCGGGTCGAGCGCCGCGAGATGCACGGTCGCCGGCGCTACTGGGTCGACGGTGGGATGGTCGAGATCGTCGATCCGGTCGAGAACCCCGAGTTCTGCGCGGAGTGTGGCCGGGTGCGGGTCACCCACGAGGGCTACCTGAAGGGCTGTCTCAACCGCAACGACGACCTCCGGCCGATGGGGGAGATGAGCCGCCCGGAGATCCGCGCGGCCTTCCGCGAGGTGGTCGCGAACCGGGTGCCCTACTACGGCGAGTACATGATCCGGACCGGCGACGGCGAGTGGGAGCTCAACGACGAGTACGTCGGCGTCTGAGTCCGGCCGCGCCCGGGCGGCGGGAGCGCCGGTGGTTTGATGCCCGTCGGGCCTGCGGAGGCGGTATGGACGACGACCCCCCCGCCTCCGCCGGGGACGACGACGGCGGCGACGGCGCCTGCCGGCATCTCGACTACCGGACGGCGGCCGACGGCAGTCGCTTCGACACGCCGCGGGCCTACTGTCTCGTCGCCGATCGGTTCGTCGAGCCGATGCGGGCCGACGTCTGTAACGCCCGCCACGGGCTCGTCCCGGCCGAGCACTGCGAGATATACCGGGCGAACGAGGGCGGCGGGCCGGACTGATGCCCGCCACCTACGACGCCTACCGGGCGAGCGAGCCGGTGATCCTGACCGCGGCGCTCACGGGCGGGGTCCACGGGAAGGAGGCGAACCCGAACCTGCCCGAGAGCCCGGCCGAGATCGGGCGGGCGGCGGCCGACTGCGAGCTGGCGGGCGCGAGCGTCGTCCACCTCCACGCCCGGCGCGAGAACGGCGAACGGGCGTTCTCGACCGAGCGGTTCCAGGCCGTCACCGACGCGGTGCGCGAGCGGACCGACGAGGTGGTGATCCAGCACTCGACGGGCGGGACCGCGGCGCCCGACGACCTGCGCTTCGAGCCGTTGCGGACCGATCCCGCGCCCGAGATGGCGAGTCTCGACATGGGGCCGCTGAACCGCTACGACCGGCTGACGAGCGAGAACAGCCGCGGGCTGGTGCGCGATCTCCACGCCGAGATGCGCGAGCGCGGGATCGTCCCCGAGTACGAGGTGTTCAACGACGGCCACCTGAACGAGACCCGCTCGTTTCTCGCGTCGACGACGGTCACCGAGCCGCCCTTCCTGAACCTGGTCTTCGGCGGCGGGACGACCTCGCCGCCCCACCCCAGACGGCTGTACGAACAGCTCGCGGCCGTCCCCAAGGGGGCGGAGGTGAACGTCCTCGGCTTTGGCCCCCACCAGCTCCCGCTGACGACGGCGGGGCTGCTCCACGGCTGTCACGTCCGGGTGGGGCTGGAGGACAACCTCTACTACCGGGCGGGCGAGCAGGCCGAGAGCAGCGCCCAGCTGGTGGCCCGGGCGGCGCGGCTGGCGGAGCTACTGGAGCGGCCGGTCGCGACGCCGGCCGAGACCCGCGAGATCCTGGGGCTGGGCGGCCGGTGACGGGCCGGCCGTTCCGTGACGCTTAAGACGGGCGGGCGACTCGTTCCGGCCGCAATACGCTGTAGGGGCTCCGGCCCCGAGTCCGAGAGGGCGACGATACGACGACGCGTTGCGGTAGCCAAGCCTGGTCCAAGGCGCTGGGTTGCTAACTCAGTGGCGTCAAGCCCCCGGGGTTCGAATCCCCGCCGCAACGTCACCCACCAGACCATGAGCGCAGAACGACCCGACGACCCGGACGAGGGCGAGGACGACGAGGACCTCCGCTACTTCGTCCGCATCGGTCAGACCGATCTCGACGGCACCAAGGCCGTCGAGCGGAGCCTGACCGATCTGAAAGGTATCGGCAAACGAACGGCCCGGATCGTCGCGGACACCGCAGCGGTCGACCGCACCGCGACGTTCGGCCGGCTCGACGACGACGAGATCGACCGGATCGTCGAGACGGTCGAGGGGCTCGGCGACGAGCTCCCGGACTGGATGGCAAACCGTCGGTCGGACTTCTTCAGCGGCGAGACGACCCACGAGGTCGGCTCGGCGCTGGAGCAGACCCGCCGACAGGACATCAACCGGATGAAGATGATCGACTCGTACAAGGGCGTCCGCCACAAGCGCGGCCAGAAGGTCCGCGGCCAGCGGACGAAATCGACCGGCCGCACCGAGGGGACGATCGGCGTCAACGTCGAGGCGATCCGCGAGGAGGCCGAGGAGGCCGCCGAGGAGGAGACGTAGATGTCGACCGGACAGAACACAAAGCGCTACGAGACGCCGAACCATCCCTACCAGGGCGAGCGCATCGCCGAGGAGACCGGCCTGCTCTCGCAGTACGGTCTGAAGAACAAACAGGAGCTCTGGCGCGCCCAGTCCCAGCTCCGGGAGTTCCGCCGCGAGGCCCGGCGGCTGCTGGGCGAGGCCCAGGGCGACGTCGAGGCGGCGGGCGCGGCGGGCGCGGACTTCGTCGCCCGGCTGCGCCGGCTCGGGATCCTGAGCGAGGAGGACGACATCTCCGCGGTGCTCAGCCTCGACGAGACCGACCTGCTCGAGCGCCGCCTCCAGACCGTCGTCTACCGCGACGGGATGGCGAGCACGCCCCGGCAGGCCCGCCAGTTCGTCGTCCACGGTCACGTGACCGTCGACGGCGCCCGCGTCACCCGGCCCTCGAAGAAGATCGAGGTCGACGAGGAGCCGACCATCGCGTTCGACGAGCGCAGCCCGCTGGCCGACGACCTCCACCCCGAGCGGGCGGAGGGACAGGAATGAGCGCCGACGGCGGCGACGGCGGCAGGTGGGGGATCGCTCACGTCCACGCCTCGTTCAACAACACGCTGATCACGGTGACCGACCAGACGGGCGCGGAGACGATCGCCAAGTCGAGCGGCGGCACGGTGGTCAAGCAGAACCGCGACGAGGCGTCGCCGTACGCGGC
>CAZMLQ010000210.1:0-3237 GCA_964567195.1 uncultured Haloferacaceae archaeon | reverse complement strand
CCATGTACTTCGCCAGCAGCACCTGCCCGAGCGCGTTGTTCAGCTTGTGTGCGCCCCCGTGTAGCAGATCCTCGCGCTTGAGGTAGACGTCGGTGCCGTGGCGCTCCGAGAGGCGCTCGGCGTGCTGGGTCGGGGTCGGCCGGCCGCCGAACTCCCGGAGGCGCCGGCGGAACTCGTCCATGAAGCCGTCCTCGTTCGCCAGCACGTAGCGCTCGTAGGCGTCCTCGAGCTCCTCCAGCGCCGGCATCAGCGCCTCGGGGACGTACTGGCCCCCGTAGCGTCCGAACTTCCCGGTCGTGTTCGTCTCCGTCTCGGCCTCGGTCTCGGTCTCTCGTGTCGTGCTCATCGTGTGTCGGTGAACCGCTCGGTGTTCGCCCGCGCCGCCGCCGCGCCGCGCTCGTCCACGCCGTCCATGATCGCCGTCCCGATCAGCAGGGCGTCGGCCCCCGCCGCCCGCATCCGTCGGGCGTCGGCAGGCGTCCCGATCCCGCTCTCGGCCAGCAGGGTGGTCCCGTCCGGCACGACCGGCGCGACCCGCTCGAAGGTCGCCAGATCGACCGCCAGCCACGCGAGATCGCGGTTGTTCACCCCGATCAGGTCGGCCCCTGCGTCGACCGCCGCCCGCGCCTCCGCCCGGCTGTGGACCTCGACGAGCGGCTGGAGCCCCCGCGACTCCGCCGCCCGAACCAGTCCCGCGAGGTCGTCGACGAACCGGGCGATCAGGAGGACGGCGTCGGCCGCCACGCGGTCTAGTTCGGCCTCGCGCAGCACAAAGTCCTTGCGGAGCACTGGCACGGAGACCGCCTCGCGGACCCGCTCGAGCGCGGCCGCCGACCCGCCGAAGTGGTCGGGTTCGGTCAGCACCGACAGCGCCGTCGCGCCCCCCGCGACCATCGCCTCCGCCAGCGCGACGGGATCGACCGTCCGCTCGCCCTCGGTCGTCGGGCTCGTGGGCTTGATCTCCGCGACCACCGGCGTCCGGCCCGCGGCCTCGCTCGCCTCGACCGCCGCCGGCAGCGACCGGGCCGAGACCGACAGCCGCGACCCCTCACCCCCGTCGCGCTCGCGGGCGGCCGCGAGGATCGACCGCACCGCCGGCGCGAGTTCGTCGTCCATCCTTGTACACCGATGGACAGTTCTGTACAAAAACCTTGCGTCGACGACGCCGGAGCTTTGGGTCGGGCGGTCCGAGGACGAGTATGGACGCGACCGGCATCTACGCCCGCGAGTCGGCGCCACTCGGCCGCCCCGTACAGATCGGGGTCGCCGCCGGCCGGGTGATCGCCGTCTCCTTCCCCGACGACGTGCCGTCCGACGCCGCTCCCGACCATCCGGCGCTCGAGGCGATCCTCGCGGCCGTCGACGGCGGCCCCGACCCGGACGTCGAGGTGGCGCTGACCGTCCCGACCGACCACCGGCGGCTGCTGGAGGCCGTCCGGTCGATCCCCCGCGGCGAGACCGTCCCGGCCGACAGCCTCGCCCGGACCGCCGGGCTCGACCCCGACGACGAGACCGACCGCGAGACGGTCGCCGCGGCGCTCGCGGCGAACCCGGTTCCGATTCTCGTCCCGGACCACCGGGTGTCGGGCGTCGCGGGCGCGACGCCGACCGCGGTGGCCGAGCGCCTGCGGGCGCTCGAGTCCTAGTCGAGGCGGGCCGCGGTCACCGTGCCGTCGCCGTACAGCGTCACCACGCAGTCGGCCACCTCGAAGCTCACCACGCCGTCGGCCCGCTCGGCCCCGGTCGCACGGGCCGCGAACAGGTCGTCGAGCGCGTCCGGATCGACCGCCGCGTTGAGCGCCCCCGGCGCCAGCGCCTCGCCTCGCACCCCGGCTACGGCCTCCGCGACCGCCACGCTCGGGCGCTCGATCCCCGCCTCGCCGACGCCGAGCCGACAGACCGTCCCCTCCGCTCCGCGCTCGATCCGCCCGCCGACATCCGGTTCGACTGCCATACCCTGGCTCGTCCGGGCGGGCGCTTATACCTACGCCCCCAGTTCTCGATCCCGAGAACGTCAGCGCCTCGGGAGGTCGACGCCCAGCCCCTCGTGGACGACGAACTCCAGGGCGTTCACGAGGTAGTGGGCGACGACGACCGCAAGCAGGCTCCCCGTGAGCGCGAACGCGGCCCCCAGGACGGCCCCGAGCGCGCCGGTGACGACCATCCCGGCCCGCCCCTGCGCGCCGTGGCCGAGCGCGAACGCGACCGACGAGCCGACGACGAGCGCGGGGACGGGCAGACCGAAGCCGGCCCCCAGCGCGCCGATCAACACGCCCCGGAAGAGAAGCTCCTCGAAGCCCGCGACGACCGGAAGCACGACCCCGAGCAGCGCCACCCACCCCCGCCCCGTCGCGGGGGTGAGCGCCCGTCGGAGCGCCGTCCCGTCGCCCAGCCGGTCGCCGAGCAGGACGGTGCCGACGGCGTTGAGCGCGTAGAGCGCGACCCCGAGCGCGAGCCCGGCCCCCAGCGCGGCCACGGTGCCGTCGGTCCGGAGCCCGAGCGCCGCCGGCGGCACCCGGGTGAGCCACGCCGCGGCGAGCACGAGCGCGCCGAAAAGCGCCTGCGAGAGGGCGACGTTCGCCAGGAGAACGCCCGGGCCCGGGTCCGAATCCGGGGAGGCGGACGGGGACGAGAGCGGTGACCGCCGGCCGGGTGCCGGCCCGTCGTCCGCGTGTGCGTCGGGGACGGCGGGTGCGGATCGGCGCGCGAGAACGAGCAACGCGGCCACCACGACGCCGGCGACCCCGACGAAGGCCGGCCAGTCGGTCACCCGACCGGGTCTACTGCGGGCTGGGGCTGCTTGGCCCGCCGGTGCCAGAGCCCGTGCCGGTGCTCTGGCCCTCGAGGGCAGAGCCGGTGATCTGCTTGAGCCGGTCGACCAGCGAGTCGGTCTCGGGCTCGCCCTCCAGGGCGACCTCGAGCACCTCGCTGATGTGCTCGACGGGGATGATCTCGACCATCTCCTCGTACTCCTCCTCGATCATCACGTCCTGGACGTTGGCCGCGGGGATGATGACGCGGTCGCAGCCGGCCTTGGCGGCGGCCTCGATCTTGTGGGTGACGCCGCCGACCGGGAGCACGTCGCCCCGGACCGAGAGCGAGCCGGTCATCGCGAGGCTCTGGTCGACGCCGACGTTCTCCAGCGCCGAGATCACCGCCGTGGCGACGGTGATGGAGGCGGAGTCGCCGTCGACGCCCTGCTGGCCCGTCTGGACGAACTGGATGTGGATGTCCTTC
>CAZMLQ010000209.1:0-3242 GCA_964567195.1 uncultured Haloferacaceae archaeon | reverse complement strand
CAAGCTGGAGTCGTTCCCGATGCGGATGGCGCGTCACTGCGAGAACGCGATGGCGGTCGCCGAGCATCTCGACGACCACCCCGAGGTGTCGTGGGTCGCCTACCCCGGCCTCCCCGACCACGACACCCACGAGACGGCGAGTGAGTATCTCGACGGCGGCTACGGCGGCATGATCGCGTTCGGGCTGGCCGACGGCTACGCGGCCGCGAAGGCGACGGTGAACGAGGTGGAGCTGATCTCGCTGCTTGCCAACGTCGGCGACGCCAAGAGCCTGATCATCCACCCGGCATCGACCACCCACCAGCAGCTGACCGAGGCCGAGCAGGCGGCCGCGGGCGTCACGCCCGACCTGTTGCGGCTCTCGGTCGGCATCGAGGATCCCGAGGACGTCGTCGCGGACCTCGACCGGGCCATCGACGCCGCGACCTGAGTCAGAGCAGCCCCCGGCGCTCGAACAGCGCGGCGAGCCCGGCCATCGAGTCGACCACCTCGTCACAGGCCGGCTCGACCGCGGGCTTTGGATCGTAGCCGACCGCCAGCCCCGCGACCTCGAGCATCGGCAGGTCGTTCGCGCCGTCGCCGACCGCGACGGTGTCGTCCATCGCCACCCCGTGTTCGGCGGCCAGACGCTCCAGCGCGTCGTCTTTGGTCCCCTCGATCAGCGGCCCCTCCACCCCGCCGGTGAGCCGGCCGCCGGCGACCGGGAGCCGGTTGGCCACGACCGTCCCGACGGCCGTCTCGGCCCGCGCCAGCGCCCGCTCGACGCCGCGGTCGAAGCCGCCGGTGAGGATCGCGACGGGGTGATCGCGCCCGCGCAGGCGGTCGAGCACGCCCGCGGCCCCCTCGCGCAGCCGTACCGCGTCGAACGCGGCCTCGGCCTCGCGCTCGCTCAGCCCCTCGAACAGCGCCGCGCGCTCGCGCAGCGAGCGGGCGTAGCCGATCTCGTCGTTCATCGCCCGCTCGGTCACGCGGGCCACCTCGTCGGCGACCCCGGCCCGCTCGCCCAGCAGGACCGTCATCTCCGAGTCCGAGAGCGTGCCGTCGAAGTCGAAGGCAACGAGCGCCATGCCGGCGAGAGGTGGGGCGGGCTCTCAAAGCCGTCGGCCTCGCCCCGGCGTCAGAACCCCCCGACCTCGCGCAGGGGCGTCCACTCTCGGGGCGCGAGCGGCCGGCCGCGGGCCCGGACCTCGTCGTGGCCGTCGCGGCTCCGGACCTCGAGGCGGGCGTCGAACAGCGGCGCGAGCACGGCGTACTCGCCCTCGTCGAGCCCGGCGGTGTCGAGCGCGGCCACGGCGGTCCCGCCGGCGGCCCGGACCCGCCCGAGCAACACGTGGAGAAAGCGAAAGACCGGCCGGACGCCGGCGTACATCACCACCGTCGAGAGCGAGTGAAGGCCGAGCCGGGTCGACAGCCCCCGGCGGTCGGCCGCGCGCAGGAACTCGGTGATCGCGATGCCCAGCCCGGTGAGATCGCCGGGATCGGCGACGTAGCGCCGGCCGACGGCGTCCCGGACGCGGTCGAACGCGCTCGACCGGCTGACGCAGTCGACGACCGAGAGCCGGTCGGCGGGCACGCCCGCCTCGGTCAGGTCGCGGGCCGTCGAGGTGGCGTCGCGACGGGTGGTGACGAACGTCGTCGAGCGCTCGGTCGGGGGTTCGGGGGCCTCGGCCGCACAGAGCGAGACGACGAGTTCGCGCTTGCCGGTGAGCGAGGGGCCGGTGACGAGCGCCGCCACGCCGGGCTCGAGTGCCGTCGGCCGCAGCACCGATCGGAACGTCGCCCCGGACACGCCGGGTTCTCGGTGGCCACGCAGAAGAGTCCCGCGACACGCGCCGCGGGGCTCGGCGGGTCAGAAACCCTTAACCGCCGGCCGCGGGTCCCGACGGTCGTGAAGGTACTCGTCACGGACCCGATCGCGGACGCGGGGCTGGAGCGCCTGCGCGCGGCCGGCCACGAGGTCGAGACCGCCTACGACGCCGAGGGCGAGGCGCTACGGACGGCCGTCGCGGACGCCGCGGCGCTGGTGGTCCGGTCGGGCACCGCGGTGACCCGGGCGCTGTTCGAGGCGGCGCCGGCCCTGGAGATCGTCGGGCGCGCGGGGATCGGGGTCGACAACATCGACGTCGACGCGGCCACCGACCACGGCGTGATCGTGGCGAACGCGCCCGAGGGCAACGTCCGGGCGGCGGCCGAACACACCGTGGCGATGGCGTTCGCGGCCGCCCGGTCGATCCCGCAGGCCCACGGCCGGCTCCGGGCGGGCGAGTGGGCGAAAGACGACTACCTCGGGACGGAGGTCGCGGGCGCGACCCTCGGCGTGGTCGGCCTGGGTCGGGTCGGCCAGGAGGTGGCAAAGCGGATGGACGCACTGGGCGCCGAGATCGTCGCCTACGACCCCTACATCGGCGAGGAGCGCGCCGAGCGGCTGGGCGCCGAGCTCGTCGATCTGGAGGCCTGTCTCGACCGCGCGGACTTTCTGACCGTCCACACGCCGCTCACCCCCGAGACCGAGGGCCTGCTCTCGACCGCCGAGCTCGAGCGGATGGGCGGGGGCTTTCTGATCAACTGCGCCCGCGGCGGCGTCGTCGACGAGGCGGCGCTGGCCGACGCGGTCGCCACGGGCGCTCTCGACGGCGCGGCGGTCGACGTCTTCGCCGAGGAGCCGGTCGCGCCCGACAACCCCCTGCTCGGCGTCGAGGACGTGGTCGTCACGCCCCACCTCGGCGCCTCGACCCGCGCCGCACAGGAACACGTCGCGCTCTCGACCGCCGACCAGGTGGTCGCCGCGCTGTCGGGCGAGCCGGTCGCGAACGCGCTCAACGCCCCCTCGGTCGACGAGAGCGCCTACCCCCGGATCCGGCCGTACGTCGACCTCGCCGAGACCGCCGGCCGGATCGCCGCCGGCCTCTTCGACGGCCGACCGGCCGAGATCACCGTCCGCTACGAGGGCGAGGTGGCCGACGAGGACGTCGAACTCGTCACCGCGGGCGCGCTCAAGGGGGCGTTCTCGCCGCTGGAGTGGCAGGTCAACGCGGTCAACGCCGCCCGGATCGCCGAGGAGCGCGGGGTCGAGGTGACCGAGGAGCGCACCCGCCGGGCGACCGACTTTCGCAGTCTCGTCACCGTCACCGTCGGCGACGGCGAGGACGCGATCCCCGTCTGTGGCACGCTGTTCGCCGACGACGACCCCCGGATCGTCCGGATCGGCGGCTACCGACTCGACGCCGTCCCCTCCGGTCAGA
>CAZMLQ010000208.1:0-3257 GCA_964567195.1 uncultured Haloferacaceae archaeon | reverse complement strand
TGTCCTCGTAGCGGCTCACGCCGCCTGTAGCTTACGATCCCAGCCTCGATCGGCCATCGACCCGCGGTAGTGTCCGAACCCCCGGGGGGTCGACGGCAGACGCCACCGCCGGGGTGAGCCAGCGCGCCGCCGCCGTGAGCCTCCCGTCTCAGAGCAGCCGCTGATCGACGCCGTCGGTCGCCGCCCCGTCGAGCGAGAGTCCGGTCGTCGGGTCGAAGTACGCCGATCGGAGTCGTCGCTCGTCCAGCACGTGGATCGTCGTCTCGCCGAGTCGGGTCGTCTCCGCCTCGAGGGCACTCTCGCCGTCGCCGGGGCGGGTGATCGAGACGCGGCGGTCGGCGGACGCCCGGAGGAGCCGGTCCACGTCGTCCCAGCGGTGTTCGTCCATCGCCGTCCTGATCCGATCGACCCGTCGCTCGTCCGCCGCCGACCGGCAGACGAAGACCTCGACGGGGGTTCCGTACCGTTCGATCAGCCGATACGACCGGAGTTCGCCGGTCGCACACCTCGAGACGTCGGTTTCGCTACGCTGGCCGACCTGGCGGCGCGTCAGCTCCTTGTAGTACGCCGCGACGGCGTCGTGAGCGACCGTCGGCGCGTCGGCCCGGACGGTCGGTGGCCCGTCCATCGACGGCTCCCCGTCTCCCGAGGGATCGGTCTCGGCACCGTCCTCGGTCCCGGACGCGGAGACGGAGGCTCCGCAGTCGGGCTCGCGGTCGTACACCGTCTCGCGGAGGACCGTCGTGGTCGCGGCGAGGTAGTCGGCGGCCCCGCCACGACTGTAGACGTAGGTGCCGGGCGCGGTGATCGTCGCCGTCGTCTCGTCCGTGGATCCGAGCTGCCAGACCGTCACCACCCCCCGGTCGCGTTCGAACTCGCGGTTACACCGGCCGGCGGCCTGCACCACGTTCGGGAGCGGGGCGTAGTCACGGTAGACCCGGTCGAAGCTGATGTCGACGCCCGCCTCGACCACCTGGGTCGCGACCAGAACGACGATCGCGCGGGGGTGGCTGAACGAGTCGAGCACCGCGAGGAGGCGCCGACGGTCGATGGGCCGGTGGCGCGCGGTCAGGTGGCCCGTGACGAGGACCGGCCGGATCCGTCCGTCGTCCGGGTCGTCGGTCGACCCGTCCTCGTCGGCGTCGACGCCCTCGGTGAGCGACTCGACCCTGGCACGGAGCGCATCCTCGAGCTCGGCTGGGCTCGGCTGTTGGCTCTCGATCAGATCGGCGTCGACCTCGTTGACCGAGACATGCCGGAGGGGGCTGTCGGTGCCGGCGGTGGATCTGGCGCCGGCCTCGCCCGCGAGACTCGTCGAGAGCGCGTTCGCGCTCTCGATCGTGTTACAGATCGCCATCGCCCGGCCCCCGGGCGGCGTCTCGTCGATAATCAGCGCGGCCGCCCGATCCGTCGTCAGCGGTCGCTCCGAGGTGTTCGCGTCGGGCCGTCGCGGGACCGACGGGTGGAACCGGTAGTGAACCCGCTCGACCGCCGACCGCTCGTGGAACGCGCGGGCGGTGGCCGGCGCCACGAGCGGCGTCGGCTCGATCTCGGGCGCGCCGTCGAACAGCGCCGGCTGCGTGGCCGTCATGAGCACGACCCGACAGCCGAAACGATCGACCAGCACCCGGAGCGCGTCGCGCAACAGCGCCCACTGGATCGGCGGAAGCGCCTGTGGCTCGTCGAGGACGATCGTCGCACCGGCGAGGTTCGGGAGCTTCAACAGCTGCGTGTTCGCGGGGTTGAGCAGCGACTCGAACAGCTGGACGAACGTCGTGACCGTCAGATCGGCCTGCCACGTCTTCGCGATCGTCGCCGCCGACCGCGATCGGGAGCGTCGATCCGCCACCGTCTCGGCGGCGCCGTCCGGATCGTCGTCCCGATCGTCGAACCGACTCACGGTCGGTCGGAGATGGTGGTGGACGGTGAACGACCGGTCGGTCGGATCGACATCGAACACGTCGGCGATCACGTCTGCCGTCTGGTCGATGATCGAGGTGTACGGGAGCGCGTAGACGATCGGTGTCGGCTGCTTGGCAGCGTCACGGAGTCGCATCGCGGCGTGAAGCCCCGTCAGGGTCTTTCCGAGTCCGGTCGCGAGCTGGATCGTGTACACGCCGGGTGCCGCGAGGTCGTCGACCGCGTCGAGCGAGTCCATCACCCGCCGGTGGGCCTCGTCGCGCACCTCGTCGAGTTCGGTCCCCGCGCCGAGCGACGCGACGTGCTCGCGGAGCGTGGCCGTCTGCAGTCCGTCGGGGGACACCGATCGTCGCTCGGCCGACGATCCATCCGCGTCACCACCCGCCGTGGACGTGCTGTCGGTCGCCAGCGGCGTGATCCGCGCGAGATCGATCCCCGCCGCCGCGGTCTTGTCGGCGAGGACGAGCCCGCTCCAGACTGCCAGTAAATCGCCGTAGAACGAACGCGACAGCACGCCGTCATCGAGGCTCTCGGGGATCGGTCCCTCGATCGCCGACCGGAGCGTCTGGTAGACGTCCACGTCCCTGTCAGTGGCGGGCGTCTCGCCCGAGAGACTGTCGCGGACGGCCGGCCAGCCGACGGCGTCGTCGCTGGCCGCGCGACAGAGCCGGTCCGCGACGGCGCTCGTCGCGTCGTCGTGGTCGATCGCCCGGACGATCTTCGTACAGGTGCTGCGCTGTCCGCGGCTGTCCGCGACGACGTCCTGGAAGTACCGAAGCGGCGTCTCGGCCCCGGGAAACGGGGTGTGGTGTCGTGCGACCGCGAACGTCGGGACGAGGAGATCGGCCTCCTCGTAGCCGAGCGCGTCACACACCGTGGCGGTCGCGAGCGCGCCGACCAGCGCGTGGGGGTGTGGCGACGAGGACACCTCGCCCCGGAGGTAGCGCTGGAACTTCCCCGTCGCCTTTCCGAGGTCGTGTGTCAGGCTCGCGACCGAGAGCAGGTCCCGGGTCGGGACGGTCGTGGTCGCCCCGTCGCCGAGGCGGACCGCCAGTCGTGCTGTCCGATCGGCCACCTCACGGTGGTGGTCGACGAGCGACGTCACCGCGTTCGTCTCCGTGTCGACGTGGGCGAAGACCCCCTCCGGAATCGGCACGACACCGACTGATCGTTCGCCGAATAAAAACACTGCCGGCGGTCTGAGCGGGCAGGCACGATCGGCGACGAGCGCGTCGACGCGTCAAGCGCTCCCACGATGTGGGGCCGTGTGAGACACCCCGCGCGTCGCGGATGAGACGGCGCCCGACGGGGCTCCGTTCTGCGAGAGATCGTGGGAA
>CAZMLQ010000207.1:0-3258 GCA_964567195.1 uncultured Haloferacaceae archaeon | reverse complement strand
CCCGTCGACGGCTCCCCGCCCTCCGTGCGGGCGGTCGAGCACGTCCGCGAGACCTACCCGGACGACCGGATCGTCCTGTTGACGGTCGTGGATCCGGTCGACGGCTTCGCCGGCGCCGAGGCCGCCGAGGGCAACTGGCACGAGTCGACCGAGCGTCAGGCCGAGGCGATGCTCGCGGACCACGCCGACTCGTTCGGCGAGGACAGGACGGTCGAGACGGCGGTACGGACCGGCTCGCCAGCGGAGACGATCCTCGCGGCCGTCTCGGAGTTCGACGCCGACGCGGTGGTCGTCGGCAGCCACGGCCGGCGAGGGATCGGGCGGCTCCTGCTCGGTAGCGTCGCCGAGACGACGGCACGGGAGGCCTCCGTCCCCGTCACCATCGTCTGAGCTACCCGAACTCGAGCCGGCGGATCCGAAACTCCAGGCCGAAGTCCGCGTCGCGCTCGGACTCCTCGGCCCGCCCGTCCCGCGGCCAGCGCGTCTCGAAGCCGATCGTCGCCCGCTCGTCCGGCCCGAGCAGGGCGTCCTCGTCGTCGTCCTCCCCGCCGCCGAACCGTCGCCCGACGTACTGGACGGCCACCGAGCGACCGACGTCGAGCGGTCGGTAGATCACGTCGATCCGGAGCTCGACGAGCGCAATCGGCCGGGGGCCGGCGTTCTCGATCCGGACCAGCCCCGTCGCCTCGGTGAAGGCCCGCCGGGCGCCGGCGTCGACCGACAGCGAGCGCTCGACCACCTCGACGACGTTCCCGTCCGCCCCCGGCGTCGGCGTTGGGGTGGGGGTGGGCGTCGGCGTTGGGGTGGGGGTGGGTGTCGGCGACGGCCCGGGGGTCGAGGCCGGCGTCTCCTCGTCGTCGGGCGGGACGAACAGCCCGCCACAGCCGGCGAGAAGCGCCGCGAGCCCCGTCCCGGCGACCGAGAGCAGCCGTCGCCGGCCGACGGAGCTCACGCCCGTCCCCCCGTCGCCGTCGCGTTCGCGGGGTTGGGGCGGGCCGCGCTCCCGTAGACCAGGACCACGCTCCGGTCGCCCCCGTCGGTCACGAGACGCACCCGGTCGCCGTCGTCGTCCCAGACCGGGTTCGGGGCGTCGAGGTAGCGGTGGCCCGGCCGCGGCTGTCCCGCGCCCGTGTGGACGACGAGGTCCTCGCCGGGCTGGAGCCGGCGGTCCTCGGCCGTGGCACCGTCGAGCGCCAGCCGGTGGCCCGCGCCGTCCGAGAGCGTCCAGGCCGCGAGATCGATCGTGGTCGAGCCGGTGTTGCGGATCGTCACCGTCTCGTCGGCGAGCGCGGCGGCGTCGCGGCCGGGCGGGTTCGGCCGGACCCGGACCACCCGGATCCCGCCCGTGTCGGCCGCCCGGTCGGGCGTGTACGTCACCCGGGTCGGGATCCCGTCGGCGCCGGGCGTGACGATCCCACAGCTCCACAGCCCCTGTGCGCCCTCGCGGGCGCGGTCGGTCTCGGCCGCGTAGCGGTCCGTGGTCGCCCGGGCGTCGCCCCGGCGGACGAGCACGCGGTTGAGGACCTCGCCGTCGCGCCGGACGAACACCGCCGTTTCACCCGGGACGGTCTCGTCGTCGACGACGCGGACGGCGACGGTGCGTCCGGGGAGCGTCCCCGCGAGATCGACCGCCGCGCGCCGGCCTGCGTCGGCGAGACAGGCCCGCCCGGTCGGCCCGGTGACGACGCCGTCGAAGGCGGTCGGCGCGGCCCCGCCCGCGCCGGGCACGTCGATCGCGGCGAGTGGGAGCTGTCGGACCCGCCCGTCCCCGAACCGGAAGGTGACCACCCCGCCGGTGGTCGTGTCGGTCACCGTCGCGACGCGATAGCCCGGCGGCGAGACCGGAGTCGGCGTGGGGGTCGGCGTGGCGGTCGGGGTCGGCGTGGCGGTCGGGGTCGGAGCCGGCGTCGCCGTGGCCGGCGGCCCGGCCTCGGGCGGTTCGGCGAGGTCGAACCCGCCGAACACGAGCGCGACGCCGCCGGCGACGGCCGCGGTCGCGACGAGTACGAGCACGAGCACCGCACCGATCCGGAGCGGCGAGGCGAACAGCCAGCGCCTGACGCCGGCGAGCGGCGACGGTGAGCCGCCGCCGGAATCGGACCGGTCGCCGGACATACCGGCCCGGCGCCCTCGACGGACTTGTAGCTGACGACCACCGCCGCCGGCAGACTCATGTGGTGTGGTGTCGTCTCTCACGACGATGGGAGACACCAAGACCGGCCGCGAGCGGAAGGGACTGGGCAAGCTGGCACAGCTGGAGCGCCGGCTCGTGGAGGCCGAACTCGAGGGGCTCGACGAGCCGGCCGAGCCCCCGGAGCTCGACGGCGATGGGCGGCTGCTGGCGGACGAGCCGGCCGAGGACGGCCGGTAGCCGCCGGGCTTTATTCCCGGCGGGGGTGAAGGCGCCGGCGTGGCACTCCGTGCGAACTACGCGACGGTGTACGTGGGCGCCCAGCTCGCCCCCGAGGGGCGCGAACTCGACCTGGACTGGGCGACCGACGCGGGCGACGAGACGACGGCGCACACGTTCGAGGTGCCGACGGCCGAGGCGACCGAGGCCTACGTCGGCCTCCAGGCCTTCGACGTCGGCGACTACGGCCACGAGATCCTGATCAACGACGAGCGCCTGGGCGGGTTCGACATTCCGCCGAACGAGGGCTGGCAGTACTGGGTCGACACGCTCTCCGACGTCGACCTGGTCGCGGGGACGAACCGGCTCCGGGTCGTCCGCGACACCGACGGCCGCGACGCCTTCGCCGTCGGCTCGGTCACCGTCCACTGGAAGGAGCCCGCCCCGGACGGAACTTAAAACGCGGTCGGCCCGGCCGTCGGTGTGTGAATCCACCCCACGCCAGAGGGCCGGAGCGGGCCGATTCCGGCGCTCCGACGCTCGACCGCGCCGGCCCGTGCCGCCCCGCGACCGCGTTTTTTATATAGAAGGGCAAACAATCGTTCCACGAGCCATGAGCCAGCGAATGCAGGGCCAGCCGATGATCATCATGGGCGAGGACGCCCAGCGCGTCAAGGACCGCGACGCGCAGGAGTACAACATCCAGGCGGCCCGGGCGGTCGCGGAGGCCGTACGGTCGACGCTCGGTCCGAAGGGGATGGACAAGATGCTCGTCGACTCGATGGGCGACGTCACCGTCACGAACGACGGCGTCACCATCCTCCAGGAGATGGACATCGAGAACCCGACGGCCGAGATGATCGTCGAGGTCGCCGAGACCCAGGAGGACGAGGCCGGCGACGGCACGA
>CAZMLQ010000206.1:0-3259 GCA_964567195.1 uncultured Haloferacaceae archaeon | reverse complement strand
GTTCGGCACCACCGAGGGGCTGATCACGATGGAGGACGTGGTCGAGGAGATCGTCGGCGACATTCTGGAGGGCGACGAGGAGGAGCCGTTCGAGGCGGTCGACGAGGACACCTACCTCGTCCGGGGCGAGGTCAACATCGACGACGTGAACGAGCGCCTCGGCCTCGACCTGCCCGAGGGCGAGGAGTTCGAGACGCTCGCCGGCTTCGTCTTCAACCGCGCCGGCCGCCTCGTCGAGGAGGGCGAGACGATCGCCTACGGCGGCGTCGAGATCAGGATCGAGCAGGTCGACAACACCCGGATCATGCGGGCGCGGATCAGCCGGCTCGACGCCGTCGAGACCGAGACCGAGACCGAGGCCGGGTCCGGGTCCGGAGAGGCCGCGGCCGACGGCGACGCCCGAGCCGACGCCAACGCGCCGGAGGGCGATCCGACCGACGGGACGGAGCCGGCGACCGAGCCCGTGAGGGAGGGTGACGCCACGACCGACGACGGGCCGGAGATCGGTCGGTAGGCGGCGGCGAGACGGGCCGATACCGAAAGCGACGAGCATCAACCCCCCGTCGCCCGGACGTGTCGAGAGACGGCGCGGGCGCGCTCGCGGCCCTGCCCGGTCCCGCCCCGCGGTGGTGGCTCGTCGGCGTGGCGGCCGTCGCGATGGGCGCGGCCGGCAGCTTCCAGTTTCTCTGGTCGTCGCTCCGTGGCCCGGTGGGCGCGCGGGTCGGGGCCGGCGAGACCGGGCTCGGGACCGCACTGACCGCGTTCGTGATCGCCCAGACGCTCGCGGGCTTTCCCGCCGGGCGCTACCGCGACCGCGCGGGCCCCCGGCTCCCGCTCGCGGTCGGCGCGGTCCTCGTGGCCGCCGGCTACGCCGGCGTCGGGGCCGCGCCCAGCCTGCCCCTGGCGGTCGCGGCCTACGCCGTCGGCGGGATCGGCGCGGGCTGTGTCTACACCGTCGCGATCAACACCCCGGTCAAGTGGTTCACCGATCGCCGGGGGCTGGCCACCGGCGTCGTCACGATGGCCTACGGGAGCGCAAGCGCCCTGCTCGTCGGCTACGTCGGCCCGGCGGCGGCGACCGACCTGCCCGGAACGGGGCTGACACTCGCGGCGCTTGCGGGGGCTGCCTGCCTGCTCGGCGTGCCGATCCTCTACGACCCCGACGAGCCAGCCGACGGCGACGCCGGCGGGGACGCCACGCCCGACGGCGGCGATCCGGACGCGCCGGCGGCCGGCCCGCGGGCCGTGCTCGCCACCTGGCAGTTCTGGGTGCTGTACGGCGTCTTCGTCGTCGTCAACGGGGTCGGACTGATGCTGATCGGCAAGGTGGTCGGGCTGGCGACGGGACTCGGACTGCCCGCGTCGGCGGGGACGCTCGCGGCCTCGGCGCTCGCGATCGCGGACGGGGCGGGGATCGTGCTGGTCGGCGGACTCTCCGACCGGTTCGGCCGCGAGCGGACGGTGGCGGTCGCGCTGGTGGGCTGTGGGCTGGCGCTCGCGGGCGCGGTCGTCGTCGGGGCCGGGAGCGCGCCGGCGTTCGTCGCACTGGTGGCCGCCACGACCTTCCTCCGGGCGCCGACGTTCGCCGTCTTTCCGAGCATCGTCGGCGACTACTACGGCGCCGCACGGTCCTCGGGCAACTACGCGCTCCTGTTCACCGCGAAGATCCCCGGCGGGATCTTCGGCGGCGCGGCCGCGGGCGCGCTGATCGCGGGGATCGGCTGGACCGAGGCCTTCCTGCTCGGAGCCGGACTGCTGTGTCTCGCGGGGCTGGCGACGGCGACGCTCCGGCCGGTTCAGCCGAGCGCCACGACCGCCGAGAACGCGCCGTAGGCGAGCGCCAGCGCCAGCGCCAGCGAGCCGATCCACGCGAGCACGGTGAACAGCATCTTCCGCCGGCTCACCCCGCTCCCGCCGGCGGCGTAGCCCGAGCCGACGATGGCGCTGACGACGATCTCGTTGAACGAGACGGGCACGCCGAACGCGACGGCGGTCTGGGCGATGGCGAACGAGGGGATCAGCGCGGCGATCGAGCGCCGCGGCCCGAGCGCGGAGTAGTCCTGGGCGAGCGCCTTGATCATCCGGGGCGCGCCGGTCCACGAGCCGAACAGGAGACCGAGGCCGCCACCGACCAGGACGGCAGGGAGCGGGAGTGCGACCTCGCCGAGCAGCGGGACCAGCGGGCCGACCGCGAGCCCCACCTGGCTCCCCCCGGCCGAGAAGGCGACCAGCCCGCCGAGCACGAGCAGGAACCGTCGCTGGGCGGCCGCGGGATCGGTGACCATCCCGCGACGGACCACGCCGCCCGCGACGAGGGCGGCGAGCGCGGAGACCAGCGGCCGCCCCGTCCCCGGTCCGAGACCCACGGCGGCGTCGAGCGCGGTGCCGAGGCGGCCGGCGACCGAGGCCGAGGCCGCGCCGGGCGCCAGCGGCGTGAAGCCGACGTTGGCGACGATCAGGCCGACCAGACCCGCGAGCGCGGGCACCGCGACCGACTCCGGCGTGCGCTCGGCGCGCAGCAGACGGGCGGTGGCGTAGGCGATCCCGCCGCCGACGAACGGCGTGAGCGTCCAGAGCGTGACGATCTGGGCGTACTTCCCCCACGCGGGCTCGCCACCGAGCGCCAGCCCGACCCCGACGACCGCGCCGGTGACGGTGAACGCGGTCGCGATCGGGTAGCCCGCGAACACCCCGACCGCGACGAGGACGGCGGCGGTCAGGAGTCCGACCGTCGACGCGCCGGCGGTGAGCGAGACGCCGTCGATCAGCGCCGTCCCGACCGCCGAGGTGACGTTCGCGCCCTGGAAGACGGCGCCGGCGAGCCCGAGCAGGCCGACCAGAAAGCCCGCGCGCAACACCGAGATCGCGTTGGCCCCGACCGCGGGCGCGAACGGCGTCGATCCCGACGAGCCGGCACCGATCGACCAGGCCATGAACAGGCTGGCCAGCGCGGCGACGACGAGCGTGGCTGTGGAGCCGACGGCCATCTCGTGTCGGGCCGACCGGCCGGCCGGGATTAAGCCCGTCGTTACCGGTTCCCGTCGCGGTAGGCCTCGTCGTAGCCCTCGCGCAGGCTCGCCATCGTCCGCCGGAGGAACAGGTACGCGAGCAGGACGACGGTGAGCATCACCCCGACCAGAAACAGGAAGACCGGATCGTCGAGGGCGGCGACCATACCGGCGCTACCGGCGCGCGCTCTAAAGCCGTTTCGACGGACGTGTCCCCGCCGGGACGAGCGTCCCCGCCGGGACGAGCGTCC
>CAZMLQ010000205.1:0-3302 GCA_964567195.1 uncultured Haloferacaceae archaeon | reverse complement strand
TGCTCGTCTCCCCTCGGCCCGCCCGGGACCGGCCCGGGCGGGCCACCTTTTATTCCAGAAGAGGTTTGACTCGCCTCGCCACAGGAGGAGATATGGCATCGCGCCCGCTCGTCGGTCTCGCCGTCGCGCTGGCGGTCGTACTCGCCGGCTGTGGCGGTGGCGGCGCCGACCCGACCGCGACGCCGACGCCCGAGCCGACGGCGACGGCCGAGCCCACCCCGACGCCCAGCGCCACCCCCGCGGCGCCGTCGGTCTCGCCGCCCGGGGTCTCGGCCGACGGGGTCGACCGCGCCCGGCTGCTCGCGGCCCACAACGACAGCCTCGCGAACCGGTCGTACGCCCTCTCGGTGCGAACGATCCGTGGCTCGGCCGCCCAGTCGGTCGAACTCCGGCGCGAGGCCCCGGGGACCCCCGCCACGCTCCGGTTCGAGACGCCCGCCCGGACGCGCGCCGAGTACTTCGACGAGCGGTTCTACCAGCGGATCGACCGCGACGGCAACGTGAGCTACGAGACGGGGATCTACACCCAGCCGCCGGCGTTCACCGGCGCCTCGATCGTCGGCTCCGAGATGGCCCGCGCCAGCTACGAGCCCCGACGGACCGCGCGGCTGAACGGGACGCCGGTGGTCGTGCTCGGGGCCGACCGCGGCGACCTGCGCGCGGGGGCGTTCGGCGACGGGACGGTCGAGCGGTTCGCCTCGCGGGCGCTGGTCGACGCCGCCGGCACGATCCGGCGGTTCGAACTGGTCGCGAGCGGGCGCGCCGGCGGCGAGCCGTTCCGGATCGAGGTGGTCGTCACCGTACGTGGGATCGACGAGACGCGGGTCGATCCGCCGGACTGGCTGGCGGCGGCGGAGAACGCGACGGCCGGGTAGCGGGCCCGTTACGCCCGTGGCTCGTCGGGCTCGGCCTCCGGCGGCAGGCCGTTCTCGTCGACGACGTGACCGTCCTCGACGGTGACCACCCCGCGGCTGTTGATCGCGTGGGGGTCGTGGTTCAGCTCCTCGATGGCCTGCTTGTAGAGCCGTTCGACCGTGTCGCCGTCGGACTGGCGGTCCGAGGCGCGGTCACAGAGCTCGATCAGGTCCTCGGGCACCTCGTTCTCGTGGACGATCCAGTGGTTGACCAGATCGGAGAGCCGGCGGATGGGCGAGGTGAAGTGGCCGTAGATGTCGAAGTTGAGCGCGTGGTGGCCGCCGAAGGGATCGTTCATGTACTTCGCCCGGGGCATCACCTTCAGGACGGCACGCTGGATCCGGCTCAGCATCCGCTCGGGGGCCGTCTCGAGGGTGGCGTTGACCGCCTTGCGCGGATCGTCGAGCGAGTCCGAGGGGATGCTCACCCCGTCGAGATCCTGGATCTCGCGAAGCGCCTCGTCCCACTCGTCGGGCGAGGGCTGTGGGTGGACGCGGTACATCGCCTCGACCCCGCGGTTCCACATCAGCTCGTGGGTGACGGCCTTGTTGGCCTTCAGCATACACTCCTCGACGATGGTGTGAGCGCGATCCCGGCGGGGGTTGAGCACGAGCGAGCCGTCCTCCTTGCGCTGCTCGTGGAGGCGGTCGGCCAGCTCGAAGGCCAGCCGACACTCCTCGGCCAGCGGGGCGTCGGTCTCGTCGAGCCGGCGCTCGCACTCGGTGTAGGTGAGGCGCTCGTCCGAGCGGATCACCGACTTGTAGATCTCGATCTCCTCGAACGAGAGCGTCTCCTCGTCGAGTGTCATCTCGACCGTGTGGGCGAGTCGGTCCTCGTCGGGGACGAGCGAGCAGACCGTCTCCGCGAGCACGGGCGGGAGCATGTGGACCGTGTAGGCCGGGAGGTAGACGGTGTTGCCCCGGCTCACCGCCTCCGCCCACATCGACGAGCCCGGGTGGACGTAGTGGGTGACGTCGGCGATGTGGACCCACAGCCGGTAGCCTTCCTCCTCGCGGGCGACGCTGATCGCGTCGTCGAAGTCCTGGGCGTCGGTGGGGTCGGTCGTCCAGGCGGTCAGCTCGCGCAGATCGCGCCGGTCGTCGAGTTCGGCCTCGATTTCGTCGGCGACGCCGTCGGTCCGCTCGCGGGCCTCGCGAAGCACCTCGGCCGGGAACTCGTCGCGGATCTCGAACTCATCGAACAGCTCCTCGCGCCTGGCCTGGAGCCGGCGGGCGGTCTCGGGGTCGATCTCGACCGGGCCCTGGCCCTCGGCCGTCCCCGCAGCCGCCTGGGCGTCGTCGTCCATGCCCCCGTCGAGGGAGGCCACGGAGTTAGTGGTGTCGGGCGGTCGGTGGCCGCGGCGCCGGTGTCGGTACCGGCACAGGCACTATCGCTCGCGCCGGGAGCCGTAGCGCTCCTCGACCGCGCCGACGTACCGCCGGAGGAACTCCTCGCGGTCGAGCCCCGGCTCCTCGAGTTCGACCAGCAGCGACTCGAGCTCGTCGCGGGGCTGGTGACAGAGCGAGCGAAAGCAGTCCTTACAGAGGTGTTCGAACTCCTTGCCGCGGCGCTCCCAGCGGTCGCCCTCCTTGTCGTACTCGCGGGCCTCGGCGCGCTCGACCGAGCTGCCACAGGCGATGCAGACGACGGACCGCCGGTCGCGGTCCCGCCGGGAGCCGAACATACGCGGCCTCTGAGGGTGGCCGCCACTTAGAGCTTACCACCCCGTCGGACGTCCGCGCGACGCCACCCGCCGACGCGGGTGGTCGCACCCTCCTGGCACGGGTCGTGCTCTCCCCACCGGCCGCCGAGCGCGCGATTTATCCGCCCGTCGCGCCCACGACGGGTATGCGCGTCACCTCACGCCACCACCTGCGGAGCGACGAGGTCGACGAGCTCGAGACCCGGCTGGCCGACCGTCTCGGGGTCGAGCTCGCGGCCGACGCCTACGAGTTCGTCGACGTCGAGGGGAGCGAGTTCGACCTCGTGCTGGTCGAGGGCGAGCCCCTGATCTGTCACGTCGAGGACGAGCCCGTCCTCACCGTCCGGGGGGCCAACGAGTACCCGCCGACCCGCCGGACGGTCACCGTCGACGCCGGCGCGGTGAGTTTCGTCGGCGACGGCGCGGACGTGATGCGGCCGGGCATCGTCGAGGCCGACCCCGCAATCGCGGCCGACGACCTGGTCGTGATCGTCGAGGAGACCCACGGGAAGGCCCTCGCGGTCGGGCGCGCGCTGGTCGACGGCGACGAGATGCTCGGCGACAGCGGCAAGGTCGTCGCGTCGATCCACCACGTCGGCGACGAGCTCTACGAGTTCACCGTGTAGGCGGGGGCCGGCGGGCCCGTGTTCTGTTCCGGGCCGGCGGGCCCGTGTCTGACGAAAGG
>CAZMLQ010000204.1:0-3317 GCA_964567195.1 uncultured Haloferacaceae archaeon | reverse complement strand
CGACGAGGGCTACATGATCGTCGCGAACGAGATGCGCCGGGCGCTCGCCCGGGAGCGAGGCCGCGACGCGACGGCGGCCGACTGAGCGTCCGCCACGCCCGTCGCCCCCGTCCGTCGCGCTCTCGCGCCCCGACGGGTCGGCCGTGGGGCGACGATCCGAGACCGCCAGCCCCGAGTGGCGGGGTGCCCGACCCGGGAGCGATGACGGACGACGGACGCTCGATCGACGGCCCGGAGACCCTCCGGGGCTCGCTGATCGTGGTCGTGCTCTCGCTGGGGCTGGTCGCGTACGGCGGCTACGACTACGTCGAGTCGCGCGAGGCGGTCCGGGATGCGGTGACGGTCGAGGCGACGATCACCGACCGCGGCGTCGAGACGACGGGCACCCGGACCGGATCGGGGAGCGACGTCGAGTACGAGCCGACCGTCGCGTTCGCATACGAGTACGAGGGCGAGCGCCACACCGGAACCGCCGTCCACCCCGGGCGGGTCGACACGTCCTACGACACCGAGGCCGGCGCGCGCGAGGTGGTCGCCCCCTACGAGCCGGGGACGACGGTGACGGCCTACGTCGATCCCGGCGACCCCGACGCCGCATTCCTGCGAGACCGCGTGTCGAACGACCAGCTCCTCCTCGTCGGGATCGGTGCGGTGCTGGCGCTGTTCGGGGTCTACTCGGCGGTACGCAACCGCCGGCGCGGGGCCTGAGCGGCCGGACCGCGCGTCCGAAACCGTTAGTAGCTTTTAGGCTGACCTAAATACATGGGAGCGAACGCGACGCCGGACGTGCTCGTCGTCGGCGGCGGGGTCGCCGGCCTCACGGCGGCCGGCTTCACCGCCCGCGCCGGGCTGGAGACGCTCGTCGTCGACGCCGGCGGCTCGATACTGCGGCGCAACGCCCACCTGGAGAACTTCCCGGGCTTTCCGGCCGGGGTGAACCCGCGGCTGCTGCTCGACCTGCTGGACGAACAGGCCGCGACCGCCGGAGCCGACCGGCGCCGCGGCGAGGTGTGCGCGATCGCGCGCCGTGGAGACGGCTTCGTCGTCGAGACGACCGCCGGCGAGCACGAGACGCGCTACGTGATCGCCGCGACGAAGGCCGACCCCGGCTACCTCGACGGTCTCGACGGGGTCGCGCTCGTCGACCGCGGGACGACGTTCGTCGACACCGACGGGCGCGGCCGGACGGGCGTCGCGGGGCTGTACGCGGCGGGCCGGCTCGCGGGCAAGCCCCACCAGGCCGTCGTCGCTGCCGGCCACGGCGCCGAGGTGGCGGTCACGCTCCTCGCGGACGACGACCGGCCGTTCTACCACGACTGGGTCGCGCCCGCCGGCTACTTCACCGACCGCGGCCGCGAGGTCCCGCCGGGCTGTGTGGAGATCGGCGCGGACGAGCGCCGCGCGCGCGAGACCCGCTCGCGCGAGACGATGCGCGCGCGTTTCGCCACGCCACACCCGGACGAGCAGGCCACCCACCCGAGCCTGCGCGACGGCGGGGACTGACGCCCGGGCGGTGATCGGAACGGGCGCTGCTCGCCCGTCACGACCGGCCCCGCCGCCCGCGGGCCCCGTGGCCGCGGGTTCGCGGACGCCCGGACCGCCCGCCGCCGGGGTGGTTCGCCGAAACGTCACGTCCCAACGACTAAGTGGAAGATGAACGTTATGCCGACTCGATGACACTCGCGGCCCGTCTCCCGCCGGTCGTGGTGGCGCTGTTCGGGCTCGCGGTCGCGGTCGTCGGCGTCGGGACCGCCGACCGGGCCGTGGTCGAGGTCGGCTCGCTCGCCGCGGGGCTGGCGCTGTTGCTCGCCGGCCACGCCTGGTACCGGCGACGCAAGGAGCGCGCCGACGAGGTACGGATCGACGAGCGGATCGAGCGGGCGGCGTACCGCTCCGGCGAGCTGGCCTTCCGGGCGTCGTTCGGGCTCGCGGCCGCCCTGTTCGTCGGCCTCGGGCTGGTCGAGGGGGCCCTGACGACCCGGGGCGTCCTGGCGGTGCTCCTGTTGGGGATGCTCGCGGTTCGGTTCGGCCTCTACGGCTGGTTCGTCCGGCACTCCCGGTGACCCGCCGTGAACAACCGACTGACGGTGTGGCGGGCCCGGGCGGACGTGACCCAGGCGGCGCTCGCCGAGGCCGTCGGCGTGAGCCGACAGACGATCAACGCGATCGAGCGCGGGCGCTACGATCCCAGCCTGGAGCTGGCGTTCGCCCTCGCCGACGTCTTCGACTGTCCCATCGAGAACCGCTTCGACCCCGCGGACGACTGACGACCCCGGCCCGGACCCGCCCCCGTCGCGTCTTCGGGGGCGCGCCGTCGGGCTCCGACTCGCTCGGCCCGTGCCGACGGACGCGGCCGTCCCCGGTCGGGGTCGGATCTCCGACGCTCACCCGAGCAACGCCAGGACCGCCGGGCCGACCGCGCCCGTCCGACGGCTCCGGACCCGCGACGTGGTGCTCGGAGGAACTCGTCGACGGACGCCCCGTCGACGAGCAGACCCCGGCGAGCCCGCCGCCGGCGCGGCCGATCCCCCCGCCCCCGTGGTGGCCGGGCTGGCGATCGTGCTCGTCAGCGGCGACCTGCTGGTCGGGGCGGCCACCGCGCTGGCGCGTGGCGCCGGGCTCTCGGCGTGGGTGATCGGCGGGACGACCGTGGCGGCGGGCACCTCGACCCCGGAGTTCGCCCTCTCGCTGGTGGCGGTGCGGGGCGGGCGCCTCGGCGTCGCGGTCGCCAACGTCGTCGGCAGCAACGTGTTCGACCTGCTCGGCGTCCTCGGGCCGGCGGCGTCACTCCGGCCGCTGTCGGCCGGCGGGGCCGCGCTCCCGGCGGTCGCGTGGCCGACCGTCGTCTCGGTGGTGATGGTGGCGGCGCCGTGGACCGGCCGGCGCCTCTCCCGGCCCGAGGGCGGGCTGTTCGCCGCGAGCGAGGCCGTCCGGTGGGTGCTCGGCCTGCTCCGCTCCGGCCCCTGACGCGGCGTCCGAGCGGCCCTACCCCCGACCGGGCGACGGACTTTCGAACCCGCGGGCCCTGTCGACGGTGATGAGACGGGGCCGACGAGGCTTCCTCGCGCTGTGTGGCGGCTGGCTGTCGCTCCTCGGTGGCTGTGCCGGGGCGAGCGGTGACGATGCGACGACCACGTCCGCGGGGACGCCGGAGCCGACGGGGACGCCGACGCCGGAGCCGACACCGACACCGACCGCGACGCCGGAGCCGACCGCGACGCCGACGCCGGAGCCGACACCGACACCGACCGCGACGCCGACCCCGGAGCCGACGGGGCCGGTCGAGCTGACGATCACGAACCGGATGGCGGGCGCGT
>CAZMLQ010000203.1:0-3328 GCA_964567195.1 uncultured Haloferacaceae archaeon | reverse complement strand
GCCGACGCGCCGCGGGTGCGGACGCGACGGACGGGGGACGAGGACGGCCGGATCGACGCCGCGGCGTCGGTGCGGGCGGCCGGCCGGCGGGGCGCGGACGCGGTCGGCGCGCGGGACCTGCGCGAGTCGGTCCGGGCGGGGACCGCGTCGGCGCTGGTCACGTTCGTCGTCGACGCGAGCGCGTCGATGCGGCCGGCGATGCGGGCGGCCAAGGGGACCGTCCTCGCGCTCTTGCGCGACGCCTACGAGGAGCGCGACGAGGTGGCGTTCGTCGCGTTCGCCGGCGACGACGCCGAGGTGCTGTTGCCCCCGACCGACAGCGTCTCGCTCGCCGCCCGCCACCTCAAGGAGCTTCCGACGGGCGACCGGACGCCCCTGCCGGCGGGGCTCCGGACCGCGCGGCGGGTGATCGAGACGGCCGAGCCCGCGGCGAGTGTGGTCGTGCTCGTCTCCGACGGCCGGGCGAACGTCGCCGACGGCAGCCCCACGGCCGAGACCCGGGCGGCGGCGCGCGCGCTCGCCGACACCGGCTCGCGGGTCGTCGTCGTCGACGCCGGCGAGGGCGAGCGGGGCCTGCTCGGGGCCGTCCGCGACGCCACCGACGGCGAGCGCGTCCCGCTGGCGGCGCTGTCCGACGACCGGGTGGCCGACGCCCTCGCCGCGGCCCGGCGCTCGTAAGTTTTACAACGCGAATTGTTCTTCGTACAATCGGGATTTCAGATGTCGACACGATCCGACACCGTTCGCGGCCGCGTCGCCCACGCTCGGGGCGAGCTCCGGACCAAACAGATCGCCGCCGGCCTCCTGCTCGGGGCCGCGCTCGGCTTCGCGCTCCTGTTCGTCCAGGAGCCACTCGTCCACGACTCGCTGCACAGCTTCCGTCACGCGGCCGGGATCACCTGTCACTGACCGTGCTCGTCGCGCACCTGACGCGGGGGGTGAAGGCGGGCGTCGTCGCCGGTCTCGTCTTCGGGCTGTTCGTGGCCGCCGTCGCGAACCCGCTCGTCGCCTACGCCGCCGGGACCGGCGCCGCCGTCGAGGGCGGCCACGACCACGCGGCCGGCGGGCACGGCGGGGGGGATCACGGGACCGTCCCGGCGGCGGTGACCAGCCTCGCGAGCGTCGCGGCCGGGGCGCTCTGGGCCGTCCTGCTCGGGGGGCTGGTCTTCGGCGCGGGCTACTTCCTCCTCGAGCCCGCGCTCCCGGGGACCGGCGCGACCCGGAGCTACGTCCTCGGGGGCGCGGGCTTTCTCACCGTCTCGGGCGCGCCGTGGCTGGTCCTGCCGCCGGCTCCGCCGGGGGCCGAGCAGTCGCTCCCCGTCGGGACCAGACTCGCGCTCTACGCCGGGATGGTCCTCGCCGGCGCGCTCGCCTGTCTGCTCGCCGGCCTCGTCTACGACCGCCTGCGCGGGCGCGGCCGCCGGGTCGCCGTCGCCGCGACCGGCGCGGCGCCCGCGCTCGCCCTGCTCGCGGTCCCGGCCGCGCTCGCGCCGGCGAACGCGGTCGAGGCGTCGCTCGCCCCGGGGCTGCGCGCCGCCCTGACCGGGCTGGCGGTCTTCGGACAGCTCCTCCTTTGGCTGGCGCTCGCGACCGCCCACGCCCGGCTCGTGCCCGACACGGCGGCGTCGGCCGCGACGGGGCCGGCGACGGGACGGCCGACCGGGGCCGACTGATGGAGGCCCGCACCGCCGAGATCCACGAGAAGGGGTTCACCGACCACGTGCTGGTCTGTACGAACGACCGCGACTCCGAGTACGCCTGCTGTGCCGACGCGGGCGGCGCGGCCACCTACGAGGCCGTCCGCGGCTGGCTCCGCGAGCGCGACCTGTTCTGGTCGTCGGTCCACGTCGCCGAGACCTCCTGTCTCGGGCTCTGTAGCGAGGCCGGGACGGCCGTCGCGATCCACCCCCGCGCCCGGTGGTACTCCGACGTGACGCCCGACGAGGTGCCCGGCCTCCTGGCGGCCGAGTTCGGCTCCGACGGCGGTCGGCTGGGCGTCGGCCCGGACGGGCCGGCGCCCGCCGCTCACGGGACGAACAGCCGGTAGGCGCCGCGCTCGACCCCCTCGTCGTGGTAGACGACCGGCTCCTCGATTGCGGCGATCCGTCCGTCGGCGGCGGCCACGGCGGTCACGATCCCCTCGGTCTCGACCGTCCGCTCCGACCCGTCGACGCCGATCACCCACAGCCCGTGGCCGGCCGCGTCCCGGTCGCGCAGGTGCTGGGCGCCGGGGACCACGATCCGGCCGCCGTCGGTCGCGACCCTCCCGGCGAACCCCCCGATCGAGGCCGCGAGGCGGCGCTCGCCGCCGGGGGCGTGGACCGAGACGGTGTGCTCGCCGGGGTGGCGCGCGGCCGTCTCGCGCCCCTCGACGGGGTAGGTGTTGCCGGTGACGAACGCGACGGCGTCGCCGGGGGTCGCCGCGTGGGTCGGGTAGGCGTACACCCGCTCGCCGTCGACCGACCGCTCGACGCCGAGGTCGACGCGCCACCGGACGGTGCCGCCGGGACCGAGCCGGTAGCCCCGGTGGTCGGCGTGACTCGCGACCGCGACGCCGCCGGGCACGAGCGCGACGTCGCCGACCCGGCGCTCGCCCCCGCCCGGCGGGTCCCAGGTCCACCGGACCGCGCCCGTCCGGTCGTGGACGACCAGGCCCGGGCCCTCGTCGGTCCGGCGGTTGTACGCGACCGCGATCCGGTCGTCCCGGACCGAGAGCGCGGCGGGCGCGGCCGGCACGGCGCGAGACCACGCGACCGTCCCGTCGGACGCGAACGCGTACACCCGGCTCTCGAACCGCCGGCCCGCGGCGGCGTCGTGGTCGGACCGGCGGGCGGCGGCGTAGAGCCGGCCGTCGGACCCGGTCGCCAGCGCCACGACGAACGGGAGCCGGGCGCGGCTCGCGGCCGTCGGCGCCCCCAGGTCGGCCGCCGTCTCGTGGCGCCAGCGCCGGTCCCCGCCGGGGCCGTACAGCGCGATCCCGCCGCGGGGACCGCGCTCGCCGACGGCGACGCCGCCGGCGACCGGCGTGGCGGCGACGACCGCGGCGTCGCCCGGGTCGGTCGCCCAGCGCTCGTCGAGCGTCGGGTCGAACGCGCGAACGCGGCCGTCGGCGGTCCCGACGACCGGGCCCGCGTCCGCCAGCGCGACCGCCGACCGGCGCCCGCCGTGGCGCGACCGGGCCGGATCGACGGACCCCAGCCGGACGGCCCCGGTCACTCCGCCTCGTCCTCGACGGGGAACGTCTCGTGGAGCACGTCGTGGGACTCGGCGAGGCCGTCGAGCACGCCCGCCCCGTGGTCGGCGAGGCGGGCGACCGCCCGCTCGGCGT
>CAZMLQ010000202.1:0-3365 GCA_964567195.1 uncultured Haloferacaceae archaeon | reverse complement strand
CCGATGGACGTCCGGCCCCAGGGCCACGACATCATCTCGTTCTGGCTCTTTCACACCGTCGTGAAGTGTTACGAACACACCGGCGAGGTGCCGTTCGACTCGGTGATGATCAACGGGATGGTGCTCGACCAGAACCGCGAGAAGATGTCGAAATCGAAGGGCAACGTGGTCGATCCCGACGCCGTGCTCGAGGAGTTCCCGGTCGACGCGGCGCGGTACTGGGCGGCCGGCTCGTCCGTCGGCGACGACCTGCCGTACAAGAAGACGGGGCTGCGGGCGGGCGAGCGCCTGCTACGCAAGCTCTGGAACGCCTCGAAGCTGGTCGACGGGCTGACACCCGACGAGTCGCTCGAGCGGCCCGACCTGGAGGCGCTCGACCGCTGGCTGCTGGCCGAGATGGACGAGGCCGTCGAGGCGATCACCGCCCACTTCGAGGCCCGGGCGTTCTCGAAGGCCCGGAACCGCCTGCGGACGTTCTTCTGGCACACGTTCTGTGACGACTACCTGGAGGTGGCGAAACAGCGCCTCCGGGCCGAGGACGGCCCGCCCGAGGCGGTCGATCCGGCGGCGGCGTACACGCTCCGGACCGCCCACGAGCGGTTCCTCCGGCTGTTCGCGCCGATCCTCGCCCACGTCACGGAGGAGCTGTGGACGGAGATGTACGCGGCCGAGGCGGCGGTCGACAGCGTCCACCGCACCGACTGGCCCGAGCCGCTTGGGGTCGGGGCCGACCGCGAGGCCGGCGCGACCGCGATGGCCGTGGTCGGCGCGCTCCGGCGGTACAAGTCCGACCGCGGTCTGGCGCTGAACGCCCCGCTCGCCGAGGTCCGGGTCCACGGCGACCTCGCGGGCTTCGAGGCCGACGTCCGGCGGGTGATGCACGTCGACCGGCTGGAGACGACCCACGAGGAGGCGGCCGTCGAGTCGGTCGTCACGGGGGTCGATCTCGACTACTCGACGGTCGGCCCGCGCTACGGCGAGCGGGTCTCGGAGATCGACGCGGCGATCGAGGCCGGCGAGTTCGAGGTCGTCGACGACCGGCTCGCGGTCGCGGGCGTCGAGATCGAGCCGACGGCGTTCGAGCTCGAGGCGGAGCGTCGCTACACCGGGGCGGGCGAGATGATCGAGGCCGACGGCGCGGTCGTGATCGTGCGCGACGACTAGCGGTCGGCGCCGACCGCCGCCTCGACGGAGTCGAAGCCGTCGCGCTCGAGCAGTTCGAGCAGTCCGCGGTTGATCTCGCGGGCGAGCGCGGGACCCTCGTAGACGAGCGCGGTGTAGAGCTGGACGAGCGAGGCGCCCGCACGGATCTTCGCGTAGGCGCCCTCGGCGTCGGCGACGCCGCCGACGCCGATCACGGGCACGTCGACCCGGTCGGCGACGAACCGGACCAGCCCGGTCGCGCGCTCCTCGATGGGTCGACCCGAGAGCCCGCCGCCCTCGGCCGCGTTGGGGTTCGACAGCCCGGCCGGTCGGTCGGTGGTCGTGTTGGTCGCGACGACGCCCTCGAGGTCGAGCTCGTCGACGACCCCGAGTGCCTCCTCCAGCGCCGGCCCGGGGAGGTCGGGCGAGAGCTTCACCAGCAGGGGGTCGGCGCCGGCGTCCCGGAGCTCGCCGAGGATCGCCTCGAGCGCCTCGCGGTTCTGGAGCGAGCGAAGCCCCGGGGTGTTGGGGCTGGAGACGTTGACGACGACGTAGTCGGCGGCGTCGGCGACGCGCTCGTAGGTGTAGCGGTAGTCCGCGGGCGCCTCGGCGAGCGGCGTGGCCTTCGACTTGCCGAGGTTGACCCCGACGGGGTCGGGCGGGAGCGGGGCGCGGTCGAGGCGCGCCCCGACCGCGTCGGCGCCCTCGTTGTTGAAGCCGAGCCGGTTGATCAGCGCGCGGTCCTCGGGGAGACGAAAGAGCCGGGGACGGGGGTTGCCGGGCTGGGCCTCGGCGGTGACGCCGCCCACCTCGACGTGGCCGAAGCCGATGGCCGCGAGCACACCCGGCACCTCGGCGTTCTTGTCGAAGCCGGCGGCGACGCCGACCGGGTTGGCGAAGGACCGGCCGAACGCCTCCACCCGGAGGCGGTCGTCCTCGACGCGGTAGCGACGGCGCAACAGCCTCTCGACCGGCGTGCCCTCCGCGACGGACATGAGCCGCTTGGTGGCGCCGTGGGCCGTCTCGGCCGGGAGGGCGAACAGTGCTGGCTTCAGCGCCGCGTAGAGTCGGGTCTCGAGCGTCACGGGGACGCTCAGAAGTCGTGCTCGACCTCGTCGGGGTCGGCCTTCTGGATGATGATCTTGCCGTCCCGCACGCGCACGAATATCTCGTCGCCGATGTCCATGCCGGCGACGGCGAGCTCGTCCTCGTGGAGGTTCACGTGGACGTTGTGGTACTCGCCGTTCTCGTCTTTCGCCCCGCTGGGACTGAGCTTCTTTTTCCGAACCATCGAGGGCTCCTGGGCCGCACTTCGAGACAGGATACACATAAGTGTTGTCTACCGCGCGTCGCGGGCGTCGGTCGCGCGAGACCACCCCGCCGTCGTCTCGCGTTCTGCCCGAACTCTTATACCGAGCCGTGGTGTCGATTGACACGAAGCAATCATGGTACGTGAGGACGGCAAGCGCAACTTCGCGCTGCGACAGGCGGACGGGACCGAGACGAGCGTCTACTCGGGCACCATGCCCCGGCAGGCGGCGCTGAAGGCGGCCCGGGACCTCGAGCCCCACGGGTCCGAGTCCGAGGCCGAGGCCGACCCGACGGAGATCAGGCTCAGGGAGAAAGGGACCGACAAGGTCCACGTCTATCACGCGTGGGCGTGGCGCGACACGGCGCCCGAGGACAAGCCCGACTGGATGGAGGGGGCGATCACCAAGGGGAACGTCTCGAAGCAGGGGATCGAACACCTCGAGGAGTGACGACTCCGCCGGGGTCCGAAGACGTATCCCCGTGGCCACCCGGCGTTCGCCCGCGCGGCAGACACCCGGTCCGACCCGACGCGACACGCGAGGGATGACCGACCGGCCTCCGGCCGCGCGACAGCGTCGCACGGGAGGTCCTCACGACCCGTCGCCGTTCCGACGGCCTTTTCAGTCTGACACCACTCGGTAGAGCCACGCAGGTCGTCGCCGTCGGGCGACGATCCGACTCCGACGCCCTTATCAGTACGAGGGTGTTCGAACAGTACACGCACGACGGGCCGGATCCGCCGGCCCGGGCGGACCGACACACCGGTGGGCTTATATCCCACCACCGTGTACGCTGAGGTCCGCAACGGAGAGATGAGGACCCCGCCCCTGCGGTCCGCCGTGAGACGGGGTCTGATGTGAGCCCTGCCGGGTCGGTGACACCCGAACGCGCGTCGCCGACCCGACCCAACA
>CAZMLQ010000201.1:0-3373 GCA_964567195.1 uncultured Haloferacaceae archaeon | reverse complement strand
TCGACATGGAGCACTTCTACGACCAGATGGAGGCCGTCGAGCCGTACTTCCAGACCCAGGAGACGCCCGACGACGACCTCGAGGAGCAGCGCCAGAGCCGCGAGAACCGCGAGAAGATCAAGACCTCCACGCGCTGCATCTGGTGTGGTGCCTGTATGTCCTCGTGTAACATCGCCGCCGGCAACAACGAGTATCTCGGCCCCGCCGCGATCAACAAGGCCTACCGCTTCGCGATGGACGAGCGCGAGGGCTCGGAGATGAAACGGCGCCGCCTCGAGATCATCGAACAGGAGAACGGCGTCTGGCGCTGTCAGACCCAGTTCTCCTGCACCGAGGTCTGCCCGAAGGACATCCCGCTGACCGAACACATCCAGGAGCTGAAACGCGAGGCCGTCAAGAGCAACCTGAAGTTCTGGTGACACCGTCGGCCCGCCGACGCCGGTAGCCGACGGGGGCCAAGCACGGCACGGCCCCGACCCTACGACGAGCCGATCCGCGTCGCCAGCCAGCCCCCGAGCCGGCCGAAGACCAGCCCGAACAGCGCGGCGAGAGCGGGAACCAGCACGGCCGCGGCGGCGATCGCGAGCGGCGACGACCACGACAGCACGCCGGCGATCGCGAGCCCGTCCGGCCCGACGACGGGCTCGAACAGGCCGACGAGCCCGGCCACGAGGCCGGCCCGCAGGCCGGCGGCGGCCGGATCGACCGCGCGACGCGTGGCGAGCGCGCCCGCGACGAGCGCGCCGACGATCATCATCCCGCCGGCGACGTTCGCGTCGGCGTTCGGGAGCCACCGCAGCAGCGCGGTGGCGGGGAGCGAGGCGACCGCGCCGACGAGCGCGGGTCGCCACGCGGCGGTCGACACCGAGCCAGGGGAGGGGAGGGAGGGCGGGGACATCCGCCTCCGACGTGAGACGGGGCGGTCATGAACGTTTCGAGCGTAGGCCACGCCACCGGTCGGTCGCTTGAGGACTCACCGTCGGTGCTCAACTCGGTCGCCGCCGACCGATCGAGCATGGAGCCAGTTCGGAGCAGCCTCGGCGGCGGGGCGGTGGCGACGGTCGTGCTGACGGCGCTGTTGGTCGGGGCCGACCTCGTGGTGGGGGGGCCGAGCCCGTTCCTGTTCGCCACCTTCGTGGGGCCCTGTGCGGTCGGTGGCCCGCCCTACTGTGGGGCCGCGACCCCGCTCGCCGCCGGACTGACGGCGATCTGGTACGGGCTCGTCTTCGGCGTGGCGTGGCCGCTGCTGTTCGGCGGGTTCACCTGGGGGCTGCCCGGCGAGTCGGGGGCGACCCACGGCGCGATCTTCGGGCTCTTCCTGTGGGCCGGCTACGCGGTCGGGGCGGTCCTCCTGCCCGGCGTCGGGACGACCGACCGGGCCGTGCTGGCGGCCGTCCTCGCCGCCTACCTCGTCTACGGGCTCGTGCTCGGGACCGTCTACGACCGGCTGGCCGACCACCGGACCTTCCTCGACGCCGGGACGGAGGAGCGACGCGAGGCGGGGTCGGACGAGCGGACGGGCTGAGCGGGGATGTTCCCGGCCGCCGGCCGGGCGGACGAGCTATAACGGAGCCCCGCGACCGGACCGACGATGGACGAGCGCGCGACCCCGCGTCGAGAGGTGTCGGTGTGACCGTCGCCACCTCGGGCGTCGTCTTCTGGGCGCTGGTCGGACTCGCCTCCGCGACCAGCCTCGCGACGGCGTGGACGGTCGGGGCCAACAGCAACTCGCCGCCGTTCGCCCCGGCGATCGGGGCGAACGCCGTCTCGACCATGCGGGCGGCGTTTCTCATCGGGCTGCTCGCGGCCGCGGGGGCGCTCGCCCAGGGCGGCAGCATCTCGCGGACCGTGGGCGCGGGGCTGATCGACGGCGTGGCGATCACCTCGCTGGCGGCGACGGCTGGGCTGTTGACCGCGTCGGGGTTCATGGCGTTCGGGATCTACACCGGCTACCCCGTGCCCGCGGCGTTCGCGACGACGGGCGCGATGGTCGGGGTCGGGCTCGCGCTCGGTGGCTCGCCCGCGGTCGACACCTACCGCCGGATCGTCACCTTCTGGGCGCTGGTCCCGCCGGTTTCGGGTGGGCTGGCCTACCTGACCGCGACCCTGCTACGCCGGGACGAGGTGCCCGAGACCGTCGGCGTGCCGCTGCTCGCGGGGCTGGTCGGCGGGATCGTCGCCAACGTCGAGCTGAGCCTGCTCCCCGCCCCGCCCGGCGAGGCCCGATCGATCGCGACGGCGCTCGCGGACCTGGTCGCGACCCCGACGGTCGCCGGGATCGACCTGCTCGCGGTCGCGATCACGCTCGGTGTGGCGGGCGCGAGCTACCGGTTCGTCCGGATCCGGACCCGGGACTCGGTCGAGCGGGGGATCCGGACGTTTCTCGTCTTGCTCGGCAGCCTGGTGGCGTTCTCCAGCGGCGGGAGTCAGGTGGGGCTCGCGACCGGTCCGCTCGAGAACCTCTACCGCGGCGAGCTCGGACTGCCCGGGATCGTGCTGCTGGGGGTGGGCGCGACCGGCATCCTCGCCGGGGCGTGGATGGGCTCGCCCCGCCTGCTCCAGGCGACCTCGCGGGAGTACGCACAGCTCGGCGTCCGGCGCTCGATCGCCGCGCTGGTGCCGGGGTTCGTGATCGCACAGGCCGCAATCGCGCTCGGCATCCCGATCTCGTTCAACAACATCATCATCTCCGGGGTGATCGGCGGCGGACTGGCGGCCGGCTCGGCCGGGGTCTCGCGCCGGAAGATCCTGGTGACGGTGGCGTTCTGGCTGCTCACGCTGGTCACCTCGGTCGGCGTCGGCTTCGGGCTCTACCGGGCGTTCGCGGCGGTGCTGGGCTGATCGTCCGGTCCTCCGGCCCCCGGCGCGGGCGAACAGTAGACAGCCTCAAGTTCGCCCGGCCCAACCGGAGGACGACGGATGTACGAACACGACGTCATCGTCGTCGGCGCCGGCGGGGCGGGACTCCGGGCCGCCATCGCCGCACAGGAGGAGGGGGCGGACGTGGCCCTGGTCTCGAAGCTCCACCCCGTCCGCTCGCACACGGGGGCGGCCGAGGGGGGCATCAACGCCGCGCTCCGCGAGGGCGACTCCTGGGAGGACCACGCCTACGACACGATGAAGGGGTCGGACTACCTGGGCGACGCCCCGGCGGTCGAGACGCTCTGTAAGGACAGCCCGGAGGAGGTCATCCAGCTCGAGCACTGGGGGATGGCCTTCTCCCGGGACGACGACGGCCGCGTCTCACAGCGGCCCTTCGGCGGGCTCTCGTTCCCCCGGACGACCTACGCGGGCGCGGAGACGGGCCACCACCTGCTACACACCCTCTACGAGCAGGTCGTCAAGCGCGGGATCCAGGTCTACGACGAGTGGT
>CAZMLQ010000200.1:2626-3375 GCA_964567195.1 uncultured Haloferacaceae archaeon | reverse complement strand
ACGGTCACGTTCTCCTTCACCCCGGTGATCGGGTCGAACACCGCGCCGCCCTCGTACTCCTCGGCGTCGGTCCGACCCTTCGAGGGGAGCGCGAACTCGCCGTGGACCTTCCGGAGCACGTAGATGTCGACCGCGTCCCCCGGCGTGGGCGCGTCCTCCAGCTTGCAGCCGACGAACGTCCGCACCTCGTCCCAGAACGCGACGATATCCCGTCTGCGGTCGATCTCGACACACAGCTCCACGTCCCGGAGGTTGTACTCCAGCAGGCGCTCGGGCTCGTCCTCCCAGAGGTCACCGATGTCGCCCGAGTAGCGCTCCTTGCCGACGTCGAGTTCGAGCTCGGCGACGGCGTCGAGACGGTAGGACTCGAGCTCGGTGAACTGCGTGCGCTTGTAGGCGTAGAGCAGGTCGAACACCACCCGCCCCTTCACGTCGGGCCCGCCCCAGCCGCTCCGCCAGACCTCGCCGACCCGGGAGAGGCGCTCGACCGAGAGGTCCTCGTCGGCGGTCGGATCGAGGACGTCGAGGCGGTCGAGCAGGTAGGGCGCGTCGAACTCCTCGAAGTTCCAGCCCGTCAGCACGTCGGGGTCGGTCGTCTCGACGTAGCCGACGAACGCGTCGAGCAGCGCGCTCTCGGTCGCGAAGCTCCGCACCTCCACGGTCGCGTCCCGGATCGGCTCGTAGCCCGCCAGCTCCTCCGGGGTGGGGGCGTCGCCCGCCGGCGCCTCGTAGAGCCAGACGACGTACTC
>CAZMLQ010000200.1:391-2616 GCA_964567195.1 uncultured Haloferacaceae archaeon | reverse complement strand
AGTCGTGGCTGGTGAGACAGACGATCGGCTCCTCGCCGTCCTCGGGGAAGCCGTTGCGGTCGTCGACCTCGATGTCGACGGTGTTGACCCGGGGCTCGGCGTCGACCGTCGCCGGCTCGATCTCGTCGTGGGGCACCTGGATCCGGCCGTCGTCGAGCCGACGGGCAGGCACCCGGAGCGCCCCGCCGACGTCCTTGTCGATCAGCAGACGGTTGGGAAAGAGGATGTCCGCCTCGTAGTGGTCGAACTCGTCGCGGATCGCCCCCACGTCGCGGGGCGTCCGGGCGACGATCTTGGTGAGGCGCTCGCCACGAATGCTCTCGAAGGGCTCGCCGTCGGGCCCGGCCTCGCGGCTGTCGAGCACCTCGTCGTACTCCTCCTCGGGCGGCGCGTCGAGCGAGTCGGTCGGGGCGTAGAAGTAGGGCTCGAACCCCAGCACCCGGACGTGCTCGGCCGCGCCGTCCGTGGTCCGGCCGAAGACGTGGACCACCGGATACTCCTCGTCGCCGCTCCCCTCGATCGTGTAGTCGACCTGGGTGACCGCCAGCGCGGCCTCGCCGTCGGCGTCCGGAAACCGGACCTCCTCGCGGTCGACCACCTCGCTCACCCGGCCGCCGCCGTCGCCCGCGACCGCGACCGCCTCCGCCGTGGGGCGGTCGTCGCCCCCGCCGAAGTCGCCGAGGGCGGACTGCCCGTCCGCCTCGTTCTCCACCATGGTCACCCGTTCGGCAGGTCCGGCTAAAACCCTGGTCATCGGCCCGACCCTACCGGTGGACGAACACCAGCAGACCGTCGGAGCCGCGGTCGAGACAGAGCCGGCTCGGCCGATCGGCGTCGAGCGACTCCGTCCCGCGTTCGGTCCGCAGGAGGCGGGCGAACGACCGGTCACAGACCGGACAGGACAGCCCGCCGCGGTTCCCGTAGAGCGCCCGGTCGGCGCTCCGGCGCAGGAGCTTGAGGTCGGTCCGGTGTGCCGTCGGATCGAACCGCTCGCGGTCCCCGTCCACGCCCGCCGATCGCCCGCCCGGCTCCTGGCGCTTTCGGCCGCTCGCGGCGGAAAGAGCTATGAGGGCGTGTGACATACGTACGCGTACATGTCCGATCGCCGCGTCGACACGGACGGAGGCCAGGCACCGCTCGGCGAACCGACGGCCCGGGGGACGGCGACCGTCGAGGCCTACGCGGTCGACGACGGCGGGGTGGTGCTCCACGACGCCGAGAACCCGCTCGCCTGGGTCGAGGCCGAGCGCGCGTTCGACCTCCGCGAGTACGCCTGAGCCGGGCCACCGCCCCGGGCGCGCGGTCGAGACGAACGCTTCTTGTCCCCGCTCGCGGATCGTCCCCCGTGGACGAGGAGTGGCCCGACGAACCCGACGAGCCCGACCCCGAGAAGCGGTGGGGCTCGCCCGAGCGCGATCTCCCGCGCGTGCCCGAGCCCCCGGAGGCGCCGTCGACGGCCCCCGAGTCGGACGTCGACCCCGAACTCCTCTCCACGTGGTGGCACAGCGTTCTCCTCGCCAACGTCGCGCTCGGCGGGGTGACGGTCGGGCTGATGCTCGTGGGCTTTCGCCGGATGTGGCTGGTGGGCGGTGGCGCCGCCGCCCTCGGACTCCTCGCCGGGCTCCGCCTCCGGACCGTGATCCGGAGCTACCGGGCACGGGCGTCGGACGGCGACGACGGCGACGACGACCGGGAGCCTGCCGCGGTCGAGCCGGCCGAGCCGCCCCGACACGACTAACACCGACGCCGCCCCTCTCTCGCCCGTGCGCCCCGTCCACGGCCCGACCGGCGACCGCCTCCTGGTGTTGCGCGAGGTCGGCGACGACCGTCTGACCGTCGATCCGCTGACCGGCGAGCGGCGCCGGCTCCCCGCCGCCGCGCTCACCCCGGCCGACGGTGCGGGGCTCGGGGCCGATGTCGACGCGGTCCGGGACGCCCGGACGCTGGCGCTCCTGGTCGAACTCGAGGCGCGCGGGCCGCTGGCCGTCGTGGAGCTACTGGCGTTCGACCTCTGTGAGAGCGATCTCAACGGGCTGGCGGCGGAGCTCCGGGCGGCGGGGCTGATCGCGGAGCGCGACGCGGGCGGGCGGCGAGGCTACGGGCTGACCGAGACCGGGCGGGCGGCGCTCGCGCGCGCTCGCGACCAGGCGTAGCGCCGCCACGGACGGTCGGCGTAGCGCCGCCACGGACGGTCGGCGTAGCGCCGCCACGGACGGTCGGCGTAG
>CAZMLQ010000200.1:0-291 GCA_964567195.1 uncultured Haloferacaceae archaeon | reverse complement strand
CGCCGCCACGGACGGTCGGGCGCGGCCGCTCCGACACCGACGATCCGCCGCCCTCAGTCGTCGCCCGGGGCGAGCGACCGCTCGACGCGGTGGGCGCTCGAGCGGTTGGTCGTCGGATCCTTCTCGACGGTGACGAGCTCCTCGGCCGCGGCCTTCAGCTCCTCGTCGTGGCTGACGATCAGCGTCTGCTGGACGCCGAGCGACCGCATCTCCTCGACCAGGTCGACGAGCCGGCCGACGTGGCCGGCGTCGAGAAACACCGTCGGCTCGTCGAGGATCAGCGGCGGCATC
>CAZMLQ010000199.1:0-3384 GCA_964567195.1 uncultured Haloferacaceae archaeon | reverse complement strand
CGGTGGTCGAGGAGGAGGTGGCCGAGCACGAGCCCTGGCAGGCGTTCGCCGCCGTGCTCGGCCGGGCCACGGGCGTGAAAGGCGACAACCGCGTCCACGGCTGGGTCGTGGCGGTCCGGTCGGTCGAGTCCCGCGACGGGATGACCGCCCGCGCCCAGAACCTGCCGTGGGAGACCCTCCAGCGGATCCAGAGCCGGATCACCGGCGAGTGTCCCTCGGTCGCACGCGTCGTCTACGACGTCACCCACAAACCGCCCGCGACAATCGAGTACGAGTGAGTCCGCCACGCGCGGTCGTCGTCGGTCCCGACGCCGACGGGCTCGGCGCGGCGCTCGCGGCCGGCGGAGCGAGCGTGGCTCGGGTCGAGGCGGTCCCGACCGGCGAGCGCCTCGACGACGCGGGGATCGACGCCGCCGACCTCTACGTGCTGACCGACGTGGGCGAGGCGAGCACCGTCGCGGTGGTCCGCGAGCGAAACCCCGGTGTCCGCGTCGTCGTCTACGCCCCGGGCTCGCTCCCCGAGTTCGCTCGCGCGCAGGCCGACCTCGCGGTCGACCCTGCGCTGCTCGACGCCGAGACGGTGGCCGAGGAGCTGCTGAGTGGCGCGCGCACGGGGTCCGACGGCGACTGAGCCACGCGACCGTGTCCCGACATCCGCCGACCCCGGCCCCGACCCCGACGCGCCGGGCGGTCGTCGGCGGCGCGGTCGCGCTGGTCGCCGGCGGGACCGGCTGTACGGCCGTCAGGACCCGGCAGGGTAGCCTCGCCGTCCGGGTCCGGCCCGCGCCGGCCGCGTTTGCGCCGTTCGACCGCTTCGAGATCCGGGTGGTCGGGCTCGCGGTCGATCCCGCCACGCCGGGGATGGGCTGGTCCACCCACCGGTTCGACCCCCGGACGGTCGATCTCGCCCCCCCGACCGGGCCGCTGCCGGTCGCGACGGTGGCCGTGACGCCCGGCCCGTACGAGCGGGCGCGACTGGTGCTGGAGGAGGTCGCCGCGGTGCGGGCCGACGGCAGCCGGACGCGGGTGCTCCCGCCCAGCCCCGGCTCGCTGGTCGTGCCCGAGCCGTTCCGGGTCGAGCGCGCCGAGCGAACGCGCTACGAGCCGACCCTGACCGTCCGCCGGGGCGACGGCGACGAGTACGACCTGCGGGTCGCGCCCGGCCGGACGACGGTGGCGTTTGGCGTCGGCGACGGCTCGGGTCAACGTTGATGACGCTGGCCCGCCCACGACCGGTATGCTCGACAGGCTGGCCGCGGCGGCCCATCTGGAGCCCGATCCGGGCGAGGTGCTCGACGCCGAGCTCGTCGTCACCGACGACGCGCTGGTGAAGCTGTTCGCGCTCGGCCCGGACGCCGAGCTGTCGCCCCACGATCACCCCGACAGTACAAACGTCTTCCACGTCGTCGAGGGGACGGTCGCGGTGACGAGCGACGGGACGACCGAGACGGTCGCCGCCCCGGGGGTCGTGCTCAACGAGCGGGGGACGGTCCACGGCGCGCGCAACGAGACCGACGGACGCGCGCTGTTGACGGCGACGCTCTGTCCGATGCCCGGCTGACCGGCGAAACCCCCTTACCCGCGTCGGTCCGTGGCCGGACATGGACGACCGGGCGGGCGGGGACGCGGCGACGGGACCGGCGGTCACGGTGACGGCCGGCGCCCGCCTCCACGCCGGCTTCTGTAACCTCAGCCTCGCCCACGAGCGTCTCTACGGCGGGCTGGGCGTGGCGATCGACCGCCCCCGCCTCGAGCTGACGGCCCGGCCGGCCGCGGGCGTCACGGCCGCCGACCCGACCGCACGGCGCTACGCCGAGCGGGCCGTCGATCTGCTCGACCTGCCGGGGGCGGCGGTCGAGGTGGCGACGAGCCCGCCCCGCCATCGCGGGCTGGGGAGCGGGACGGTCTACGCGCTGGCGACGCTGGCGGCGGTCGCACGGGCCTACGGACACTCGCCGCGGGTTCGCGAGCGGGCGCCCGCGCTCGGCCGCGGCGGCCGGTCCGGGGTCGGGGTCGCGGCGTTCGAGCGCGGGGGAGCGGTGCTCGACGCCGGCCACCCGACGAGCCGGTTCACCACCGATCCGCCGGCGGACGGCGACTGGACCGTGCCCGCGGTGGCCGCCCACCACCCCGTGCCGGCGGACTGGCGGTTCCTCCTCGTCCGGCCGGACGCCCCGCCGGGGCGCAGCGAGGACCGCGAGGACCGGAGCATGCGGGCGGCGGTCGAGCGGGCGGACGCGGGGACCGCCGACCGGATCGCGGGGGTGGTCGCGCGACGGCTGCTCCCCGCGCTGGCCAAGGGGTCGGCCGAGCGCTTCGGCGCGGCGGTCGCCGAGATCGGCCGGCTCAACGGGCGCTGGTACGCCGACGAGCAGGGCGGGCTCTACCGGCCGCCGGTCGGCGCCGTGGTGGCCGCGCTCGCCGACGCGCCCGCGGTGTTCGGCGCCGGCCAGTCCTCGTGGGGGCCGACCGTCTACGGGGTGACCGACGCCGACCGGGCCGAGGCGGCGGCCGCGGCCGGCCGGACGGCGCTCGACGACGCCGGCGTGGCGGGGACCGTCCGAGTCGTCACGGCGCGCAACGAGGGCGCCCGGAGCCGGCTCCGGGCGCGACCGGGGGCCGACGGCGACGAGAGCGCCCACAACGCCTAACCCCGGGCGTACCGGAGAGAGAGCATGGCACGGCTCCCGCTGGGCGTGGCGCGGCTCGACGACGTCCTCGGCGGTGGCGCACCGGCCGGCTCCGTCCTCCTCCTGGTCGAGGAGTCCGGGGCCGGCGCCCGCGAGTTCCTCTACACGAGCGCCGCGATGAACGCGCTGGGCCGGACCGATCCGGAGCTGTTCGATCTTCACTACGGCGATCTGGCCCCGGCGGCCGAGCTTCCGCCCGAGGTCCACTACCTCTCGTTCACCACGGGCCCGGACTACATCGAGCGGGAGATGCGCTACACGATGACCGACGAGATCGTCTCCTCGGCGGTCGAGAACGTCGCCTTCCGCGATCTCTCGCCCGAGTACTTCCAGCTCAGCCCGGTGCCCCGGGCCTGGTACATGGGCGAGACCCGCACGGTGCGCGATCTCGGGAGCAGCGAGCGCACGGACGACGTGCTGGAGGCCCTCGGCGACTACCTGACCGCCCGGGCGACGGATAACCTCGTCCTGGTCGACTCGATCACCGATCTGGTGGCGGCCGTCTCCGACGAGATGCCCTGGAGCGACCTCGCGACGGTGATGAAGGGGCTCCAGAAGGCCGCCCACCGGTGGGGCGGGCTGATCGTCCTGCTGGTCAACCGCGAGACGATCGAGCCCCGACAGCTCGGCAGTCTGATCGACGCCGCCAGCGGCACGCTGGTGTTCGAGTGGGAGTCCGGTGGCTCCAAGCGGG
>CAZMLQ010000198.1:0-3399 GCA_964567195.1 uncultured Haloferacaceae archaeon | reverse complement strand
GGGCCATCTTGATCTGGAGCTCGTCGGCGCTGGCGAGGTAGTCGGAGGTGACGCCGAACCGGCCCGAGGCGACCTGCTTGATCGCACACTCCGTCTCGGTGCCGAAGCGCTCGGGGGGCTCGCCGCCCTCGCCGGTGTTTGCCTTCCCGCCGATCCGGTTCATCGCGACCGCGTTGGTCTCGTGGGCCTCGGGCGAGAGGCTGCCGAGGCTCATCGCCGCGGTCGAGAACCGCTCGACAACCGACGAGACCGGCTCGACCTCCTCGAGCGCGACCGGATCGCGGTCGGCGTCGAACTCCAGCAGCCCCCGCAGGGTCTGGAGCTGCTCGTTCTGGTCGTTGATCAGGGCGGCGAACTCCCGGTAGGCGTCGTACTCGCCCGACCGGACCGCCTGCTGGAGCGTGCCGACCGTCTGGGGGTTCCACTGGTGGTGGATTCCGCCCGAGCGGTGTTCGTACTCGCCCTGGCGGTCGAGGCCGACGTCGGCCTCGTCGGTGCCGTACGCGACCGCGTGGCGGGTCCGGAGGTCGGATTCGATCTCGTCGAGCCCGATCCCCTCGGTCCGGATCTCCGTGCCCGTGAAGTACTCGGCGACGAGCCCGGAGTCGAGCCCGACCGCCTCGAAGATCTGGGCGCCCCGGTAGCTCTCGACCGTCGAGATGCCCATCTTCGCCATCGTCTTCAACAGGCCGTCCTCCAGCGCCGTGCGGTAGGCCGCGAGCGCCTCGTCGGCGTCGGCGCCGTCGGGCCCCGCGACCAGGTCCGCGACCGTCTCGTAGGCGAGATAGGGGTTCACCGCGCCCGCGCCGTAACCCACCAGCGTGGCGATGTGGTGGACCTCGCGTGGCTCGGCGGACTCGACCACCAGCCCCGCCCGGTTGCGCAGCCCGTCCCGGACGAGCGCGTGGTGGACCGCCCCCGTCGCGAGCAGGCTGGGCACCGCCAGCCGGTCCGGCCCCGCCCGGCGGTCGGAGAGCACCACCACGTCGGCGCCGTCCTCGATGGCCCCGCGGGCGTCGGCCCGCACCCGCTCGACGGCCGCCTCGAGGTCGGGGCCGTCGGTCGGATAGGTGAGATCGACCACGGCCGACTCGAAGCCGGCCGGCCCCGCCCCGTCGAGCCCGCGGATCGCGGCGGCGCGCTCGTCGGTCAGCACCGGCGAGTCGAGCGTGAGCTGGCGGGCGTGTCCGGGCGACTCGTCGAGCAGGTTGGGCTGGGGGCCGAGCCGGGACTCCAGCGACGTGACCAGCTCCTCGCGGATGTAGTCGATCGGGGGGTTCGACACCTGGGCGAACAGCTGCTTGAAGTAGGTGAACAGCGGACGGTCGAACTCCGAGAGCACCGACAGCGGCGTGTCGTCGCCCATCGAGCCGACGGGATCGCTCCCGTCGCGGGACATCGGCTCGAGCAGCTGCTCGATCGTGTCGTGGGTGTAGCCGAACGCGGCCTGGCGGGGACGCAGCCCCGCCGCGGGCGCCGGTGGCTCGACCGCGGGCTCGAGCTCGTCGACGTGACGGCCCATCTCGGCGACCCACTCGCCGTAGCGCTCGTCGGTCAGCGCGTCGAAGGCCTCCTCGTCGGGGACGATCCGGCCGGCCGCGGTGTCGGCGACGAACAGCTGTCCCGGCCGGAGCCGACCGCGCTCGCGCAGCTCGCTCGGATCGGTCTCGAGCGCGCCGGCCTCGCTCGCCATCACCAGCCGGCCGTCGTCGTCGACCTCGTACCGGCAGGGCCGGAGGCCGTTGCGGTCGAGCACCGCGACCACCCGCTCGCCGTCGGTGCCACAGACCAGCGCCGGCCCGTCCCAGGGCTCGACCAGCGAGGCGTGAAAGTCGTACCACTCCCGGCGGCGCTCGGCCATCGCGTCGTCGCCGCGAAACGCCTCGGGGACGAGCATCCTGAGCGCGTGAGAGAGCGACCGCCCGGCCCGGGTGAGCAGCCCGAGCACGTCGTCGACGCTCGCGGTGTCGCTCTGCTCGGGGTCGGCGACGACCGGCGTGACGGTCTCGAGGTCTGCCTCGGTCAGCCCGCTCTCGCGGCGCTCGGGCGGCGCGAGGTCGCTCTCGCGGGCCCGCATCCAGTTGATGTTGCCACGGATCGTGTTGATCTCGCCGTTGTGGACGACGTTGCGGTAGGGGTGGGCGAGATGCCAGGCACCCAGCGTGTTGGTCGAGAAGCGGGCGTGGACGAGCGCCAGCGCGCTCGTCAGGCGCTCGTCGCGCAGGTCGGGGTAGTACTCGGGGAGCTGGGTCGCCTTCAGGAGGCCCTTGTAGACGAGGGTCTTGCGGTCGAGCGAGCAGACGTAGAACCGGTCGGCCCCCTCGACGTCGAGGCCGTCGACGCGCTTCTCGGCCGCCCGGCGGCCGACGTAGAGCGCGCGGTCGAACGCGTCGGTGTCGGCGGCCGTCTCCGCCCCCGCCGCCGGGACGACGACGGGCTGGCGGACGTCGGGCTCGGAGTCGAGCGCGGTCGCGCCCAGGCTCTCGTCGTCCGTCGGCACGTCCCGCCACGCGAGCACGTCGAGCCCGTTGTCGGCGAGCGCAGCCTCGAACGCCTCGATCACCCGGTCGGCGACCGTCGCGGCGCGGGGCAGAAAGACCGAGCCCACGGCGTAGGTCTCGGGCAGGTCGACGTCGAGGACCGCCTCCAGGAAGGCGTCGGGGCGCTGGACCAGGATCCCAGCCCCGTCGCCGGTGTCGGGCTCGGCGCCCGTCGTCCCTCGGTGTTCCATGTTCGCGAGCAGCTCCAGCCCGTCCGCGATCACGTCGTGTGAGGCCCCCCGTTCGAGGTCGACGACCGCGCCGACCCCGCAGTTCGACCGTTCGTCGGTCGGGTCGGCCAGCCCGACCGCCTCCCCGTCTACGGCGGGGGCGCTGGGCGGTTGTGACATACCGGTTTTAGAGCCTCTGCGCTCAAGAGGCTACCCACTAGTGAATAAGGATCCCCTGGATGCCTACTAGGCTGTATAATGACGGCTCAGTACGACCGGGCGAAGTACGCGGTCCGCTCGGCCGGCTCGCCGGTGATCGCACACTCCTCGCCGATCGGCTCGTCCTCGTCGAGTGGCACCATCACCACGTCGGCGCCGATCTCCTCTTTGATCCGCTCGGCCGACTCCTCCTCGCCGTTCCAGGGCGCCTTCACGAAGCCGCCGTGGCGCCCGAGGGTGCCGAGCAGCTCCGCCCGGTCGGTGGCCTCCCGGACGTTCGACTCGAGGGTCTCCTCGGCGGCGGCGTAGAGCTTGGCGTAGATCTCGTCGAGATGCTCGTCCACGGTGGCCGCGAGCCCGTCGCGGTCGACGGCGTGTTCGGCCCCGTCGGGGCGGTGGACGAGCGTGGCCTCGCGGTCGGCCACCTCGTCCGGGCCGACCTCGATCCGCAGTGGGACGCCTTTCAGCTC
>CAZMLQ010000197.1:0-3436 GCA_964567195.1 uncultured Haloferacaceae archaeon | reverse complement strand
ACCTCGGCCCGTTCGCCGACCAGTCGCTCGCTCGCCTCGTCCTCGGGGTGGACGAACACCGCGACGCAGGCGGGCAACAGCTCCGGGCGCGTGGTCGAGATGACGAACGAGTCGTCCGCCCCCGCCACCTCGAACCGGACATCGTTGAAGTGGGCCTCGTGCTCGGCGTCCTCGGTCTCGACCTGCGAGATGGCCGTCTCGCACTCCGGACACCAGATCGCCGGGGCGCGCTCGCGGTACTCCCGGCCCTTCTCGTAGAGGTCGAGAAAGGAGAGCTGGGAGATGCGCCGGACCTCGGGCGCGATGGTGCGGTAGGTCTGGTCCCAGTCGATCGAGATGCCCAGACTCTGCATCTTCTCGGTGAACTCGGCCTCGTACTCGGCACAGACATCGCGACAGAGCGCCTGGAACTCCCGGCGGTCGTACTCCTGGTGGCGGACCCCGAGCTCGTCCTCGGTCAGGCGCTCGGAGGCGATCCCGTTGTCGTCGTAGCCGAACGGAAAGAAGACCTCGTCGCCGGCCATCCGGCTGTACCGCGCCAGGAAGTCCTGGAGCGTGAAGCCGTAGACGTGTCCCCAGTGGAGACTTCCCGAGACCGTCGGCGGCGGCGAGTCGATCGAGAAGACCGTGTCCGGATCGGTCGCGCCCTCGTAGGCGTAGGTCCCCGCCTCGACCCACCGGTCCTGCCACTCCGACTCGACGCGCTCCGGGTCGTACTCTCCGCTGGGCATCTGCTCGACGGTAGTACCGCCCGAGCCGCTGTTAAATGGCTCGGTCCCTACCCACCCGTTCCGGCGGCGCTCAGACCGCGTCCAGCCCGCGCTCGACGTCGGCGAGCAGGTCCGCCCGGTCCTCGATCCCGACCGACAGCCGGAGCAGCGAGTCCCCGATCCCGAGCTCGGCCCGCTCGGCCGCCGACAGCGGCGAGTGGGTCATGCTCGCGGGGTGTTCGATCAGCGACTCCACGCCGCCCAGACTCACCGCCAGCGGGACGTGCTCCAGCGCGGCGACGAACCGTGCCACCCCGTCCGCGTCGGTCGCGAGGTCGAACGAGAGCGTCCCGCCGTAGCCCGACATCTGCCGGCTCGCAAGCTCGTGTTGGGGGTGTGACTCCAGCCCCGGGTAGTGGACCGCCCGCACCCGGTCGTCGGCCGCCAGCCGCTCGGCCACCGCCGTCGCGTTCGCCTCGTGGCGCTCCATCCGGACCGCCAGCGTCTTCAGCCCCCGCGCGACCAGGAAGGCGTCGAACGGGGCCATGGCGTTACCGAGCCCCACCTGCTGGAGGAAGGCGACGGTCTCGAACAGCGCCGGATCGTCGGTGATCGCCGCGCCACCGACCGAGTCGCTGTGGCCGTTGACGTACTTGGTCGTGCTGTGGACGACCGCGTCCGCGCCGAGCTCGAGCGGGCGCTGGAAGTACGGGCTGGCGAAGGTGTTGTCCACCACCAGCCGGGCGTCCGCGTCGTCGGCCACGGCCGACAGCGCCTCGACGTCACAGAGACGCATCAGCGGGTTGGTCGGCGTCTCCATCCAGAGCAGACTCGTCTCGGGCCGGGTCGCCGCCGCCACCGCGTCGGGGTCGGTCGCGTCCGCGAGCGTCACCTCCACGCCGAAGCGCTCGTCGAACAGCCGGGCGAGCAGCGACTTGGTGCCGCCGTAGAGGTCGTCGAACGCGACCACGTGGTCGCCGGGCTCGACACACGCCGCGATCAGCGTCGCCACCGCCGCGGTGCCCGAGCCGAACGCCGCCGCGTGCTCGCCCCCACAGACCGACGCCAGCCGGCGCTCCAGCCGATGACGCGTCGGGTTCGACAGCCGGCCGTAGACGTACTCGCCCTGCGCCGGATCGACGTCCTCGAGCGTCGCCGTCGGGTCGATCCCCGGCCGCCGGAACGTCGTCGAGAGGTGGATCGGCGTGACGACGTCAGAGACCCCCGCCGCCGGCCGGCCGGCCTCGGCCGCGCCCGAGACCGCCCGCGTCGCGAACCGCCCGGCCGCGCCGTCCTCGTCGTGGCCGTGATCGTCCATACCACCCACGCGAGCGGAGTCCCACCTAAACCTTGTCACCGAACGCCGCGGTATGCGCCGCGTGAACCCGCTACGGCGACGGAATGCCCACGAGTTATTCGTCGTCGTCGGCCAGCGCGGCCAGGCGGAACTCGAACGCCGCGACCGGCAGCTCGAGGTCGTGTTCGACCAGCACCCGCGGGTGGAGCTCGCCGATCACGCCCGCGGGCGCGCCGTCGATCCGGACGGTCGCGGCCCGGCCGTCGATGAACGACGGGTGCTCGGTCGCCGGCGTCGCGAGGTCGGCCCCGAACGCGCGACAGAGCGCCGCCAGCCGGCTCTTGGCGTCCTCGTAGCTGGCGTCCGGGCGCGCGAGCACCGCGGCCACGTCCCGGCGCTCGGCGACGCTGGTCGGCTCGGTCCCGTCGACGCGGGCGACCAGCCCGATTTCAGCGAGATCCTGGGGGTACGCGCGGTGGGTGTTGTTCTCCAGCACCATCGTGAGCGAGGGCAGCGCCCACGTCCGCAGGGCGGCGTAGTCCTCGCTGTAGGGCTCGGTGATCCGGACCGGCTCGGCGGCGCCGAACGCGTCGTCGTCGGGCGCCAGCCCCATCTGGTCGAAGTTCTCGGCCGGCGCGATCATGTGAAAATCGAGCAGGTCCTCGAAGCCGAGCCCCACGAGCGTCGACCGGACGGCGTCCTCGAGCCGCGAGCGGTCGTGGCGCGAGCCGACCGTCGCCACGTCGGGGTAGCGCGGCGCGAGCTCGTTGAAGCCGTAGGCCCGGCCGGCGTCGTCGATCAGATCGAGCGGGTGGAGCACGTCGACCCGGTAGGGCGGCACCGACACCTTGTGGACGGTCTCCTCGTCGCCGGCCTCGGTCGGCTCGGCGTCCAGCCCCGAGCGCTCGAACAGGTCGACCGCCTCGGCGGGGTCGAGATCGACCCCCAGCACCCGTTCGAGCCGGTCGTGTGGGACCCGTTTGGTCTCGACCGAGAGGTCGGGGCGCTCGAGGCGTGGCCCCGCCTCGGGGGCGACCGCGTCGTCGGTGTAGCGTACGTCGACGCGCTCGATCGTCGCGCCGCGGGCGTCGAGCGCGTAACAGACGACGTTCAGCATGCGGTCGATCGTCCACTGGTCGGTGCCGGTCATCTCGACGAACAGCTCCCGCGAGCCGGTGTCGACCTCCGTGCGGGCGCCGTTGATCACCGGCGGGAACGAGAACAGCCCCACCTCGTCGTAGATGGCGGGGTAGCGATCGAGCCCCGCGACGAGGTCGGCGTAGCGCTCGCCGACGGCGTGATCGTCCAGCACGTCCGCCGGCGTCATCGCCGCGTCGGCGTCGAGCGGGACGAACCGGTCGCCGTCGGGCTCGACCCCTCGGTAGGTGATCGTCTTCCGGCCTTCGGTCCCCGCCACGCCTTTCAGCAT
>CAZMLQ010000196.1:2816-3441 GCA_964567195.1 uncultured Haloferacaceae archaeon | reverse complement strand
GGAGACGGCGGCGATGCTGGTCGCCCACGAGCTCGAGGAGTCGGGCGGCGAGGTCGAGGGCGTCGCCGACGTCGCGCCGGGGATGGACGAGGCCCGCTTCGTCGCGAAGGTGGTGAGCGTCGGCGAGGTGAACACGTTCGAGCGCGACGGCGACGATCCGGACGGCCGGGTGGCGAACGTCGAGGTGGCCGACGAGACGGGGCGGATCCGGATCGCCTTCTGGGACGAGATGGCCGGCGCGGTCGCCGACGGCGAGCTCGAGGTGGGCGACGTGGTGCGGGTCGCGGGCCGGCCCCAGGAGGGCTACTCGGGCGTCGAGGTGAACGTCGACCGCGCCGAGATCGACGAGGACGCCGAGGTCGACGTCCAGGTGCTCGATCGCTACCGGGTCGAGGACATCTCGCTCGGGCTCTCGGACGTCACCCTGCGGGGACGGGTGCTCGACACCGACTCGGTCCGGACCTTCGACCGCGACGACGGGACCGAGGGCCGGGTGGCGAACCTCACGCTCGGCGATCCGACCGGGCGGGTGCGGGTGACGCTCTGGGACGAGCGCGCCGACCTCGCGACCGCGTTCGATCCCGGGGAGTCGGTCGAGGTGGTCGACGGCTACGTCCGCGAGCGC
>CAZMLQ010000196.1:0-2806 GCA_964567195.1 uncultured Haloferacaceae archaeon | reverse complement strand
GAGTTGCACGTCGGCTCGCGGGGGACCGTCGAGACGATCGACGAGGAGATCCGGTACGTCCCCGAGACGACCGACATCGCGGCGCTCGAGATCGGCGACCGCGTCGACATCGCTGGCGGCGTGATCGAGGCCTCGAGCGTGCGCACCTTCGATCGCGACGACGGCAGCCAGGGCCAGGTTCGGAACGTCCGACTGAAAGACGAAACCGGCGACGTACGGGTTGCGCTGTGGGGCGAGAAGGCCGATCTCGACGTCGATCTGGGCGACTACGTGGTCGCGACGGACGTCGAGATCGACGACGGCTGGCAGGACGACGTCGAGGCCTCGGCCAACTGGCGCTCGACGATCACGGTGAGCGACCGGCCGCCGGCCGAGCCCGACCCCGAGACCGACGCGGGCGGCGCCGACGGGGACGCGGGCGGGGTCGACGACGCGGGCGCGAGCGACGCCGACGCCGGGTTGGGTGCGTTCGCGGCCGACGGCGACGGCGACGACCGGCCGAGCGGGGAGGCGACGGCCGCGACGGGCGCCGTCGGGGTCGACGCGGACGCGGACGCGGACGGGTCCGACGAGGTGGTCGAGTTCACCGGGACGGTCGTGCAGGCGGGCGAGCCGGTGGTGCTCGACGACGGGCGACAGACCCGGAGCGTCGAGACGGAGACCGAGGTGCGCCTGGGCGAGGAGATCACGGTCAGGGGACGGCTCTCGGACGGCCGGATCGACGCCGACGAGCTGTTCTGAGCCGGCGTCGGGCCGACGGAAAGCGTTAAACCCGAACCGGACCCGACGTTCGGCCATGAGCGTCGAGCTCCCCTTCGCTCCGGTGGACGAGATCATCCGTCGGAACGCCGACGGACTGCGGGTGAGCGCGGACGCGGCGGAGGAGCTCGCCAGACGCATCCAGCGCCGGGGGGCGGCGCTGGCGGCGGTGGCGGCCGAGCGAGCGACCGAGGACGGCCGCAAGACCCTGATGGTCGGGGACTTCGCCGTCGCCGGGGGGGCCGACCGAGACGAGCTCGCGCTCCCCGTGGCGCCGGTCGACCGGATCGCCCGGCTCGACATCGACGACCGCTACCGGGTCTCGATGGACGCCCGGATCGCGCTCGCCGGCGCGCTCGAAACCTACGCCGACGAGGTGGCCGCGGGGGCGACGCGCCTGGCCCGTCACGCCGACCGCCGGACGGTCCAGGCCGAGGACGTCGAGACGTACGTCGAACTGTTCGAGGCCGATCCGATCCCGGAGTGACGGCCCCGTGCGCTTTGGCCACAGCGACACCTGCCTCGCACACGACACCGGGACGCGCCACCCCGAGTCGGCCGACCGGATCCGGGCGATCCGGCAGGCCCTGAGCCGGCGCCACGGCGTCGAGTACGTCGAGGCCGATCCGGCCACCGAGGCGGCCGTCACCGCCGTCCACGACCCCGACTACGTCGCCGCGATCCGCGAGTTCTGTGCCGACGGCGGCGGGAGCTGGGACCAGGACACCGTCGCCTGCGAGGCCACCTGGGACGCCGCGCTTGCCGCCGCGGGCCAGGCCCGCTGGGCCGCCGACCGGGCGCTCGCGGGCGACGACGGCCGCCGGACCCCGTTCGCGATCGGCCGGCCGCCGGGCCACCACGCCGTCGCCGACGACGCGATGGGGTTTTGCTTTCTCAACAACGTCGCCGTCGCGGCCGCCGGCGCGCTCGACCGGTCGGCCGTCGACCGCGTCGCGATCGTCGACTGGGACGTCCACCACGGCAACGGGATCCAGGACCTCTTCGAGGACCGGGCCGACGTGCTCTACGTCTCGGTCCACGAGCGCGGGCTCTACCCCGGCACCGGCGACGTCGAGGAGATCGGGACCGGCCCGGGCGCCGGCGCGACCTGCAACGTCCCGCTCGCGGCCGGGGCGGGCGACGCCGACTACCGACACGTCGTCGACGCGCTGGTCCGACCGCTGCTCGACCGGGCCGATCCGGACCTGGTGCTGGTCGCGGCGGGCTTCGACGCCCACCGCCACGACCCAATCTCGCGGACCCGGCTCTCGACGGAGGGCTACGGCCTGCTCGCCGCCCGCCTGCGCGACGCCGCCGACGCGGGCGACGCCGGGCTGGCGTTCGTCATGGAGGGCGGCTACGCGCTCGACGCGCTCGCCGAGGGCGTGGCCGAGGTCCACGAGACGTTCGACGGCCGCGAGCCGGTCGTCCCCGAGGACGACCCCGACGACCGGACGGCCGAGCTGATCGAGCGCGGGCGGGCGCTCCACGGGCTCGACTGACCACCGGGGCTCGGCCCCGGGCTCAGACCCGTGGCTCGTAGTGGGCGGCGAGCGCGCGCCCGAACGCCGGCTCGACCGCGAGTCGGGCCACCTCGGCGCCGGCGAGGACCTCGTAGCCCTCGCGCAGGGCGTCGGCCACCTGCGCGCCCAGCGCCACGTCGAACAGCCCCTCCTCGGCCAGCGTCGTGGCCTCGCGCACCTCGCGCGGGCGCTCGACGACGTAGCGGTCGCCGTCGAGGAACGGGCCGTAGACCTCGGGATCGTCGGCGTAGGCGTCGTGGAAGCCGGTCGCGTGCTCGCGGACGTGGACCGGCGGGCCCTCGTGGCGCTCGACCGCCGGCAGGGTGGCGTGGGTCACCTCGACGAACAGGACGGCGCGGTCGGCGGCGACGGTCCGGGCCCGGACCGGCTCGAAGCCCCGGCGGTCGAGTTCGCCCCGGAGGCCGCCGAGCGAGCGCCGGAGCTGGGGGTAGAGCTGGTCCTCGACCATCTCGGGCGCGTCGAAGACGACGGCGATCGGGGTGGTCGATCGGCGGGCGACGTGC
>CAZMLQ010000195.1:0-3448 GCA_964567195.1 uncultured Haloferacaceae archaeon | reverse complement strand
GCAGGGCGTTGAGGTTCGCGCCGTCGTAGTAGAGCAGCCCGCCGGCGTCGTGGACTGTCGCGGCGATCTCGGCGATGTCGCGCTCGAACAGCCCCACCGTGTTGGGGTTGGTCAGCATCAGCGCCGCGGTCTCCTCGCTGACCGCCGCCTCCAGCGCGTCGAGATCGACCCGGCCGTCCTCGGCGGGCGGAAGCTCGACCACGTCGTAGCCCGCCATCGCCGCGGTGGCGAAGTTGGTGCCGTGGGCGCTGGAGGGGACCAGCACCTCGCTGCGCTCGTCGCCCCGGGCCCGGTGGTAGGCCTTGGCGACGCTGATCCCGGTGAACTCGCCGGCCGCGCCCGCCGGTGGCTGGAGCGTCACCGCGTCCATGCCGCCGATCCGGGCGAGGTAGTCCTGGAGGTCGGCCAGCAGCGCGAGCGTGCCCTGGACGCTCTCGTCGGGCCGGTCGGGGTGGACCAGCCCGTCGGGCAGCGCCGCGAGGTCCTCGACGAACGAGGGGTTGTACTTCATCGTACACGAGCCCAGCGGGTACGGGCCGGACTCGACGCCGTAGTTCATCTCCGAGAGCCGGGTGTAGTGGCGCGCGAGCTCGGGCTCGGAGAGGCCGGGCAGCTCGAGCGAGTCGCGGGTCAGCTCGTCGGGCAGGGCGTCGCCGGGCTCGGCGCGGCCGGCGTCTTTCTCGGAGAGCAGGGGCTCGAATCGCTCGCCGTCGTCGTGGGTCCAGCGGGCCTGGTCGTACCTCATCGGGCCACCTCCCGGACGGCGGCGACGAGGTCGTCGGTCGCGCCGGCGTTTTGCTCGGTCACACAGAGCTGGACGTGGTCGTCGTCGAGGGCGTGGATCGCGAAGCCACGCTCGAGCAGGTCGTCGGCCAGGTCGGACGCCGGGCGCTCGACCCGGGCGACGAACTCGCGAAGGTGGTGGCGGTCGTGGACCGGCGCCGTGACGCCCGCCACGTCGTCGAGCCGGGCGGCGAGGCGCTCGGCCTCGCGGACACAGCCCTCGGCCAGGTCGACCAGCCCGTCGGGGCCCAGCGCGGCGACGTGCATCGCCACGCGGAGCGCGACCCAGGCCTGGTTGGTGCAGATGTTGCTCGTGGCGCGCTCCTTGCGGATGTGCTGTTCGCGGGTCTGGAGCGTGAGCGTGTAGGCGCGGCGGCCGTCGGCGTCGGTGCCCGCGCCGACCAGCCGGCCGGGCACCTGCCGGAGGAACGACTCGCGGGTGGCGAAGACGCCGGTGCCGGTGCCGTAGCTGGTGGGCAGCCCGAGCGCATCGGCCTCGCCCACGACCACGTCGGCGCCGGCGGCCGCGGGCGGCTCGAGCAGCCCGAGCGCGACCACGTCGCTCCCGACACAGAACAGGGCGTCGTGGTCGTCGGCGAGGTCGCCGACCGCGCCCAGGCGCTCCTCGATCGTCCCGCGGACGGTCGGGGTCTCGGCGTAGACCAGCAGGGCGTCGTCGTCGAGCGCGGCCGCGAGCCCGTCGACGTCGACGTTGCCGTCGTCGGTGGGGTAGGTGGCGATGTCGATGCCGACCCCGTCGACGTAGGTCTCGAGCACGTCGCGGCGCTCGGCGCGCAGCAGGTCGGGGACGTAGACGGTCGAGCCGTCGGCGGCCCGAACCCGGTCGGCCAGCAGGACCGCCTCCGAGAGCGCCGTCGCCGCGTCGTACATCGAGCAGTTGGCCACCGGCAGCCCCGTCAGCTCGACCACCATCGACTGGAACTCGAACAGCGCCTGCAGGAAGCCCTGTGTCACCTCGGGCTGGTACTGGGTGTAGGAGGTCAGAAACTCCGAGCGCCGCGAGAGGTCGTCGACCAGCGCCGGCACGTAGTGGTCGTGGTGGCCGCGGCCGAGGAACTCGACCACGTCGTCGTTCTCGGCCAGCGTCGCCGCCACCTCCTCGCGGACCGCGCGTTCGCTTTGCGCCTCGATGCCGAGGTCGCCCTCGAACCGAACCGCCTCGGGCACGTCGAACAGCGCCTCCTCGTCGTCGACGCCGACGGCGTCGAGCATCGCCCGCCGGTCGGCCTCGTCGTGGGGTGCGTACGGGCTGCGGTCGTCAGTCCGTCCGTCCTGGCTCATTCGACTTGGGCTCGGTACTCCTCGAAGGTAAGCAGTTCGTCCACGGCAGTATGATCGTCGGGCTCGATCTCGAGCATCCAGCCCTCGCCGTAGGGCTCCTCGTTGACCAGCTCGGGGCGGTCGAACAGCGTCTCGTTGACCGCGACCACCTCGCCGTCGACGGGGGCGTAGAGATCCGAGACGGCCTTGATGCTCTCGATGACGCCAAAGCCCTCGCCGGCGGTCACCGCGTCGCCGGCCGCGGGCAGTTCGACGAAGACGACATCGCCGAGCTCGTCCTGGGCGAAGTCGGTGATGCCGACGCGACGCGTGGGGCCGTCGCCGTCGCCGTCTGTCGTGATCCACTCGTGGCTCTCCGCGTATCGCAGGTCGTCGGGGTAGTCGAAGCTCATCTGTCGAGGAAGGGGGTGGTGACGGTCTTCGCGCGTTTCGTCTCGCCGCGGACGACGACGCCGACCCGCGTCCCCGGCCGCGCCAGATCGGTCGGCAGGTACGCCAGCGCGATCGGCGTCTCGAGGGTCGGGCTCATCGTGCCGCTGGTGACGTGCCCGACGACCGCGCCGTCGTGGGTCACGTCGTAGCCGTGCCGGGGGACGCCACGGTCGAGCAGCTCCAGCCCGGTCAGGCGCTCGTCGGCGCCCTCCGCGTCGACGCGCTCGAGGGCGTCCCGGCCGACGAACTCCGTGCCCAGCTTCACCGCGAAGCCGATGCCGGCCTCGTAGGGGGTGCGGGGCTCGTCCTCGGGGTCGAAGTCCTGGCCCGAGAGCAGGAAGCCGGCCTCGATCCGGAGCGTGTCGCGGGCGCCGAGCCCACAGGGGGTGGCGTCGTCGGCGAACGCCGCCCAGACCGCCGTCGCGTCGGTCGCGGGCAGGAGCAGTTCGACGCCGTCCTCGCCGGTGTAGCCCGTGCGGGCGATCCAGCAGTCGACGCCGGCGACGCTCGTCTCGACCGCGGTGAACCGCGAGCAGTTCCGGACCGCCCGGCCGTCGGCGGCCGCGTCGGCCACCAGCCCGACCGCGTCGGGGCCCTGGACCGCGAACATGGCGTCGCGTTGTGGACGGTCGCGTCCAGGCCCCGCTCGTCGCGGTGGGCGACCCACCGCTCGTGGGTCGCCTCGTCGTGGCCGGCGTTGGGGACGAACAGGTACGAGGGCTCGCCGTCGGCGTCGGGCCGGCGGTAGACGACGGTGTCGTCGAGCATCACCCCGTCCTCGCGCGTGATCGCGGCGTACTGTGCGTCGTAGGGGTCGAGCGCCGTCACGTCGTTGGTCGTGAGCCGGTCCACCAGCCGGGTCGCGTCCGGGCCGGTCACCTCGATCTCGCCCATGTGCGAGACGTCGAAGATCCCGACGGCCTCCCGGACG
>CAZMLQ010000194.1:0-3514 GCA_964567195.1 uncultured Haloferacaceae archaeon | reverse complement strand
GCCGACGTGATCCTCCCGCTCCGGGCGGCGGTCGACTCGTTCGTCAACGTCCGGCCGGCGCGGGCCTCCCCCGGCGTCGACGCGCTCCGGCCCGAGACCGACCTCGTCTTCCTCCGGGAGAACACGGAGGGGGTCTACGCCGGTCACGAGGACCGCATCGCCGACGGCGTCACGACCTGCACCCGGGTGGTGACCGAGCGGGCCTCGCGCCGGCTGGCCGAGTTCGCCTGCGAGTACGTCGCCGACGGCGGCTACGACGGGATGACGGTCGCGCACAAGGCCAACGTGATGCGGGTGACCGACGGACTCTTTCTGGAGACCGTCGAGTCGGTCGCCGACGAGCGCGGGGTCGCGACCGAACCGGCGCTGATGGACGCGCTGGCGATGGACCTGGCGCTGCGGCCGGCCGAGTTCGGCGTCGTCGTCGCGCCCAACCTCGCGGGCGACGTGCTCTCGGACCTCGCCGCGGGGCTGGTCGGCGGCCTGGGCCTGCTCCCGAGCGCGAACATCGGGCCGGACAACGCACTCTTCGAACCGGTCCACGGGTCCGCGCCCGACATCGCCGGCGAGGGGATCGCGAACCCGACGGCCTGTCTGCTCTCGGCCGCGATGTTGCTCGACTCGCTCGACCGGCCGGCCGACGCCGACCGCCTGCGCCGGGCCGTCGAGGCGACGCTCCGCGAGGGGCCACACACGCCGGACCTCGGCGGGTCGGCGACGACCGCGGACGTGGCGGACGCGGTCGTCGCACGACTCTGAGGGCACCGGCGCGACCGATCTGCGCTACTCCCGGTAGGCGAGACGCACCTGCTCCCACTTGCCCTTCTCCTCTAGGTGCTCCTGGAGGGCGTCGGCGTACTCCTGTGTGAGCCGTTCGGCGGCCTCGATCCGCTCGGGGTCGGGCCCGTCGTCGCCGAGTCCGAGCGCCCCCTTGATCGAGTCGACGATCCCGTCGCCGCCCCCGCCGTCGCCGCCGGCGCCCATCGCCGACATCTGCGAGCGGACGTTCTCGAGTTCGGGCATGATGTGGGGCACGTCGTCGGTGACGGCGACGATGCGCGCCCGCTCGGGATCGTCGGCGTCCTCGATCTCGAACTCGGTGGCGGTCATGATCAGGCCCCACTCCTGGCTGCTGAACTCGGAGCCCGCGACCCGGTCGTTGAACTCCCGGTCGACCGTCATCCGGTCGCCCACGATGGCGTCTGTCCACCTCGACATGCCACCGGCTAGCGGGGGTGCGCTCATCAGGGTTGCGGGGTCGGACGGTCACCGACACGTCGGCGTACGGTGTCCGTAACGTACGCGTCGGCTCCCGGTCGGCGCCCTGTCGCCGCCACGCGTCGTCGGGCGTGACGGGCCGGCGACCCACCGCCACGACGCCCGCCCGCCATCCCCGGCTCGGACGGCGCGAACCGCCAGACCGCGACGTGTTGGTGCCCGTCCCCCGGCTCGGAAGGCTTATACCCGTGGGGTCGCCGGGGACGGTCGACGATGCTGTCCGAGGTCAGGCGGTTGGCGCTGTTCGCGGTGTACCAGGTGGCGGTCGCGCTGGGCATCCTCCTGATGCCCGTGGCGCTGGCGGCGGGCAAGGCGGGGGTCGCGCTCCCGGTCGACCGCGTGGTCGACGCGCTCGGGCGCGCCTACGACGACGCCTCGGGGCGGGCGCGGCCGCGGTAGGCGCCGGCGGTCCCGGTCGCCCGGGGGGCGGGCGGCCGAAGGAGTGAGTTTATCAACGGCGCGGGCCAACCACGGCCGATGCGACCACCCACGGAGTCGCCCGGCGGTCCCGCCCCCGGCTCGCTCGGTGCCGACAGCACGCCAGTCTTCGGACCCGAGATCGGCGAGTTCCCCGAGACCGACCGGACAGGCGAGGCCGGCGACCAGGAGCTGAAGACCGGCACCACCACCGTCGGCGTCTCGACCGACGATGGGGTGGTGCTCGCGACCGACATGCGCGCAAGCGCCGGCAACATGGTGTCGAGCAAGGACGTCCAGAAGGTCGAGGAGATCCACCCGACGGGCGCGCTGACGATCGCCGGCTCTGTCTCGGCGGCGCAGTCGCTGATCCGGTCGCTCCGGGCCGAGGTGCGCCTCTACGGCACCCGCCGGGGCGAGCAGATGAGCATGGAGGCGCTCTCGACGCTGACGGCCAACTTCCTGCGCTCGGGCGCCTTCTTCATCGTCGCCCCGCTGCTTGGCGGCGTCGACGACGACGGCACCCACGTCTACTCGCTCGACCCCCTCGGCGGCATGACCCAGGAGGAGTACGCGGTGTCGGGCTCGGGCAGCCAGTACGCGCTGGGCGTGCTGGAGCGCGAGTACGAGGGCGTCGAGACGGTGACCGAGGCCCGGACCGTCGCGGCCCGTGCCATCGACAGCGCGGTCGAGCGCGACCTGGCCTCGGGCAACGGCCTGAACGTCGCCGAGGTGACCGAGGAGGGCGTCACCGTCGACCGCTACAAGGAGTTCGAGGAGCTACTGTAGCGCCGGCCAGTCGGCGAGACTCCCCGCCAGCAGCGTCTCCTCCTGCCGGGCGAGGTAGGCCCGCTGCATCCCCGTGATCGCCGCCGCGAGCCCGTCGCCGGCCTCGACCCGCTCGCGGACCCGGGCGCGCTTCCAGTCGGCCGGGGTCACCCCCTCGCGGATCCTGACGAACAGCGGCTCGAGCATCGCCTCCGCGTCGGCCGCGTCGAACCCGGCCGTCCGGAGGCCGTCGACGGCGTGTGAGAGCAGGTCGTCGTAGACCGCCTCGGTCGCGGTCGTCTCCTGGCCGTCGTTGGTGATCCAGCCGATCTCGGCGTCGAGCCCCTCGCGGGCGGCGGCGTAGAAGTTCTCGCGCGCGACCGACCAGTCCTGGTCGGCCACCGGGTGACGCCGGCGGGGGAGGCTGGTTAGCAGGCCGGCGAACGCCGCCTGGAACGCCAGCGAGTCCTCGACGGTCGGCTGGGCGGGGATCGGACGGAACTCGATGCGGGCGTTGGCCCCCGAGCGGGTGGGGCCGTCGAACACCGGTCGGACCCAGCGCCAGTAGGTGCCGTGTTTCAGCCGGAAGGTGGCGAAGTCGTCGTCGAAGCGGTCGCCGTCGGCCCCGTCCTCGGCGGGCATCGGCGCGGTGATCGGGTCGGCGGCGATCCGGTCGACGGCCGTCGCCACCGTGTCGAGATCGCGGGGAAAGCGGACCTTGTCGGCGTCGGGCCGGTTGAGCACGGACTCGAACACCCCGATCCGGTGTTCGTCGTGGGCGTCGGCGAGCACCCGTTCGGGGTCGTCGGTGTCGTAGAGGTCCGGCGGGAAGAACGGCGAGTTGACCGCGAGCGCGAGCAGCGGGCCGGCCACCCGGACGGCGTAGTTGAACGCGGCGGGCAGGTCGGCGGCCCGGGCCACCTGGAAGTGGGGCTGGATCGAGGTGATCAGGCTCTCGGGCATCACCGTGTCGGCCGACAGCGAGACGTGTGGCGCGTCGATCCCCATCCGGTCGGGCGCCCCGGGCCCGTTGGCCATCGCGTGGTAGCGG
>CAZMLQ010000193.1:0-3531 GCA_964567195.1 uncultured Haloferacaceae archaeon | reverse complement strand
TCCACGTCTCGCAGATCTCCGACGAGTATCTCGCCTACGACGGCGAGAACCAGCAACTCGCCTCGACCGAGTCCAACCGGACGCTCGGCGTCGACGACGCCGTCCGGGTCCGGATCGTCACCAAGAGCATCGACGAGCGCAACCCCCGTGACTCGAAGATCGGGCTGACCGCCAAACAGCCGGGCCTCGGCAAGCACGGCTGGCTCCGCGAGGAGCGCGAGCGCCGCCAGGCCACCACGGAGGGCGACTGATGGCCAGAGACCGGCTGGCCTGTCGGGAGTGTCACCGTATCAACGGTCCGGACCGACAGACCTGCGAGTCGTGTGGCTCGTCCAGTCTGACCGAGGACTGGGCCGGCTACGTGATCATCACCCACCCCGAGGACTCCGAGATCGCCGAGGAGATGAACGTCGACGAGCCCGGGGGCTACGCGCTGAAGGTCCGGTAGTGCTCTCACTCCCGGCCCCGCTCCGCGCCGAACTCAAGGAGCCGTTCGGGCCGGTCTACGGGGACGCGACCGCCCTGCTCGCCGACGCCGGTCGGCCGGTGGTCGCCGTCGGCGACGTCGTCGCCTACCACCTCCGCGAGGCCGGCTTCGAGCCCGCGGTCTCGGTCGTCGACGGCCGGACCGAGCGCCGGGCCGCCCCGGACGCGGTCCGCCGGACGACCCCCGAGCCCGACCGAACCGTCGAGAACCCGCCGGGGACGCTCTCGCGCGCGCTCCTGGTCGCGCTCCGGGACGCGATCGTGGCCCACGACGACTCCGACCTCGATCCTCCGATCGTCGTCCGGGTCGAGGGCGAGGAGGATCTCGCCACCCTGCCCGCGATCCTGCTCGCCCCGCCCGGCGGCGCCGTCGTCTACGGCCAGCCCGGCGAGGGGATGGTGCTCGTCGTCGCGGACGCGCCCGCCCGCGACCGGGTCCGGGCTCTGCTCGGCCGGATGGACGGCGACCGCGAGGGCGCGCTCGCGCTCCTCGGCGCGGTCGACCCGACCGAACGTTCATAGCCGCCCGGCCGGGACGCGGTAGCGTGTCACGGGCCGCGCTGGTGCTCGCGCTGTTGGTGCTCGCGCCCGGAGCCGGGGCCGTGGCGGCGCCGACCGGGACCGAGGGCGGGGGCGGGGCCACGACGGACGCGCCGCCCCGCGCCGACCCGCCCACGGACCGGCTCGGCTGGGAGGGTGGGTACTGGTACGACGATCCCGTCCCGGTCGACCGGTCGGACGGGCTGGGCCGCGCCGAGGTGGCCGCGCTCGCCGCCCGGGGGATGGCCCGGGTCGAGCGGATCCGGGGACTGGAGTTCCGCGACCCGCCCGCCGTCGAGGTGGTGTCGCGCGCCGACCTGGGCGGGAACCGGACCGTCTCGCGAGCCCGCCGGCTCCGGCGCAACGTCCGGGCCGAGGCGCTCTTTCTCGTCGGCGAGTCGACCGACGTGACCGCCGGCGGCGGGGGGATGGGGATCGGCGCGTTCTACGCCCCGTGGGACGACCGGATCGTCCTCGTCTCGACCGACGACGGGACCGCCCGGACCCACGAGCTGGTGCTCGCCCACGAGCTGACCCACGCGCTCCAGGCCGAGCACGCCGACGCCGACCGGCGCTGGCTCGAGGACCGCCGACGCGCGGCCGGCGCGGCGAGCGAGGGCGAGGCCAACTACGTCACACAGGCCTACCGCGAGCGCTGTGGGGATGCGTGGGACTGTCTGTTGCCCGCCCGCGACCGCCGGACCGGTCCCCTCCGGTGTGATCCCGACGCCCGCTTCGACCGGGCGCGTCACCTGCTCTCGCTGTTCCCGTACAGCGACGGCCCGCCCCTGATCGCCCGGACGCGCGCGGCCGAGGGCTGGTCGGGGGTCGCCCGGCTCGTCGCCGACCCGCCCGAGAGCACGGAGCAGGTGATCCACCCCGACCGGGCGGACGAGCCGCCGCGCCCGCCGCCGTTCGTCGACCGGAGCCGGGCGACCTGGACGGTCGTCGAGCCCGAGTGGGGCGGGCGACCGACGTCGATGCGGCTGGGCGAGGCGGCCCTGTTCGCGATGCTGTGGGGCGCCTGGTTCGACAGCGGCGGCGCGGGCGCGGTGATCCCCTGCGAGGCGGCCGCGACCGACGCGCCCCGCGACCTCCGGAGCTACGCCCACCCGATCACGACCGGCTGGGCCGGCGACCGGCTGGTGCCGTACGCGCCGCCGAACGCGACGGATCCGGCCCGAACCGGCTACGTCTGGCGGCTGGCGTGGGACCGTCCCCGCGACGCCTGCGAGTTCGCCGCCGGCTACCGGGGGCTGCTCTCGCTTCGCGGGGCCGCGGCCGTCGGCCCCGGCGTCTACCGGCTGCCCGCAGACGCCGGCGGCGACGTGATCGCGCTCCGGCGGAGCGGCCGGACGGTGACGGTCGCCAACGGCCCCTCGCGCGGGGCGCTCGACGCGATCCGGCCGGGGCTGGCGGCCGCGGGCCCGGCCCCCGCCCCGCTGGCGGCGCGGGCGACGCCGCCGGACGACCTCGGGGCGCTCTCGTGTGCCGAGGACGCGCGCCCGGTGGTGCGGGGTCGGACCGGCCCGCTCGGCCGCGCGACGGCCGGGCTCTCCGACGCGGTGTCGGGACGGATCGGGCCCGGCGGCCGGGTCGCGCTCGCGGTCCTCGCGCTGGCGGTCGCGCTCGCGCTCGTCCGCCGGCGCCACGGGCGGTAAGACGCCGTAGCCGGCCGTTCGCGGCCATCGCAACCCTTTTGCGCCTCGTCGGCCCCTGTAGGGCCACGATGGAGATCGAGATCCTCGACGAGGAAGAGAACCCGATGCTGCACCGGACGGACGTGCGCTTTCGGGTCAGCCACGAGGAGTCGACGCCGTCGCGGCTGTCGGTGCGCGACAGCCTCGCCGCGAAGCTGAACAAGGGCTCGGACGAGGTGGTGATCCGGCGCCTGGACACGAAGTTCGGCATGCGCCGGACGATCGGCCACGCGAAGGTGTACGAGAGCCCGACCCGGGCCCGCGACGTCGAGCAGGACTACATGCTCGAGCGAAACAAGATCGCGGCCGACGCCGAGGAGGCCGAGGCCGGGGCCGAGGAAGCGTAGGGTGGCCGTCCTCGGCGTCGAGGGGACGGCCTGGGCCGCCAGCGCCGCGCTCTACCGCCCCGACGCCGGCGAGATCGAGATCGAGACCGACGCCTACGAGCCCGCGAGCGGCGGCATCCACCCGCGCGAGGCGGCCGAGCACATGGCCGACGCGCTGCCGGCCGCGATCGAGCGACTCCTCGACCGCGCCGACGACCGGATCGACGCGGTCGCGTTCTCGCGCGGGCCCGGGCTCGGCCCCTGTCTCCGGGTCGCGGGCACCGCCGCCCGCGCCGCCGCGCTGACGCTCGAGTGCCCGCTCGTCGGCGTCAACCACATGCTCGCCCACGCCGAGATCGGCCGCCATCGCGCCGGCTTCGCCTCGCCGGTCTGTCTCAACGCCAGCGGCGCCAACGCCCACCTGCTGGGCTACCGCGACGGCCGCTACCGCGTGCTCGGCGAGACGATGGACACCGGGG
>CAZMLQ010000192.1:0-3533 GCA_964567195.1 uncultured Haloferacaceae archaeon | reverse complement strand
GTCCCCGCCGGGACGAGCGTCCCCGCCGGGACGAGCGTCCTCGTCGGCGGGGCGACGACGGCGGCCGTCCGTGGCTGAAGTCGGCGTTTGAGCCTACGTCGTCTATATGTCGCGGGGCCGTCTCCGTCCGGGTGCGCGGTCCCCGCTGACGCCCCCGCCCTCCGCTCCACCGCGTTCCCCCCTCCCCGCGCCGCCCGCGCGACCCTCAGGCGGGCCGCGCACCCTCCTCCCGATCGGTCGCGACGTCGAAGCGCTCGATCGTCTCGCCGTCGACGGTCCTGATCTCGCCCGCGAGCCCCGCGTCCGTCGGTCTGAGCTCCGCGTGGGTCGCCGGCCCGCCCCGCGGCGTGGCGTGACTTCCCGGGTTACAGAGCGTGGGCGCGTCGCCCGCGACCGTCGGCCGGTGGCTGTGCCCGAAGACAACGAGATCCGCCCCCCGGCTCCGGCCCAGCGTCGCCAGCCCGGTCGCCCCCGCCTCGTGGGTGTGGGTCGTGACCACGAGCGCGCCCGCGTACGTGTCGACGCGCACGGCGGGCAACGACTCCCGGAGGGCCGTCTCGTCGGCGTTGCCGTGGACCGCGCCGACCGGCCCGCCCGCGGCCGCGCGGAGCCCGTCGAGCGCCGCGCGGGTGGCGTGGTCGCCGGCGTGACACACCCGGTCGGCCTCGGCGACGGCCGTGGCCGTCCGGCCGCGGAGGTGGGCGGTCGCGTCGTCGGTCGCCGGGTCGGCGTGGCTGTCGGCGAGGAGCACGAGCACGACGGGCGGTCGGGGCCGGGCGGTCCTATAGCCGTCGGACGGGCTAATCGGGGGGCGGTCGTGGCCGACTCATGGCCGGAAGCCGGTCCGTCGTGCCGGCGGCGCTGCTCGCGAACGGGGCCATCGCGGTCCTGAAGTTTCTCGCCTGGCTCCTGACCGCCAGCCCCTCGATGCTCTCGGAGACCTACCACTCGGTCTCCGACACCGGCAACCGGGTGTTCCTGCTGGTCGGGATCGGCTACGCCGGCCGGGAGGCCGACCGCACCCACCCGTTTGGCTACGGCAGGGCGCAGTTTTTTACGCCGTCCTGGTCGCGGTGTTGCTGTTCGGGATCGCGGGCCGGGAGAGCCTGAAACACGGCATCGAGGCGGTGTGTCACCTCGGCGAGCACGGCGCCACCGCGACGGCGACGCTGCCGGTCGTCGGCACGTTCGACGCCTTCTGGTGAACGTCGCCGTGTTGCTCGGCACGATCGGCTTCGAGAGCTACGCGTTCGTGACGGCGAACGCCGAGTTGCGCTCACAGATCGAGACGGACGGCTGGTCGGGGCTGCGCGAGGCGTTCGCCTGGACCAGCGACGTGACCGCGCTGACCGCGTTCACCGAGGACGCCATCGCGCTCGGCGGCGCGACCATCGCGCTGGGCGGCGTGGTGCTCAGCCGGGTGACCGGGAACGCGATCTACGACGCCGTCACGGCCGGGGTGATCGGCCTCCTGCTGATGGGTTTCGCGCTGGCGCTGGCCTGGGAGAACAAGCGCCTGCTGCTGGGCGAGAACGTCCCGCCGGACGTCGAGTCGCGCCTGCGGGCGGTCGTCACCGAGCAGGCGGGCGTCACGGGCGTCGAGGGGTTCCGTTCGATCTACGTGGGGCCCGGGCGGCTGCTGGTCACCGTCGACGCGAGCCTCGACCCGACGCTCGAGACCGAGGCGGTCGAGCGGACCGTCGACGGGATCGAGACGGCGCTGCGGGCGGCCGACGACCGGGTGGCGATCGTCTACGTCGAGCCCGAGACCTAGGCCGCGACGGCGGTCTCGACCCGGTCGATCGCCGTCTCGACGTCCCCGCGGTCGACGTCGAGGTGGGTACAGAAGCGCGTCATGTACTCGCCGTGGGCGCCGCCGGCGACACCGGCCGCCTCGCAGGCGTCGACGAACGCCTCGGCGGTCAGCCCGGCGTCCGCGGAGTCGACCTGGACGATGTTGGTGTCGGGCGCGGGGGCCGACAGCCCCTCGATCCCGTCGATCCCGGCCGCCAGCCGGGTCGCGTGCTCGTGGTCCTCTGCGAGGCGGTCGACGTTCTCGAGCGCGTGGAGGCCGGGCGCGGCGATCAGGCCGGCCTGGCGCATCCCGCCGCCGAACAGCTTCCGGGTCCGGCGGGCGCGATCGACGAACGCCTCGGAGCCGACCAGTACCGAGCCGACGGGGGCGCCCAGCCCCTTCGAGAGACAGAACATCGCGCTGTCGACGGCCGCGAGCATGCGCTCGGCGGAGACGTCGAGCGCGACGCAGGCGTTGAACAGGCGGGCGCCGTCGAGGTGGACGGGGACGCCCAGGTCGTGGGCGGCCTCGGCGGCGGCGTCGACTCGCTCCGGGGGGACGGCGACCCCGCCGCGGTAGTTGTGGGTGTTCTCGAGGACGAGCAGGCCGGTTCCGGCCTCGTGGAGGGCGTGCTCGACGTGGCCCTCGCGGACCTGCTCGGGGGTGGGGACGGCGCGCTCGCCGGCGTCGACCGTCCGGGCCTGGAGCCCCGAGAGCTGGGCCATCCCGCCCAGCTCCCACTTGTAGACGTGGGCGTGGAGGTCACAGAGCACCTCGTGGCCCCGGTCGGCGTGGACCCGGGCGGCGATCTGGTTGCCCATCGTGCCCGAGGGGACGAACAGGGCGTCCTCCATGCCGGTCCGGGCGGCCGCGCGGCGCTCGAGCTCGTTCAGCGTCGGGTCGTCGCGGTAGACGTCGTCGCCGACCTCGGCGTCGCGGGCGGCCTCGCGCATCGCGTCGCTGGGACGGGTGACGGTGTCCGAACGGAGGTCGATCACGGTCGCCCGTCACGCGCCGGCGGACAAGTAACTCGCGGTCGCGGGACTCGCCGCGCCGAGCGAAAGTATCAGGCCCACGCCACCGGACGAGGTGGTATGGACCCACGGATCAGGGAACACGCCGAGGTGATCGTCGACCACTCGACCGGGATCGGGGCGGGCGACGACGTGGTGATCGCGCTCCCGCCGGTCGCGGAGGATCTGGCGGTCGCGCTCCACGAGCTCTGTGGTGACCGGGGCGCGAACCCGCTGTTTCTCACCAACTCCGACCGGGCGACCCGGGCGTTCGTCCGCGCGGCCGACGAGTTCGAGACCCCGGGCCACCGGCTCGCGCTCTTCGAGGAGACCGACGCGTTCGTGCTGGCGCGTGGCGGCGCGAACGTGAGCGAGGAGGCCGACGTGAGCCCCGAGCAAAACGCCGCCCACCGCCGGGCCACCCGGCCGATCCAGGAGGAACGGCTCTCCAAGCGGTGGTGTCTCACCCAGTTTCCCTCGCCCGGCCACGCCCAGCTGGCGGGGATGAGCACCGAGGCCTACGAGCACTTCGTCTACGACGCGGTGACGCTCGACTGGGCGGCCCAGCGCGAGCACCAGGCCCGGATGAAAGAGCGCCTGGACGAGGCGAGCGAGGTCAGGATCCGCTCGGGCGAGGGGACCGACCTCACGATGTCGGTCGCGGGCAGCGTCGCGTTGAACGACTACGGCGAGAAGAACCTCCCCGGCGGCGAGGTGTTCACCGC
>CAZMLQ010000191.1:0-3541 GCA_964567195.1 uncultured Haloferacaceae archaeon | reverse complement strand
GGATCGTCGCCGAGCCGACCCAGTGGGCCTGGATCGGGACGCCGAGCTCGTGGAGTTCCTTCTGACCGCCCGCCCCACCCTCGCCGGCCGCGCCCTCGGGCAGCGCACCGACGACCACCACGCCTTTCATGCCGAGCTGCTGGTGGGGCTGGCAGTAGTACGTGATCACGCCCTCGGACTCGGGTGTCTGGGAGAAGGTGTAGCCCGCCTCGGTCACGGTCTCGGACCCGAAGGAGGCGCCGTCCTGGGCGATCACGTTGTGCTGGCCGCCCTCGCCGGTCCACTCCCAGACGATCGTGGTGCCGGGATCGACCTGGACCGCCGCCGGATCGAAGCCGAACGCGCCGCCGTTGCCCTCGGCCCCGACCGCGACCGTCACCTCGTCCTGACCGGTCCGGTCGGCCACCTCGTCGTAGTTGCCCACGTCGGACATCCACCCGCCGAAGGAGGGCTGGGCCGACGCCACCCCGGACCCGGCGGCGACCGCCGCCGTCGCCGCGGCTCCGCCACCCGCCGCCCGGAGGAGATCACGGCGTCTCATACAGGCCGGGCTCGGGAAGGAACGGTCATAAACCCACCGACTATCCCCGCGTCGGGCCGTCGGTCGTCGCCGCGCCGTCGTCCGACGCGCCGGCCCCGTCGGCGGGCGGTTCGCGTCCGGTCGCGGGCTCGCCCGCGGCCTCGGGGCCGGGCGTCGTGCGCTCGTCGATCACGGGGGGGAGCTCCTCGGGGCGGCTCCCGCCGGCCGCCTCGACGGCGCGCAGCCGGTTGCGGAACTCCTCGGCCCGGAACCGGTCGGAGAGGCGGGCGTTCGCGACCACGCCGAACAGGAAGAGTCCGACGAGCACGAACGCGCCCGCCGCGACGGGGGCGACGATGGTCGTCACCGCCTGGACGAGCCAGGCGCCGAACAGGACCAGCCCCGAGAGCACCTGCGCGGCCGCGACGACCTGGAGCATCAGGTTGCCGAACTCGCCGGTCCCCTCGGGCACCTCGTCGGGGTCGGGGAGGTCGAACTCCTCGGGGGGCTCCTCGGGCTCGTAGCTGTCCATCGAGCACAGCGCGACCGAGGCCTTCACGTCGCGCAACACCGTCCCCCGCCCCTCGACGGCCCCGTCGGGATAGACCAGGGCGTAGCCCTCGTCCGACCAGGCGGCCAGTCGCGGCTCGCCCTCCTCGGTCACGCGGTCGAGCGCCGCGAACACGTCCCGGCGGGCGATCCGGCTTTCGAGGTCGCGCTCGGTCCGGTCCAGCAGCGCCTCCCCGACGATCCAGCTGTCGGGGTCGAACGCCGCCTCCCACTCCTCGGGCGACATCCGCGCCATCTCCGCCGGCCCGAAGTCGTCGAAGTCGTACTCCGCCTCGACCCGGCGACGCAGCGCCGCCAGGTCCTCCTCGTCGGGGTCGGGGGCGGCGGCCGTCGCGCCCTCGCTGTCGCCCCCGGCTCCGGCCGCGGCGTCGCGCGCCGCCGGCTCCGACTCCCGCGGCGACGGCGCGGCGTCCGCGGGCTCGCCGTCCTCGGAGGACTCGGCCATGACGCGAGGGTACGGGCGCGACCCTCCTAAGCCCCGCGGTCGCGCCGGGGGACGTGCCCGTCACCCGAGGCCGCGTCACGCCCCCGGTGAGGCCGGCACTCGCGCCCGCTTCGGGGGTGTTATGGGGCGAGCGGTCGTCGTCCGGACGATGCTCTCGGATCGGCTCGTCGCGACGCTGGCCGCCTGTTCGGTCACCGCGAGCTTCCCCTTCTACCTCTACGGCGCCAAGATCATGATCGACGCCGAGGTGGTGACGTGGGATGTTCTCGTCCACCACCTGAAGTTCATCGCCACGGGGCTGACGCTGAACACCGTGCCCGTGGTCGGCTGGATGATCCCCCGCCTGCTCGATCAGCTGAGCGGACCGGCCGCCCTCCACGCGGTCCTCGGGCTCCAGGCCTACGCCATGCTCGTGTTCGCGCTCACGGGTATCGTCCGGATCTTCCAGGCCAAGCGCGGCGCCGATCTCTACGACGACCCCGGGGGCCGCGACATCGACGACCTCCACGAGAACGTGGGCGCCTGGCGCGGGCGCCTCCGGATCGGCGTCTTCGGCTACGTCGTCTTCTGGCTGCTCGCGTGGGTCGTCGGCGTCTACCGCTACCTCGTTCGGTACGTCCTCTGAGCCGCCCGATCAGTCCCAGGGCTCGCCGGTCGCCAGATCGACCGGCGCGGCCCCGCGCTCGGAGGGACAGACGTCGGCCAGGACGCAGTCGGAACAGTCCGGGCTCCGGGCCGTACAGACCGCACGGCCGTGTGCGATACAGAGGTGGGTGAACCCCTGCCAGTGGGTCTCGGGCAGGAGCGCCATCAGATCGCGCTCGACCGCCTCGGGATCGGTCGCCTCGGTCAGGCCCAGCCGCCGCGAGAGCCGCCCGGCGTGGGTGTCGACGACCACGCCCTCGACGGCGTCGTGGCCGTGCTGGAGCACGACGTTCGCCGTCTTGCGCCCAACGCCCGTCAGCGCGGTCAGCTCCGTCATCGTGTCGGGCACCGCGCCGTCGTGCTCCGCGACGATGGTACGACAGGCACTCCGGATCCAGCCCGCCTTCTGGTTGGGGTAGGTGATCGACCCGATCGCGTCGGCCAGCGCCGCCTCGTCGGCCTCGGCGAACGCCTCGGCGGTCGGGTAGCGCTCGAACAGGTCGGCGGTGACCTCGTTCACCCGCTCGTCGGTGCACTGCGCCGAGAGGATCACCGCGACCAGCAGCTCGAGCCGGGTCGAGAACCGCAGCGAGATGGTCGCGTCGGGGTACTCCTCGCGCAGGCGGTCGACGACGACGGCCGCCTGGTCGGCAGGGGTGGCGCGTGGCTCGCCCATGGCCGGGGCTGGGCGGCCGTCGTGTTGAGTGGTCCGGTCGGGCGAAGGGGGCGCGGGACTTATCCGACGGCCGGTCGATGTAGGGTCGTGAATCTCCCCTCGCCGTTCGACCACGACGCGTGGCTGACCGCCGTCGGGACCGGTCTGGGCTACGGGCTCGTCCTCGCCGTCGTCTTTCTCGCGCTGTTCGTGGTGCCGTTTCTCGTGTTGCTGGCGGTCGGGGCGGCGTAGGGAGGAGTGCGGGGACCGGGCCGGCGTCGGACGACCGCCGATCGGTCAGGCAAACGCCAGCGCGCCGCCGTCGGCGTCCTCGTCCTCGGCGCGGACCTTCGTCCAGGCGTCGACGAAGTCGCTCATGTAGATCTCGGTCCGGTCGTCGCGGATGGCGAACATGCCGGCCTCGGTGCAGACGGCCTTGATGTCGGCGCCGGAGGCCTCGGCGGTCCGCTCGGCGAGGTCGGCGAACTCGACGTCGTCGGCGACGTTCATCTCGCGGGTGTGGATGCGGAAGATGATCTCGCGGCCCTCGGCGTCGGGCTTTGGCACCTCGATGAGACGATCGAATCGGCCGGGCCGGAGGATCGCCTCGTCGAGCATGTCGAAGCGGTTGGTCGCGGCGATGATCCGCACCTCGCCGCGCTCGTCGAAGCCGTCCATCTCCGAGAGCAGCTGCATCATCGTCCGC
>CAZMLQ010000190.1:0-3566 GCA_964567195.1 uncultured Haloferacaceae archaeon | reverse complement strand
CCCTCGTGGACGATCAGCGGGACGTGCATGGTCTCGTCGTAGAAGCGGTTCTGGTGGGTGAAGTCGCCGTGGTCGCGGAACTCCTCGCCGTGGTCGGCGGTGATGACGGTCGTGAACTCGCCCCAGGTCGACTCGATCCCGGAGAGCAGGCGACCGATCTCGGCGTCCGTGTAGCGGATCTCGTCGTCGTAGAGGTCGACCAGGTGGCCCAGCTCCTCGTCGGTGATCGTGTCGGGCTCCTCCACCATCTTCGGGCGCAGACGCACCCCCTCCCGGCGGCTCACCGTCGAGAACTCCTGGTGTTCGGCCGGCGGGATGAACGGGTGGTGGGGGTCCATGTAGTGGACCCACAGGAAGCGCGGCCCCTCGGTCGAGCGGTCGCGCGCCCAGGACAGCGCCATGTCGGTCAGTTCGTCGGCGGGCGCGTGGAAGGAGCCGACGTTGACCCCGGCGGTCTCCTCCGTGCGGTCGTACACCGCCTGGAGGAACGTGTAGAGGGGGCCGTTCGTGTTCAGGTTGCGCTTCAGCGCCTGGCGGAGCCGCGTCGCCAGCGAGGGGTCCTCCCGGGAGTCGTAGAAGCCGTCGAACCCGCGGGCGTAGCCGAACTCCTCGCTGAGATAGAGGTTCGAGTGGAACCCGCCCGTGGCGTAGCCGGCCTCGGACAGTACCTCCGAGATCAGCGTCCGTTCCTCGGAGAGCTGACGGAACCCGCCGTACATCAGCGGGTGGGCGCCCGTCAGGATCGCCGGGAACGACGGTCGGGTGGCACACGCGTGGGCGAAGGCGTTCTCGAAGCGGTGGCCCGTCGCCGCGTAGCCGTCGATGGTGGGCGTCGTCGCCCGCTCGTACCCGTAACAGCCGACGTGGTCGGCGCGCAGCGAGTCGACCGTCACGAGCACGACGTCCCGAGCCATACCCCCCTCTACCGCCGCTCGCGATTTTGTACCTTGCGGACTCCCCGCGCCCGTCGTCGGGCCGTCGGCGTCCCGCCCCGCCGCGGGGGCCCGACGCCGGGGCGTGGGGTGGCCGTCCGCCGACGCGTCGAGACCGGGAGATACATGGGCGCTCGCGGCCCCCGCCCGGTAACCGTGGGTATCGGCGACACCGACTTCGGCGTGCAGGTCGGCATCGGCTTCGTCGGCCGTGTAGTCGGCGCGCTGGTCGCGTTCCTCGGGTCGATCGTGCTGGCGCGCGCGCTGGGCCCCAACGACTACGGCACGTTCTACCTGCTGCTGTCGGTGGTCGCCTTCCTGGACAACCCGATGACCGGCTGGGCGGAGGCCTGCCGGAAGCGGCTCACCGAGGCGGGGTTCGACTCGCGGGAGGCCATCGGCTCCGTCGTCGCGGGCATCGCCGTCGCCGCGGTCGCCGTGTTCGCGGTGGCGTGGCTCGCGGCGCCGCTGATCGCCTCCTTCGCCGGCGCGGACGGCTGGCTGTTGCTCTCGGTGCTGTTCGTGGGGATGGTCGCCTACCACACCGCCAACGAGGTGCTCAAGAGCACCGAGCGGTTCGGCGCCAGCCCGTGGGTCAACGCCAGCCGCGACGTGATCCGGGTGCTCGCCCAGGCCGGGCTGGTGATCGTCGGCTGGGGGGTCGCCGGCATGGTCGGCGGGATGGTGCTGGCGAACCTGGTGGTCGCCCCCGCCGTGCTGTACGTCATCGGGATCCGGCCGTCGCTGCCGTCGCGAGACACGTTGCGCGAGGTGTGGTCGTACGCCCGCTACAGCGTCCCCGGCGGCCTGGTCGGGACGGCACAGAGCCGGATGGACCGGATCCTGCTGGGCTTTCTCGCCTCCACGACGGTGGTCGGCAACTACGAGGTGGCGATGAAGCTCACCCTGCCGGCGATGTTCGTCGCGGGCGTCGCACAGGACGGCCTGATGGGCCGGATCAGCAACCTCCGCTCCCGGGGCGAGGCCTTCGCCGTCGACGTCCGCAACAACCTCGGCCACGCGAGCGTGCTCGGGATCCCCCTCTTTTTCGGCGCGCTGACGATGGCCGAACCGGTGGTCGTCACCCTCTACAGCAGCCAGTACGCCGGCGCCGCCCCGTTCCTGATCGGGCTCGCGCTGTTCCGGCTGATCCGCACCCAGAAGTCGATCCTGATCGCCACGATCAACGGGCTCGACCGGCCGGAACTGAACCTCCGGGTCTCGACCGTCATCTTCGCGTTCAATCTGCTCTCCGGCGTCGCGCTGCTGTACGCCGTCGGCCCGCTGGGCGTCGTCGCCGCCACCGTGGTCAGCGAGACGATCGGCTACGCCGTCCGGGGGTACCTGGTGCGATCGCTCGTGCCGGAGGTCGCACTGTTCCCGCGGGCGCTGCTCGACCAGGTCGCCGCCGGCGCCGTGATGGCGGTCGCCGTCTACGCCGCCCGCGCCGCCCTGCCGCTGTCCTACTGGCCGTACGTCGGCGTCGTGGTCGGGGTCGGCGGCGTCGTCTACTTCGCCGCGCTGGTCGCGCTCTCACACCAGTTCCGCGCGACCGTGCTCGCGGTGGCCGCCGACGCCGGTCTCCGGTAGTCGCGGTCGACGCCAGATCGCGGTAGTGGTGGTCGACGCCGGCCTCCAGTAGCCACGGTCGACGTCGACGGCGGACTGCAGAGTATGACACGCCGGACTGCGGTAGCGGACGGCCCGAACGCGGAGCCCCCGCTGGGGTCCGGTTCAGTCGATGTAGCCGAGCTTCCGGAGTTGATCCTCCGGCAGGTCGGCCGCCTCGGCGTCGCCCTCGACGGCCTCGATGCGCTCCTCCACCCACTCCCGGACGTCCAGCGCGTGCTCGGGCGGGTCCGACAGCGTCGTGCTGGCGATGGCCCGCCAGGAGTGTGACCCCGGGTCGTCGTCGCCGTCGATCCAGGACGCCTCCATCCCGTGGTCGCTGAGGATCAGCAGTCCGTCGTCCTCGTCCAGTTCCGCGCGCAGTTCGCCCACCCAGCGGTCGATCTTGCGGTAGGCCTCGCGGTAGGCCTCCCGGTCGCCGGTGGCGTAGAGGTGGCCCAGCACGTCGATCACGTGGACGTGGGTCGCCGCGAGCTCGGGGTCGTGGTCGAGTGCCTCGCTCGTCCAGCCGAACTTGCTGGCGGCCTCGGTCCAGGCCTCCCGGACCAGCGTCGACTGGCCCATCTCCTCCTCGTGGGCGCCGCCGAACAGCCCCCAGATGTAGTGGAGGCTCTCGTTGCGGTACACCCCGGGCCAGTTGTGGACGGCGCGGTGTTCCCCGTCGAGGAACGTCGGCTCGTCGACGATCCGGAGCTGCCAGCCCTGGTCGGTGTTCTCCTTTATCGCGTCGCCGATCCGGTCGCGGATCTCGCCGCTGATCCCCACGGTGTGGGCGATCCGGGACAGCGCCGTCAGGATCGGGCTGTCCCACTCCCCGTGGCCGGTCATCCCGTGCTCCGTGGGGTGGAGCCCGGTGGCGATGGAGGGCCAGGCCTCGCCGGTGTGGGGGTGATCGAGCCGGTGGGCGACCGAGCGCATCTCCACGTGCTCGTCGAGCAGGAGGTTCTCGCAGCCGAAATCCTCGGCGTGGCGGACGTCGACGGCGTCCAGCGCGAGGACGACGAG
>CAZMLQ010000189.1:2952-3586 GCA_964567195.1 uncultured Haloferacaceae archaeon | reverse complement strand
GGGTCGCCGCCGCGACCGAAGAGGGGGTCGCCGCCGCGACCGAGGCCGACGACGCGACCGCCGCGACCGACGGCGAGGGCGAGGCCGGCTCCGACCTCGACCTGCCGCCGCTTGTCGAGGAGCGGGTGAGCCTCGAACAGTTCCAGGCGCTCGACCTCCGGGTGGGCCGGATCGTCGCGGCCGAGGGGATCGAGGGGGCCGACGACCTCGCGCGTCTCGAGGTCGACGTCGGCCACGAGACCCGGCAGGTGGTGGCGGGTATCAAGCGGCTCCACGACCTCTCGGCGCTCCCGGGCCGGACGGTCGTGGTGCTCGTCAACGTGGAGCGCGCGGAGCTGTTCGGCGTCGAGTCGAACGGGATGGTGCTCGCGGCGGGGGAGAAGGCCGACCTGCTCACCACCCACGACGACGCGGTCCCGGGCGAGCGGATCCGGTGACCCCGTGTGACGGGTCGATCCCCTCCCCGTCCCCGTCCCGTCCGGACCGCCCACCCGACGCGAGTGGCCCACGCGTCGGTGACGGTGACGATCCCGACGGGATCGACCCCGCCGGCCGTGGCTGGCCGACGGGGACGAGACGCGATCGGCCACGGACGGGGTGGCGACGCCGGAGGCGATCGACGACGCGGTGGACG
>CAZMLQ010000189.1:0-2942 GCA_964567195.1 uncultured Haloferacaceae archaeon | reverse complement strand
TTCGGCGTCGAGTCGAACGGGATGGTGCTGGCGGCGGGCGAGGCGGCCGACCTCCTCACCACCCACGACGACGCGGTCCCGGGCGAGCGGATCCGGTAGCCGTGCGGCGGGTGGAATTAAGCGTCCGGGCCGTCGATCGCGGAACATGAGTGACGCGCACGTCGGCGACGGTGGCGACGAGGGCGACCCGACGGTGCTGGTCGTCGAGGACGACGCCGACGTGGTCGAGACCTACCGGCTGTGGCTGGCCGACGAGTACGAGATGCGCTCGGCCACCGACGGGGCGGCGGCGCTCGAGACGATCGACGACGACGTGGACGTGACGCTGCTCGACCGGCTGATGCCCGGCCTCTCGGGCAAGGAGACGCTCGACCGGATCCGGGACGCGGGCTACGACTGCCGGGTGGCGATGGTCACGGCGGTCGAGCCGGACTTCGACATCCTCGAGATGGGCTTCGACGCCTACCTGACCAAGCCGGTCACCGAGTCGGGGCTGCTCGGGACCGTCGAGGAGCTGCTCGCGCGCTCGACCTACGCCGACACGCTCGACCGCTACACCCGTCTGCTGGCCAAGCGCGAGGCGCTCAGAGCCTCCAAGAGCGGGTCGGAGCTGCGAGAGAGCGAGGAGTACGGCGCGCTCAGAGAGGAGATGGCGGCGCTCAACGAGGAGCTTGACCCCACGCTCGTCGGCGTCGGCGAGAACGAGGGCTTCGTCGCGACCATCCGGGGCATCGACGAGGAGGACGTCCGGGTCGCGGGCCAGGACGAGGACGAGAGCGAGCCCGGGGCGGGCTTTGGCGCCACCTCCACCTCGGGGACCGAGACCGAGACCGGAGCGGACGGCGAGGACTCCGGAGGGTCCCGGTGAGCTTCGTGCTCGGCGGCGTGGGCGACGGCCCCGCCCCCGTCACCCCCGGGACGAGCCTGCTGATCACCGGTCCGCCGATGTCGGGCAAACGCCGGCTGGCGCTCGACCTGCTGGCCGACGGCCGCCGCCGCGGCGAGGGGAGTCTGCTCGTCACCACCGACGCGACGAACGGCGAGGCCGCGGCGGCGTTCGACGGGGCCGGCCCGGGGCCGGCGCTCAGGATCGTCGACGCCGTCGGCGAGGGCGCCCGCGAGCGAAACGGCACCCACGCGGTCGAGTTCGCGGGCTCGCCGGGCGATCTGACCGGCTTGGGCATCGCGATGACCAAGGCCTTCGACGCGTTCGACGCCGAGGGCGTCGACGCGGTCCGGATCGCGCTCGACTCGCTCTCGACGATGCTCACCTACCTCGACGCCGAGCAGGTGTACAAGTTCCTCCACGTCCTCACCGGCCGGATCTCGACGACCGACAACCTCGGGCTGTTCACGCTCGACACCGCCGCGGTCGACGCGCAGACGGTCGGCATGCTGAAAACCACCGTCGACGGCCTCGTCCGGCTCGACGAGGAGGCCGGCGCCAGCGTCGAGGGGCTCGACGGCGTCACCGGCTGACGGAAGCCATTTGTCGGCGGCCACCGAACCGACGGTCGATGCCCGACCGCGACGCTCGGACCACGACCGGGGACCCGGGGGCGGCCGTGGGCGCCGGGACCGACGGCGACGGCGACGGCGACGCCGGCACGGTCCCGTCCCCCGAGCGCGAGCCCCTGGAGCCGGGGACGCCGGACCCCGAACACGCCGCGTTCGTGCTCGTCGGCGTCGTCGCGACGCTGGCCGTCCTCTACGTGGGGCTGGTCGGCGGCCCGTAGCCACGGGCCGACCCGGACGGTTTTACCCGCGGCGCCCCTCGGTTCTCGTATGTTCGGCCTCGCCACCACCGCCCTCCAGACGGGCCCGCTCGGTCCGGAGACGCTTCCGTTGCTCCTGATCGTCGCCGGGCTCGGCCTCTCGCTCGCGGAGGCGCTGGCGCCGGGCGCACACTTCGTCGTCCTCGGGTCGGCGCTGCTGGCGGCCGGGATCGTCGGGCTGTTTCTCCCCCCGCTCGGGGGGGCGCTCGCGCTCGGACTCATGGTGTTTCTGTTCGGCGCGCTCGCGCTGGCCGCCTACCGGGAGTTCGACCTCTACGGCGGCGGCGAGGCCGGTCGGACCTCGGACTCGGCCGCCCTGCGTGGCCGCACCGGCCGGGTCACCGAGCGGGTGACCCCGTCGGCCGGCGAGGTCCGCCTCGACGACGGCGGCTTCAACCCCGTCTTCTCCGCCCGATCGGTCGACGGCGAGTTCGCCGAGGGGACCGAGGTGGTCGTCGTCGACCCCGGCGGCGGGAACGTCCTGACCGTCGAGTCGCTCGGCCCCGGCGAGGACGCGATCGACCGCGAACTCCGCCGGGAGCGCGAGCGGGCGGCGGCCGAGGCCGAGCGCGAGCGCGAGCGGACGGCCGACGACACGACGCGCGAGGAGCGGGCGGACGGCGACGACCCGGAACGGGCGTCGGAGTCGGCGTCGGCACGAGAGCGCGAACGCGAACGCGAGCCCTGATCGCGAGCGGGCTGCCGAACCCTTATCCCCGCCTCGGCCCAAGACCACGGTATGGATCTCGTCCCGCTGCAGTCTCTCGGGCTCGGCCCGCTGGTGGTCGGGCTCTTGGTCCTCGCCCTCGCCGTCGCCACGGTCTACTCGATGGTCGAGATCGTGGACGCCTACGAGAAGAAGGCCCTGACCGTCTTCGGCGAGTACCGCAAGCTCCTCGAGCCGGGGATCAGCTTCGTCCCGCCGTTCGTCTCGCGCACCTACCCGTTCGACATGCGGACCCAGACGCTTGACGTGCCCCGCCAGGAGGCGATCACCCGCGACAACTCGCCGGTGACCGCCGACGCGGTCGTCTACATCAAGGTGATGAACGCCCGGAAGGCGTTTCTCGAGGTCGACGACTACAAGAAGGCCGTCTCGAACCTCGCACAGACGACGCTCCGGGCGGTGCTCGGCGACATGGAGCTCGACGACACGCTGAACAAGCG
>CAZMLQ010000188.1:0-3597 GCA_964567195.1 uncultured Haloferacaceae archaeon | reverse complement strand
ACGACCCCCGGCAGCGCGGCCGGGAGCACGACGCTCCGGATCGTCTGCCACTTCGAGACGCCGAGGGCGGCGCTGGCGTCGCGGTACCCGTCGGGCACCGAGAGCATCGCCTCGCGGCTGGTGATCACCACCAGCGGCAGGAGCATGAACCCGAGCGTGAGCATCCCCGCGAGCAGGGACTTCCGGTTGCCAAAGCGGGGCACGAGAAAGGCGAAGCCGAACAGGCCGAAGACGATGCTCGGCGTCGACCAGAGCCCGTTGGTCGCCACCTCGACCGCCTGGGTGAACCGGCCGCGCTCGGCGTACTCGGTGAGAAAGACCGCCGCGCCGACGCCCAGCGGCACCGCGAACAGGACCGCGCCGACGACCAGCCAGACGGTGCCGACGATCGCCGGCAACACCCCCTGGAAGTCGTTCAGGAGCGCGACGCCGTTCATCACGAACGGCACGTCCAGCGGGAGGTCGAACGAGACCCCCAACAGCGTCGTCTGTGGGCCGGTCCCCGGACCGAACGCGACGCCGGTGAGCAGCCCCGGCAGCCCCTGGACGACGACGAACGCGACGAGGACGAACAGGAAGGCGACGATCGAGAGCGCGTTCAGGTAGACGAGCACGTACGCGCCCATGTGCCGGCCGCGCGCCCCGAAGTCGCCGTAGGCCTTCGCGGCCGCCCAGCCGGCGAACAGCGCGGCGAACAGCGTCGCCACCGGGACGACGAACTCGGCGGTGAGCGCGGCCTGTTGCTCCCAGCCCAGCTCCCAGAGCCAGGTCGGCCCGACCACGTCGGTCAGGAAGGCCAGCCCGGCGACGAGCGGGAGCGCACCGATCGGTACCGTCGAGCCGAGGTCCTCGCGCGGGACGACGGTGGCGAGAAACGCGCCGCCACCGAGGACGAGGCCGCCGCCGACGCCGCCCGGGAGGCCGAGCCCGAGCGTCTCGGAGGCGACGCCGCCGCCGATCAGGAACCACGGCAGCCCGGCCGCGACGCCGGCGATCAGGCCGGCGCTCGGACTCGGGTCGGTCGCGACGTAGCCCAGCCGCGAGCCGACGCCAAACGCCATCACGGTCGTCCCGAGCACGACCAACAGCCCACCGAGCAGGAGCACGGTCGGAAGACCGGCGATCGGATCGGTGAGGCTGATCCGCTCGAACAGCGCCGCGATCGAGAGCGCGAACAGCACGGCCGAGACCCCGACCGCGAGCGCGGCGACGGCGTCGGTGGCGGTGGTCTCGCGCTCGACCAGCTCCGATCCCGTCGCGCCCGCCATCAGGCCTCACCCCCGAGCTTCCGGCGCATCCGCCACTCGATGTACTGTGCCCCCACGGAGATGAACAGGACGGTGACGAACAGGATCACGCCCGCGACGAACAGCGCGTCCATCTGGAGGCCGTCGGCCTCGCCGTAGTTGCGCGCGATCAGCGAGGTCAGCGTCTCCTGGCCGTAGAAGACGTTCACCAGCGGCTCGGTCAGCTTGGGGACGCCCCGGAGCATCACGGTCGCGGCCATCGTCTCGCCGATCGCCCGCCCGACACCGAGCAGGACGGCGGCCGAGACGCCCGAGAACGCCGCCGGGAGCGTGATCGAGGTCATCGTCTGCCAGTCGGTCGTGCCCATCGCCAGCGAGCCCGACTTCATCGACTCGGGCACGCTCGAGAGGGCGTCCTCGGCGACCGAGACGACCGTCGGCAGCGCCATCAGCCCGACGACGATGCCGACGAACAGGTAACTGCCCTGCCCGACCGTCCGGAACTGGTCCGAGGCCCACGGGCTGAGCACGGTGAAGCCGATGAAGCCGTAGACGATCGAGGGGATCCCCGCCAGGATCTCGACGCCCGGCTTGACCGCCTCGCGCACGACCGCCGGGGCGATCTCCGAGAGAAAGAGCGCCGCGGCCACGCCAAGCGGCGCCGCCACCGCCGTCGCGACGATCGTCACCATCACCGTGCCGTGGATCATCGGCACCATCGAGTACCGGATCGGCGGCGAGACCGCGTCCCAGTTGGCCTGGAGGAACAGCCTCAATCCCGGCACGCGCACGCCGTAGACCGTCGCGGTCTCGTAGACGATCACCGGGATCGACTCCCGGAAGATGAACACGACGATCAGCCCCAGGACCAGCAGCGTCGAGACCGTCATCACGAACGCCAACACGAGCGCGGTCTCCTCCTGGTAGCGGAGCCAGCCGTAGCCCGTCGCCGCCAGGAAGACGACGAAGGGGACGACGGTCAGATCCGAGACGAGCAGAAAGCCAACGAACGCCGCGAGCAGAGCGGCGGCGATCGTCCCGACGGTGACCAGCCCGGCGGTCTCCGTCTCGTCGACGAACTCCCGGAGCCACCGGAGCCGGCCCTCGATCGCCGCGCCCAGTCGCCCGCCCTCCGATTCGGTCGCTGATGCCATGTCGTGTACGTGTGTGGTGTGTGTCTGTGGTGTAAAGAGAGACGAGATAATCGCGAACTCGGGGTCGAGACCGCGTCTCGCGGGCGTTTACGGCATGATCAGGTCCTCGGTCGCGAGCGGCGCCAGCTTCTCCTTCTCGGCCCGGAGGTCCTTGTTCGGGAGCGGAATGTAGTTGTTCCCCTCGACGAAGACCGACTGGCCGAAGTCGTTGAGGAACATGTTGAGGAACGCGGCCTCACGGGCGTCCGTGCCGCCGCCGTCCGGGTTGCCCTCCTCGATCAGCGTGTACATGTGGAGGTCGCGGTTCAGCGGGTACGCGCTGTCGAAGATGGTGTTCTCCGCGGCCTTGTCGGGCTTGTAGACCGTCCCCTCGAAGTCGATGGCGATCGGGCGCACCTGGGGCCCGGTGAACGCCAGCGCCATGTACGCGATCGAGCCCTCGTTCTGGCCGACCGCCTGGGCGACCTGCTGGTTCTGACCGAAGCGGGTGTCGACGCCCGGCATCGGGGCGTCGGCACCGCCCAGCATGTTCAGCCGGAACGAGGTGTCGGTGCCCGAGCCCTCGGCGCGGCCGATGGCGTAGATCTCCTGGTCGGGGCCGCCGACCTCGCTCCAGTTGGTGATCTCGTCCTGGTAGATCCCGCGGACCTGCTCGCCCGTCAGCTGGGTGACGCCCGCGTCGTAGATGTCCTTGCTGACGACGACCGGCTGGCCGTCGCGGCCGACGACGTGGTCGACGACAGTGTTGTCGCGTTTCTCCTCGGTCCAGTCGAGCTCGGCCGTGATCGGGCCCGAGGAGTTGCCGATGTCGACCAGGCCCTCGGTGACGGCCTCACAGCCCGTGCCCGAGTGGCTCAGGCCGACCGTCGTCGGGAACGGCGGCGAGGAGCGCTGCTCGGTCGGCTCGAAGCCGAACTTCTGGGCGAAGTAGTCGGCGATGAGCATGTCGGGCTGGCCGAGCTGGTCCCAGCCGGGCACCGTACTCTCCGAGTTCGAGCCCCAGTACTCGCCGTCGCTCGGGGGTGCGTTCGAGTTCCAGTACGAGCTGCCGGTGTTCGAGATCGGGTAGACCGTCGAGGAGCCCTCGGCGGTCAGCAGCGACGTGCTCATCGCGTCCGAGTCCGAACCCGACTCGGTCGACGTCTCGGTCTCGGTGCTCCCGCCCCCGCTGTCGGCCTCGGTCTCCTCGGTGTCAC
>CAZMLQ010000187.1:0-3628 GCA_964567195.1 uncultured Haloferacaceae archaeon | reverse complement strand
CCGGATCACGCCCGAGTCGGTGTCGGCCAGCGCGTCGGTGACGTCGATCGGCTCCCCGACCGACGCGTCGCGCTCGCGAAGCGTCGTCGCGATCTCGAGCAGCGCGACCTGCCGGCCGACCTCCGTGCGGACGATCTCGTCGATCTGGTCGAGCGCCTGGACCCCCTTGATCTCGACGCGCGCGCCGTCGGCGATCGAGACGTTCACGTCCTGACGGATGGTGCCGAGCCCGCGTTTGACCGCGGCGGTCGAGCGCAACAGCATGCCGATCCGCTCGGCCGCCGCCCGGGCGCCCGCCGGCGTCCGCACGTCGGGCTCGGTGCCGATCTCGACCAGGGGCACCCCCAGCCGGTCGAGCGCGTACCGGACGCCGTCGTCGGTCTCCTCGACGCGGGCGGCGCTCTCCTCCTCCAGCATCAGGTCCGCGATCCCGACGCGCTCGACCGCGGCCGGATCGTCGGCGTCGATCTCGATCTCGCCGTCCCGGGCCAGCAGCGTCGAGCGCTGGAAGCCCGAGGTGTTCGAGCCGTCGACCACGATCTTGCGCATCACGTGGGCGTGGTCGACCGGGGTGGCGTCGAGCAGGGCGGCGATCTCCAGCGCGACCGCGAGCGCCTCGTCGTCGATCCCGTGAGGGGGCTCGTCGTCCGCCTCGACCAGACAGGTGGTGTCGAACGCCAGGTACTCGAAGGCGCGGTCGACCCGGCTCTCCTCGACGGCCGCGTCGTCGAGCTCGCCGAGCTCGCTGCGCGTCGGGTGGAGATAACGGGTGAACGAGCGCACCGCCTCGTCGGGCTCGCGCCGGACGGTCGGGCAGGCACAGAACAGCTTGCTCGCGGTGTCGAGCTGCTGGTGGATCTCCAGGCCCGCGACCAGCCCGAGCTCCTCGTAGTCGAAGCCGCTCATACCCGCCCCTCGGGGGGCCGGCTCAAAACGGTGGCGTCCCGGCGGCCACACCGTACAAGTCGCTCGCCCCCGATCGACGGACGATGGGCCCCGGCCCGCGGCTCGCGGTCGCGCTGCTCCTGATCGCGTCGCTCGTCGTTCCCGCGCTCGCGTCGTCCCCGACGGGCGCGACCGACGGACCGATCGCGGAGCGCGTCACCGTCGGCCCGGCCGGGGACGAGACCGTCGAGGCGCGGATCGCCTACGACCTGCCCCCGGGCGTGAACGAGCTCGTCGTCACGGTCCGGGCGCTCGAGCGGGGGGACGCCCGGCTGGTCGCGCTCGAGGGCTTCGAGCGCCGGGCCGAGGGGCTGGCCTGGACCGGCGGCGCCGACCCCGCGGTGAGGATCGCGCTCGACGGGACGGCGAGCCCCTCGGCCGGCACGGGCGTCGTGACCGGCGACGGCTGGGCGCTTCTCGCCCGGCCGGCCACGTCGTTCAGCTACCGCTACCAGGGGCCGACACCGACCGTCGAGCGATCGCTCGCCGTCGCGGGCCGGGGGTACGCGGCCGACGGCCTCGCCTACGTCGGCCCGGTCGAGCGGACGACGGTGACCGCGGGCGGCGAGCGCGCCACCCTGGTCGTCGGGGCGGCCGCGAACGTCTCGACCGTCACCCCCGCGCTCTCGTTTCTCCGGACCGCACCCGGCCGCTTCGACCTCGGGGTCCGCCGGGACCGGCTGACGGCGTTCGTCCTCCCCGCGGGCGAGTCCGCCACGGGTCGTCACGTCACCGGTGTCACGGTGGAGACGGCCTTCTGGGTCCGTCCCGAGGCGGTCGCGTTCGAGCGGACGGGCACCGCCTTCACCCACGAGTACGTCCACACCCGACTCGGCCGACAGGGGAACGGCTCGGCGGCGTGGCTGACCGAGGGAATCGCGGAGTACGTCGGCCGGCTGGCCGCGCTCAACGCCGGCGCGGGGAGTTACGAGGGCTTTCGCCGCGGGCTCCGGGCCGACCGCTACGCCCCGAACCGGACGGCGGTGGTGCTCGCGGAGCCGACGACCTGGCGGGCGACCCTCGCCGACTACCGGAAGGGCGCCCACGTGCTCGCGGCCCTGGACGCCGAGATCCGGCGCCGGACCGACCGGACCCTCGTCGGCGTGATCGCCGCCAGACCCGGCCCGTACGCCGACCACGCCGCCTTCCGCGAGGCGGTCGTCGCCGAGACGGGCGCGCCGGCGCTGGGCGACTGGATCGACCGGTACGTCGCCGGCGAGGCGCTACCGCCACCCCCCACAGAGCCACGCCACGCCGTCCTCGGCGGTGGACTCGACCCGGACGGCGACGGCGTGACGAGCGCACGCGAGGTCGCACGCGACCGCCACCCGTTCGTCGCGGGGCCGGGCACGCCGACGCCGACGGCCACCGCGACGGCGACGCCGGCGGCGACGACCCCGACCACGACCGCGGGCGGGTCGGAGACGGCGACGGCCGGGCGGACCCGCACCGGCGCGGCGGGCGACGGGCTCGGCGCGCCGGCGGCGGTGCTCGGCGTCTCGGTGTCGGTCCTGGTCGGTACCCTGGCGGCGCGTGCGCGTCGGTAGCGTCAGACGGCGCGGCGCAGCCCCTCGCCGATGCCCTCGGCCTCGCCACACTCGGGGCACTCGTAGTGCCAGCCGTCCTTCGTCGCCCGTCCCTCGGGGAACGCGGCGTCACACCGTCGACAGACGAGCGTGTCGCGCCCCTCCTCGTGTCCGACCTCCATCGCGGGCATACCGGGCCGATCGCGCGGGGACGGCTTCAAGATACCGCTTTGGTAACGCTAAATCGGCCGCTGACCGGCCGTTCAGCCCGTCTCGCCGCCGGTCAGTGGGCGCCTCGGTCGTCGCCATCGTCGTCGTCGCCGCCGAGGATCCCCCGGTGGATCATCCGCTCGGGGTCGAGCACCGCGTCGGCCTCGTCGGCGGAGAGATAGCCCGCCTCGACGACCACCTCGCGCACGGTCCGGCCCTCCTCGAGCGCGCGCTTTGCCACCTCGGTCGCGCGGTCGTAGCCGATCGCGGGGTTGAGCGCCGTCGCCAGCGCCATCGCCCGCTCGACCCGCTCGGCACAGTGGGCCTCGTCGGCCTCGAGCTTCGCGACGAAGCGGGTGGCGAAGGTCTCGGCCGCGTTCGACAGCAGGTCGACCGACTCGAGGACGTCGTGGGCGAGCAGCGGCTTGTAGAGGTTGAGCTCGAGCTGGCCGCCCGCGGCGGCCGCCGAGACGGAGGCGTCGTTGCCGACCACGCGCTTGTGGACCTGGTTGACCGCCTCCGCGACGACGGGGTTGATCTTCCCGGGCATGATCGACGAGCCGGGCTGGTTCTCGGGCTGGTCGATCTCGCCCAGCCCGTTGCGGGGCCCCGAGGCCAGCAGCCGCAGGTCGTTCGCGATCTTGTCCATCGAGCCCGCCACGACCCGCAAGGCGCCGTGGGTCTCGCTCATCGCGTCGTGGGCGGCCTGGGCCTCGAAGTGGTCGTCGGCCTCCCGGACCGCGAGCCCGGTCTCCTCGGCGACGTACCCGGCCGCGAGCGCGGGGAACTCGGGGTGGGTGTTGAGGCCGGTGCCGACCGCCGTCCCGCCGAGCGCGAGCTCGCCCAGCCGGTCGGTCGTCGCCGCCACCCGCTCGATCCCCTTCTCGATCTGGGTGCGGTAGCCGCCGAACTCCTGGCCCAGCCCCACCGGGGTGGCGTCCTGGAGG
>CAZMLQ010000186.1:0-3656 GCA_964567195.1 uncultured Haloferacaceae archaeon | reverse complement strand
GCGTTATCAACCTCGCGCTCGTCGACGGCGAGCCGCGGGTGCTCGATCTGAAGGAGACCCTGGAGGTCTATCTCGACCACCGCCGCGAGGTGGTGCGCCGGCGCTCCGAGCACGAGCTGGCGGAGGCCAAAGAGCGCGCGCACATCCTCGAGGGGCGGATCCGGGCGCTCGAGAGCGCCGAGGCGGTCGTCGAGATGATCCGCGGGGCCGAGGACCGCGACGACGCGCGGGCGGCGCTCGTCGAGGCGTTCGGGCTCTCCGAGCGCCAGGCCGAGCACGTCGTCTCGATGCAGCTGGGCTCGCTCACCTCGATCGAGGCCGCCGAGGTCGAGGACGAGCACGAGTCGGTCAGCGACCGGATCGAGCGCCTCGAGACGATCCTGGCCGAGGAGTCGGAGCTGCTGGCGGTCGTGCGCGAGGAGCTACTGGCGGTCAAATCCGAGTACGACGACGAGCGCCGGACGGGCTTCGTCGAGGCCGACGAGGTGACCCGCGAGGACCTGATCGAGAGCGAGCCGGTCGCGGTGGTCGTCACGGAGGAGGACTACCTCAAGCGGATGCCCCTCGAGCGGTTCCGCGCCCAGCACCGCGGCGGCAAGGGGATCATCGGCGCCGAGCCCAAGACGGGCGACCGCGTCTCGTCGGTGTTCGTCGCCGACACCCACGACTACACCCTCTGTTTCACCGACCGGGGGCAGGTCTACCAGCTCAAGACCTACCAGGTGCCAGAGATGTCACGTACCGCGCGGGGGAAGTCGGCGGCGAACGTGCTCGATCTCGACGAGGGCGAGGAGATCGCCGCCGTCGTCAACACGGCCGAAATGAACGGGGGCTACCTGACGATGGCGACCCGGTCGGGCTACGTCAAACGCACCGCGGTCGAGGAGTTCTCGAACATCCTCTCGACGGGGATCCGGGCGATCAGCCTCGAGGCGGGCGACGCCCTGGTCGACGTCGAGGTGACCGACGGCGATCGCGATCTGGTGGTCGCCACCGCGGACGGCATGTCGATCCGCTTCGCCGAGTCGGAGGTGCGCCCGATGGGCCGGAGCGCCCGCGGCGTCCGTGGCATCCGTCTCGAGGAGGGCGACCGCGTGGCCGGTCTCGCGGCCGTCGACGAGACGGCCCACGACTGGCTGTTGACCGTCACCGAGAACGGCTACGGCAAGCGCACCGACATCGACGCCTACCGCCGCCAGTCCCGCAACGGCAAGGGGCTGGTCGACATCAAGACCGTCGAACGAAACGGCCCGACCTGTGCCGTCGAGACGGTCGGCCCCGGCGATCACCTGATCGTGATGAGCGAGCGGGGTCAGATCGTCCGCACGCCCGTCGAGGACGTCTCGACCATCGGCCGGAACACGATGGGCGTCATCGTGATGGACCTCGAGGCGGGCGACCGGGTGGCCGCCGTCGACGTCGTCTCCGCGGCCCGTCTCGACGCCGCGGACGCGGACGCGAACGAGAGCGCGGCCGAGGCCGAGGCCGAGGACGGGGCCGACCCCCCGGCGCCCTCGGACGCCTGACCTACAGGATCCGTCGCCCCAGCGCGCTGGCGGCGAGTTCGACCGCGAGTTCGGCCGTCTCGTTGCCGCGGTCGAGGATCGGGTTGACCTCGACGAGATCGAGCGACCGCAGCCTCGCCCGTTCGGCCACCGCCTCCATCACCGCGTGGGCCTCGCGGTAGCTCAGACCGCCCCGGACGGGCGTGCCGACGCCCGGCGCGGCCGTCGGATCGAGCACGTCGAGGTCGAGGCTGACGTGGACGCCGTCGGTTCCGTCGGCGGCGGCGTCGAGCGCCGCCTCGACGGTGGGGACGATCCCGCGGTCGTCGACGTCGGACATGGTGAGCGCGGTGATCTCGGTCTCGCGGAGCCGCCGACGCTCGCCGGGGTCGAGACTGCGCAGGCCGACCATCGCGACGTTCGCGGGGTCGAGCCCCGACGCGCGCGCCCAGCCCTCGTCGGCGAACCCGCCCAGCCCCAGCGCGGCCGCCATCGGCATCCCGTGGACGTTGCCACTCGGGGTCGTCTCGGGCGAGTTCAGGTCGCCGTGGGCGTCGAGCCAGACCACGCCCACGTCGGCCCCCCGGCTCGTCCCCGCGAGGCTCCCGATCGCCAGCGAGTGATCCCCGCCGAGCACCAGCGGCCGATCGCCGTCGGCCAGCGCGTCCGCCACGCCGTCGGCCAGCCGGCTACAGATGTCGCGCACCTCGTCGAGATATCGCGCGTCCGGATCGCCCGGCCCGTCGCGCTCCTCGGCCCGCGGGACCGCGAGATCGCCCGCGTCCGTGACCGTCCGGCCCAGGTCGGCGACGGCGTCGGCGAGGCCGGCGTACCGGATCGCCGAGGGGCCCATGTCCACCCCGCGGCGGTCGGTGCCGTAGTCCATCGGGGCGCCGAGCACGCGGACCGGCCGGGTGTCGGTCCCCTCGTCGCCGCCGGCCGTCTCAGACACCCACACCCTCCCCGTCCTCGCTGTAGGGCGCACAGACCCGCTCGACACCCTCCGGGAACCCGATCCGGGGCTCCCAGCCCGTCGCCTCGCGGATCCGGCCCGGGTCGGCCTTCGTGTCGTGGACGTAGACCGGCAGGGGGTTCTCGACGTACTCGGGCTCGACGTCGGTGCCGAGGGCGTCGTTGATCATCGCGACCGTCTCGTTGAAGCTGTAGCTCTCGCCGGTGCCGAGGTTGTAGATCCCGTCGAGGCGCTCGTCGGCCGCGAGCTCCAGCCCCCGGACCACGTCGTCGACGTGGGTGAAATCGCGGGTCTGGGTGCCGTCGCCGTAGAGGACGGGCGCCTCGCCGCTCGCGACGCTGTCGGCGAACTGGGCGACGGTGTTGGCGTACTCGCCCTTGTGGGCCTCGGCGCCGCCGTAGCCCTGGTAGACCGAAAAAAAGCGCATCCCGGCACACGAGAGGTCGTAGTGGTGCGAGAGATACTCGCCGTAGCGCTCGCGCGCCAGCTTCGAGGCCTCGTAGCAGGTCTGGGCCTCGACCGGCAGGTCCTCGGGCGAGGGCTCGGTCCGGGTGCCGTAGATCGAGGAGGTCGAGGCGTAGACCACCGTCGAACAGCCGTCACGACGCGCCTGTTCGGCCACGTTGAGAAAGCCCTCGACGTTGACGCGGGTGGCCTCGCGTTTCTCCTCCTCGGCCATCGTGTACGACGAGTAGGCGGCGAGGTGAAAGAGCACGTCCACGTCGGTCGGGAGGTCGTCGTCGAGGACGCTGCCCTCGACGAACTCGACCGCGTCAGGGAGGTTCGACGGCGTCCCGAGGTGGAGGTCGTCGAGCGCGATCACGTCGTTGTCGGCCGCGAGGTGTCCGGCGAGGTTCGAGCCGATGAAGCCGGCCCCGCCCGTGACCAGCACGCGCTTGCCCTGCATGGTCGGGCGGTCGCGCGAGCGGTCCAAACCCCTTTCGGCTGCCGACCCGGCCGTCCGCCGCGCCGGCACCGGGTTTAAGAGCCGCTGTGCCGAACCGTCGTTCATGTCGTCGATCGAACTCACCCCGAGCCAGCGGGCGATCCTCACCGCGCTCATCAACCTCCACCGACAGCACGAGGACGCGGTGAAAGGCGAGCAGGTCGCGGCCGAGGTCGACCGCAACCCCGGGACGATCCGCAACCAGATGCAGAGCCTGAAGGCCCTCCAGCTC
>CAZMLQ010000185.1:0-3680 GCA_964567195.1 uncultured Haloferacaceae archaeon | reverse complement strand
CGACCTCGTCGCCGCCGGCGGCGCGGGCGTCGCCGCGGTGACGGCCTGGCGGGCGCTGATCGACCACGCCGGTCTCGAGCCGGCCGAGGACGCCCTGATCCACGGCGCGAGCGGCGGCGTCGGCCACGCCGCGGTCCAGATCGCCGCCGCGGCCGGCGCGAACGTCGTCGCCACCGCCGCGCCCGAGTATCACGCCGCCGTCGCGGGCCTCGGGGCCGCGACCGTCCTCGACTACGGCCGGGACGACCTCGCCGAGGCGGTCCGGGCGGCGACCGAGGGCGGCGTCGACATCACCCTCGATCACCGCCTCGACGAGTACCTCCAGTTCGACGCCGACGTGGCGGCCCACGAGGGCCGGATCGTCGGCATCGGCGAGAACGACCCTGCGATCGGTCTCTCGAACGACGGGGTCGCCAGGGCGAAGGATCTCCGGGTCGTCTTCATGTCGATGTTCAACACGCCCGACCTGTCGGTGGCGCTCGGTCGCGTGGCGCGGCTGATCGGCCGGGGCGACCTCGCGATCGAGGTGGCCCGGACCTACGACCTCGACGAGGTGGCCGACGCCCACCGGGACGTCCTCGCCGACAGCTTCCTCGGCAAGCTCGTGGTCGTGCCCTGAGGGTCGGGCGGTGGGTTCAAGCCCGCCCCGGCCCTCGCTCGCGGCGTGACAGTCGAGTTCGACTTCTCCGGACGGGTGGCGGTCGTGACGGGCGCGAGCGGCAGTCTCGGCGGCGCCGTCGCCGCGGCGTTCGCCGACGCGGGCGCGAGCGTCGTGGCTGTCGACGTCGTCGAGCCGGACGAGCCCCTCCCCGACGGCGCGACCTTCCGCGAGGTCGACCTGACCGACGGGTCGGCGGTCGCGGCGCTGTTCGAGGCGGTCGCGGACGAGCACGGCCGGCTGGACGCCCTCGCGAACGTGGCGGGCACGTGGCGCGGTGGCGACCCCGTCGCCGAGACCGACGCCGACCTGTTCGACCTGCTGTTCGACGTGAACCTCCGGACCGCCTTCCTCGCGACGAAACACGCCCTCCCGGGGCTCCGCGAGACCGAGGGGACGATCGTCTCGGTCTCGGCGCGGTCGGCGCTGTCGGGCGGCGAGGGCGACGCGCTCTACCGCGCCTCGAAGGCCGGCGTCCGCCTGCTCACCGAGTCGGTCGCCGAGGAGGAGCGCGGCGTCGTCCGGGCCAACTCGATCCTGCCGTCGGTGATCGACACCCCGACGAACCGCGAGATGATGCCCGACGCCGACCACGGCCGCTGGGTCGATCCGGCCGACATCGCGCTGACGGTCTGTGCGCTCTGCTCGGAGGCGACGGGCGCGACCAGCGGCGCCGCGGTCCCCGTCTACGGCGAGGCCTGAGCGCACGTCGGGTCGCGACCCGCGGCTCGCGGCTCGCGATGCGTGTCGCCACGTCTCACGCCACCGACCACCGGACGGCGGGCGAGTCGGGTCGCTTTTGTGTCCGTGTGGACTCGCCCACGAGGCGCATGGGAGACCGGGAGACCTGGACGGGTCGGGTGGGGTTCGTCCTCGCGGCGGTCGGGAGCGCGGTCGGGTTGGGCAACGTCTGGCAGTTCCCCTTCCAGACGGGGGCGAACGGCGGCGCCGCCTTCCTGGTGGTCTATCTCGCCGCGGTCGCGCTGATCGGTCTGCCGACGATGCTGGTGGAGTTCGTGATCGGCCGTCGGGCCGAGCGCAACCCCGTCGACGCGTTCGCCCGCCTCGGTCACGGCCGCTGGTGGGTCGCGGGGGCGATCGGCGCGGTCGCGGCGGTCTGGATCCTCTCGTTTTACTCGGTGGTCGGGGGCTGGGTGCTTCGCTACGCCGTCGGCTCGGCCACGGGGGCGTACTTCGGCGATCCGGCCGGCTACTTCGCGGCCGTCGCCGCCGGTCCCGACGCGGTGGCGCTCGACGCCGCCTTCCTCGGCGCGGCGGTGGTCGTCGTCGCCCTCGGGGTCGCGGACGGGATCGAGCGCTCGACCAAGCTGATGGTGCCCAGCATCGTCGCCCTGCTCGCGGGGATGGCGCTCTGGGCGGGCACGCTCGACGGCGGGGCGGCGGGCTACGGCTACTACCTCTCGCCCGACCTCGACGCCCTGCGCGCGAACCTCGGGAGCATCCTGCCCGCGGCGGTCGGGCAGGCGTTTTTCACCCTCTCGCTGGGGATGGGGGCGATGCTCACCTACGCCTCCTACCTCGGCGACGACGACTCCCTGCCGGTCGACGGCGCGGTGATCGCCGTCTCGAACACCGCGGTGGGGCTGCTCGCCGGGCTCGTCGTCTTCCCGGTGCTGTTCGCGCTCGGGATCGAGCCCGGCCAGGGTGGGCTGGGGGCGGCGTTCGTCACCCTCGCCGGCGCGTTCGCCCGCCTGCCGGCCGGCCGCCTGCTCGGGGTCGCCTTCTTCGTCGTCCTCCTGCTCGCGGCGCTGTCGAGCGCCATCTCGCTGTTGGAGGTGGCGACCTCGGTGGTCGTCGACCGGACCGACCGCCCCCGGCCGGTCGTGGCGACCGCGCTCGGGGCCGGGGTGTTTCTCCTCGGGCTTCCCTCGGCGACCGGGACGGCCGTGCTTGGCTGGTACAACGCGGTCGCGTACAACCTGTTGCTCCCGCTCTCGGTGCTCGCGCTTTTGATCTTCGTCGGCCGGCGCTACGCCGACGAGGCGGCGGCCGAACTCCGGCGGGGCGCGGGGATCGGCGACTCGCTCGCGATCGCGTGGCTCTGGCTCGTCCGGACGGTCGTCCCCGTCGGCGTGGTGGTGACGCTCGCGCTCGGGCTCCAGTCGCTGGCCGTCCGGGCCGGGCTGTTGGCCGCCCCGATCGTGTAGTCGGGCGACCCGGAACGCATTTTTCCCGGCCGGGGCACGGGTCGGTATGACCGGTGAGGCGCCGTGACGATGGAGGATCGGATCGAGGAGCTCCGGGAGCGTCGCGAGCGCGCGCTGAGAGGCGGCGGCGAAGAGCGCATCGCCGCCCAGCACGAGAAGGGGAAAGGCACCGCCCGCGAGCGGATCGACTACCTCGTCGACGACGGCACGTTCGAGGAGATCGACCGGTTTCGCACCCACCGGGTCCACAAGTTCGGGATGGACGAGCGCCGCCACCCCGGCGACGGGGTGGTGACCGGCCACGGCGAGATCGACGGCCGCACCACGTTCGTCTTCGCCCACGACTTCACCGTCTTCGGCGGCTCGCTCGGCGAGGTGATGGCCGAGAAGATCGGGAAGCTGATGGACCGGGCCGCGAACGTCGGCGCCCCGATCGTCGGGCTCAACGACTCCGCCGGCGCCCGCATCCAGGAGGGTGTGGGCGCGCTCGCCGGCTTCGGCGACGTCTTCCGGCGCAACACCGAGCTCTCCGGGGTCGTCCCCCAGATCTCCGTGGTGATGGGTCCCTGTGCCGGGGGCGCGGTCTACTCGCCCGCGATCACCGACTTCACCGTCATGGTCGAGGGGACCAGCCACATGTTCATCACCGGGCCGGACGTGGTCCGGACCGTCACCGGCGAGGAGGTCTCGTTCGAGGAGCTCGGGGGGGCGGTCACCCACGCCACCACCTCGGGCGTCGCCCACATGGCGGTCGAGAGCGAGTCGGCCGCGCTCGACCGCGTGAAGGAGATCCTCTCGTATCTCCCGGCCAACAACCTCGAGGATCCCCCGCGGGTCGAGCCGTGGGACGACCC
>CAZMLQ010000184.1:0-3694 GCA_964567195.1 uncultured Haloferacaceae archaeon | reverse complement strand
CGAGGGCGACCCGCGGGTCGACGCCGACGGGGTGGCCGCCGCCCGGGCCGGCGAGATCGATCCCGACGCCTACCCCTGGAAGCTGCTGACCTACGAGGGGCTGGCCGAGCGCCACTTCTCGCCCTCGAAGCGCCAGTATCGTGGCTTCCTCCGGCGGATCCCGCGCGAGGAGCTCGAACGGCTCTCGCGGTACATGTTCGACGACGAGCGCCACGGGTCGGTCGAGGCGGCGGTCGCGGCGGTCGACCGCGGCGCCGGCTGGGCGCGGATGCGCGAGGTGCGAGAGAGCCACAACGACGTGACCTTCCTCGACGCCTTCCTCACCGAGGAGTTCGTCCGCGACAACAACTACTTCACCTACGAGTACGCCCGCTCCAGCGGCGACTACCGGGTCACCTCCAGCGAGTACGAGGACGTCAAGCGCAAGCTCTTGCTCCGGTTCACCAACTTCGGCAAGCCCACGATCCGGGTCTACGACGGCAACTTCGACAACCGCAACGAGCTCTTGCTCGGCCACGAGTACAACGGCGTCATGCTCGATGTCGAGCAGGCAAAGCGGGTGTTAGAGCGCACCTACGAGCTGTGGGGCCGGCCGGTCAACCTGATGACGATCGTGAAGGAGTACGACGAGCACGACCTCGAGATCGCTCGCCGGCGCAACCGCGAGCCCGAGCCCGAGGAGGTCGGCCGGCGGATCCGGTACGACGGCGAGCGATTCGAGACCCACGAGCTCGATCCGGCGCTCGAGGAACGGATCGCGGCCGGCGAGGTCGACTACGACACCAAGCCCGAGGAGTGGCTTGCGTAGATTTATCCGATCGGGCCCGGTACGTCATAAGGAGCCGTGACGGGAGAGCGTGTGTCGGAGCGGGCGCCCCAGAACGGGGCGGGGGGACTCGATCCGGCGGAGATCCACGACGTCTTGCGAAACGACCGGCGCCGACTCGTGCTCCAGCGCCTGCGCGACCGAACCGAGGACCAGCCGGTGCGCGAGCTCGCCGAGTACGTCGCCGGCGTCGAGGCCGGTGAGACCCCGCCGCCGCGCAACGTCAGACAGAGCGTCTACGTCTCGCTCCACCAGACCCACCTGCCCAAGCTCGACGAGCTCGGGATCGTCGAGTACGACGCCGAGTCCAAGGACGTCCGCCTCGCCGAGCACGCCGACGAGGTGACCGTCTACATGGAGGTCGTCCCCAAGTACGGGCTCTCGTGGGGTGAGTACTACCTCGGACTCGGGCTGTTCGGTGGCCTGTTGATCCTTGGCAAGCTCGTCGGCGTCCCGGGGCTCGCGGGCGCCGACGGCGTCGTCCTCGCCGGCGCCCTCGTCGCGCTGGTGCTTGGCTCCGCGCTCTATCACGTCGGCAGCCAGCGGACGACGCTGCTCGGGCGGATTCCCGAGTGGCGGTAGCGAGCCCGCGCGCGGCCGCGGACGGTCCCGGCGACGCGCACGTCGCGTCCGACCACCCGGAGTTGACCCACGATCCCGGCCGGAGCCGCCGGGTGCTCACTCGCCGTCGAGTCGCCGCCCGCCGGGTGGCTCGGCGCGGCCGAGTGGCTCCGGCGGCGGCGGAGGGCCGTCGCCGTCACGGTCGGCCAGGCCGGGACGCGGGCCGCCGATCCGGCCGGCCGCGCTCCGGACGCTGTGGACCGCCGCCGAGACCGCCAGCCCGAGGCCCACGCAGACGACGTAGGCGGCGGGCGGGAGGGCGGAGAACGGGGCGACCCCGGCCCAGACCAGCCCGCCGAGCAGCGTCGAGAGCAGCCCCAGCCCGAGGTAGTAGACGCTCCAGGGGATCTCGTCGTCGCGGACCACCTCGAGGTAGACGTCGAGCGCCGTGGCGCCGGCGGCGAGCGCGACCGTCCCGCGGTCGGCGTCGTACTCGACGACCCCGACCGCGTCGAGCTTGGGCAGGTGGGTCTGGTGGAGCGAGGTGTAGACCCGCTTTCGCTGGCGGTACTCGAGATCGGCGACCGCCACGTCGTTCTCCCAGGCCGCGACCTGTCGGGAGAGCTCTCGCACCGTGGCAGCCTCGTCGGCCCACTTCAGGTAGTGGATGACGAACCGTCGCCGTCGGTTGCTCAGCACGGAGAAGACCACGTCGTGAGGCAGGTCGGCCGCGTGGCTCCCCCCGACCACCCCGGCCGTGCGCTCCCCCGTCCCCATCGTCGCGTCCTTGACGACGGGACGTTATAGAGGTGTTGAAACGGACAGGTCCGATAAATGTGGGTTTACGCGGGGTCGGTCGCGTGCGCTCGGCTCCGACCCGTCCGTTCGCCACGCCCTACGAGAGGACCAGTGCTCGGTACGGGATTCGAACCCGTGTCGTCGGCTCGAAAGGCCAACATGATTGGCCGGACTACACCAACCGAGCGTCGGACGGAGGTGACGGCGACGGGCTGGTAAAGCTTCCGTTCGTTTCCCGGCCCTCGAGCGCCGGGCTCGTCGCGGCGGGCGGCGCCGACGCGGGTCCCGACGCGAGGGCCCGATAAGCGCCCGTTAGTGGGGCGGTAATGACTGCCACGGGCTGACAATCGGCGACTACTCAAAGGGTGGGGAGTGCAAGAGCCGTGCCGTGCCGGACGACGTCGCGGACGAGTCGAGCGTGCCGGTCCCGACCCGCCTCCCGCCGGACCCCGAGCCGCTCGGCCGCGACGAGCTGTTCGAGGTGCTGACGAGCGAGCGCCGCCGGCGCGTGCTCGCCGCGCTCCACGAGCACGGCCCGCGGATGGACGTGACCGACCTGGTCTCGGTCGTCGCGCTCGCGGAGACCGACGGCTCGCTCGAGGAGCTCGACCGCGAGGCCCGCCGACGGGTGCGGATCTCGCTCCACCAGCACCACCTGCCCCGGATGGAGTCGCTGGGGATCGTTCGCTACGACCGCGACGAGAGCGTCGTCGAGCTGTGTTCGCCCGCGAAGCTGGTGCTCGCGTACCTCTACTTCGACCCGACCGGCTGGCGATCGGACGACGACGGCGGCGGCGGGGGCGGCGGGCTGCTCGACGTGGCCGGCTCGTTCGTCGGGGGCGGCTAGACGGCTACTCGAGGGTCGGCTCGGCGTCGGCGTCGCCCGCCACGTCGGCGTCGGCGCGCCGGCGGACGTCGACGCGGTAGTGCTCGAGGATGTCACGGCCCAGGAGGAGCGGGTAGTCCATGTGCGAGCGGTCCTCGACGCTCGCCGTGACGGTGTGTTGGGTGCCGCCGATCCCGATGACGAGATCGACGACCGGACGGGCGGTGCTCGACTTGACGCTGCCCGATTTCACCCGTGTCATGCTCTTGATCGGCCCGGCGCCGATCTCGGCGGCCAGGCCGGTGTCGATGCTCGTCCGGGTGGCGCCGGTGTCGGACTTGGCGAAGATCTGGTCGGAGCCGCTGGTGCCCGAGACGACCACCTCCTCGACGTAGCCGATGGTCGGCGAGTCCGAGTGGCTGTCGCGCGAGACCCGCGGCTTGCACTCGGGCACGGAGTCGTCGAGCGACCGCGCGAGCTCGCTCACGCGGTCGTCGTCGACCTCGCCGCCGACGCTCTCGACGGCGTGGCGGGCGATGTGGGGTGCCGGGCTGTGGCCGGTCGCCTTGAACAGCCCCTTGAAACCCGCGGTCGGGTTGACCTCGAGGACGTACCAGCCGTCCGTGCCCTCGACGCGGTCGACCCCGGCGTAGTCCAGCCCCATCCCGTCGGCGGCGTAGAGC
>CAZMLQ010000183.1:0-3775 GCA_964567195.1 uncultured Haloferacaceae archaeon | reverse complement strand
GACTCGCGATGCTCACCTCGTTCGTCCTCCTGCCGGCGCTGGTGGTTCTGCTCGGTCGGCGTGGCTACCTCCCGACGACCGGATGATCACCCCGCTCTCGACGCCGTCAGTCACCACGTCGACCGTCGACCGGGCTTCCGGAACCCCCGAGACGGCCGACGGCCGAGTCGTACTCGTCCGCCGCGACACCGACGGCGACGCCGGTGCGGAAGGCGGTGGCGTAGGTCAGCAACCCACCGGTAAAGCGGTGGGCTTGTCGGTTGACGCCCGAGTTTCGCGCCCCCGGGCCGAAACCCCCCACGCCCCTCGCTTTCTGACGAGGGGCTTTCGCAGGCGACTCGCGGACCGGGAGTCGACGGGACTCGTTCGACTCCCCGACTTCGGGGCAGGCTGACGGACCACCCGTCTCACCGACCACTTCCGGATCCGTGAGGCGTGGATGAGATACAGATCGAGTTCGATTACAGCTTGCGCGTTCCCCCCCACGGCTACAGCCGCGTGCTTCCGCGCTGCTTTCGCTGTGACCACCGCCGGAGCGAACGCCGCGAGCGAGCAGAGATCGATGACCTACGCGGGGCCGTCGCGCCCACCGGAGCGGGTGACGGTGTCGTTGACCGAGCCGATACTGATGATGAAAGAAAACATCGACTCGGCACGGTTACGGGTTCGGTCGATCGTCCGAGCGGAGCCGCTGAAGCAGCCAGACGGCCACCAGTGCGGGCGCCAGTGGCATCACTACCGGAAGGAGACCGAGCGCCACGGCCACGCCGAGTAGACCCATCCCGGCGTCGGAGGTGGCGCCCTGCGACCGACTCACCGTGCGCTGGTCGTCCATCCTGGGTCACCGCTTCGGTGCTCGACCGGTCATCCTACCGGGCGATGGTGACGCTCACCGGCGAGCGCCGAACAACCGTTTCGGCGACGCTCCCCAGCAGGGGCCGGGAGAGCCCCTCGCGGCCGTGGCTCCCGACGACCACGTGGTCGGCGTCGTGCTCCTCTGCGTACGGGACGATCGTCCGGGCGGGGTGGCCGATCTTCCGTGTCGTGTACGACTCGACGCCGTCACCGACCGCCGTCTCGACCCCCTCGAGGGTGGCGGCCGCGCGCTCCCGGGGGAGCGATCGGAGGGCGTCGCCGCTCCCGAGCGGGTCCGGGGCGTCGTGACCGGTCTCGGCGGGATCGAAGACGTGCGGCGCGGTCAGCCGGTCCGGGTCGAACCGTTCCGGCACGACCCCCGGCGCCTCGCGGGCCGGGCCGGAACCGCCGTGGAGCGATAAAGTGTGCATATTGTGCAATACATTTGGAATCATGGCCACAAGAGCGTTGCGGGCGCGCCCCGGATCCCCCCTCCCCGGGTGCGATGCTGACCCGCCGCCGGACCGACCTCACGCCCGGCCGACGAGGGCCGCTCGGACGTGACCGCGGACCGCACGCGGGGCTCCCCCTCTCACGCCGTCCGGGCTGTGACGAGCCGGTCGACGTTGTACAGCAACACGCCGACCGACAGCAGCGTCGTCGCGAGGTACACCACAAGCTGTGGCGGTCCGGACACCGCGCCTCCGAGCGCCGAGCCGGCGAACCCGACGGCGACCAGCTCCACCCAGGTGACGAACGTCCGCGAGGCCAGCAGCGACCGCCGCGAGCGACCCCCGGCCGGCCGGGAGGCCCCGGCCTCCTCCGCCGGGTCGGTGCTCGACTCCCCGGCCATTCAGTACCCCTCCGTCGGCTCGGCCGGGCCGCTGAACGCCGAGTACAATACCACGAAGTACGACACGACCAGCGGCAACAGCAGCGCGGCGGCGATCGACATCAGGTTCAGCGGGAGCGTGGAGACGATCGCGCCGCGGACGGTGTGGCCACCGGCCGGATCGATGGCGGGGTACAACAGCAGCGCGACCACCGCGACCAGCCCGTAGGTGAGACCGGCACTGGCCGTCAGCGCCAGCAGGTCACGCTCGCGACGCAGCGCCAGGGTGTAGCCGCCGGCCAGCACCACCGAGAGACCCACCAGCCCCGCCACCGGGACCGAGAACACCGCCCCGGCGAGCGCCGGCGTGGTCGCCGCGAGCGTCCCGAGCGTCGCGACCACCGCCAGCAGGTAGCCGACGACGGCCCGCTCGCCGTAGGCACGCACCTCCTCGCGGAGCCGCCCCCGGGTCTTCACCGCCAGGAACGCCGCCCCGGAGACCACCGTCAGCGCCAGCACCGCCAGCCCGACGACGGCGCCCACCGGGGTGACCGAACCCGAGCGCCCGGCGATCCAGTTGCCGACGAACGCCCCCAGCAGCAACGGCGCCAGCACGCTCCCGGCGGCGAACGCTCGCCCCCACCAGCGCTGCCACGCCTCGTCGTGGCGCTGTTCGTACATCTCGGGGGCCAGCCCCCGGAGGATGAGCGCGGCGAGGACGCCGAACATCAGCAGGTAGTGACGGCTGAACAGCCCGGCGTACACAGCCGGGAAGGCGGCGAACAGCGCGCCACCGAACACGACCAGCCACACCTCGTTGCCGTCCCGGAACGGCCCGATCGCCGCGAGGATCGTCTCGCGCTCCTCCCGGTCGGTCCGGGTGGCGAACAGCGCGCCGGCGCCGAAGTCGAACCCGTCGAGAAACAGGAACGTCCCCAGCATGGCGAACACCAGCCCGAACCACAGCTCCGGCAGGGGGAGCCCGAACAGCGGGCCGCCGGCCAGGTCAGTCATCGTCGGAGGCCCCCGCCGGGGTGGGGTCGGGCTCGGGCTCCGGGTCGGGCGACGGCACCTCCGGCAGCGAGCGCAGGTCCTCGCGGCCGGGCGGTCCGTTGCGGATGATCCGGACGACCACGTAGCTGTACAGGCCCAGCAACGCCGCGTAGGTGAGCACGAACCCGGCCAGCGTGATCGCCGCCTCCGTGCCGGTCAGCCCGGGGGAGACCCCCTCGCTGGTCTCCATGATCCCCTGAATCACCCAGGGCTGGCGGCCCACCTCCGTGACGACCCATCCGAGCTCGACGGCGACGATCCCCAGCAGCGAGGACGCCATCAGCGCCTTGTGCAGCAGGTCGTCCTCGAACAGGTCGCCGGTGAGCCAGCGGTAGCCGCCCCAGAACGCCAGGAGGATGAACCAGAACCCCATCCCGACCATCGCACGGAACGCCCAGAACACGATGGCGACGGGCGGCGCCTCGGTGTCGAACTCGTCGAGTCCGGTGATCTCGGCCGTCGGGTCGCCGCCGCTGGCCAGCCAGGACGCCCCGCCGGGGATGCCGACGCCGAACAGCTCCTTGGCCCGCGGGTCGGTCAGGTCCGCGAGGTCGGTGGGCACGGCGATCAGGTACTCCGGGACGTAGGAGTCGGTCTCCCAGACGGCCTCCATGGCGGCGAACTTCTGTGGCTGGGTCTCGTAGACGTGGCGGGCGTACAGGTCGCCGTGCAACACCTGTAGCGGGGCCGTGATCAGCAGCGCCACCAGCGCGATCTTCAGCGTGGTCTCCCAGAACTCGACGTGTTCGATCGGGTAGCCCCAGACGTGGTGGCGGAACACGTAGTACGCCGCCACGCCGGCCATGAACAGCGCGACCGACTCGACGGCGGCGTTCTGCATGTGCACGTACATGAATCCGAACCGTGGGTTGAGGTACGCCGCCACCGGGTCGACCAGGTGGACCACCGTCCGGCCGCCCTCCCGGGCGAGCTCGTAGCCGCGGGGGGTCTGCATCCAGGAGTTGGCGATCAGGATCCACACCGCCGACAGCCAGGTCCCGACCCCGACCGCCAGCGCCGACACCATATACAGGC
>CAZMLQ010000182.1:0-3833 GCA_964567195.1 uncultured Haloferacaceae archaeon | reverse complement strand
GGCGCGCGACGGTCGGGGCGATCGGCGGCTACCTCGTGACCGTCGTCCTCTGGACGGACCTCCACACCGCGGCGCTTCTGATCCTCCACCGGTTCGATACGGCCGTCACGAGCGAGATGCCGGGCTGGGCGCTTCTCGTTCGCCTCGCGGGGCCGGCCGAGTCCTACGACCTGTTGCTCCGGGTCGGGGCCGCGCTCGACCGGGGCGGCCGGTACGCCGACGGCGCCCTCGCCGCCCTCGTCTGGCCGGCCGCGGTCGGACTGCTCGTCGCGTGGACGCTCCTGCCCGTCGCGCTCGGCTACCTCCGGTTCCGGACCGCAGAGCTCTGACCGTCGCCACGGTCGTGTGTCTCGACGCCGTCGTCCACACTACCGAGAGCGTCGGGCGCTCCGGAGGCTTTTTTCCCGCCCCAGACCCGCTCGACACGTGCGCCGACGCCCGCGGCTCCTCCTCGGCCTGCTCCTCGGCGGGGGCACCCTCGCGGTGCTGCTGTGGCTCGTCGGTCCCGCGGCGGTGCTGGAACGCGTCTCGACGGTCGCCGCGCCCGTCGTCGTCGCCGTCGCCGCGCTGGTCGTCGCCGAGGCGGCCGCGGACGGGGTCGGGGTCTGGGCCTCCGTCCGCCCGCTGAACGGGGGGCTGTCCCCCCGCCGGAGCGTCCAGTTCGCGCTCGCGGGCGACTTCTTCGACGCGCTCAGCCCGGCGGGGCCGGTCACCTCCGAGCCGATCATGGCGCAGTTTGTCGCCGTCGCGACCGGGACCGGCTACGGCGAGGCGCTGGGGGTCCGGAGCGTCGCCAAGTACGTCAAGTCGGCGACACAGCTGCTCCTCTCGGTGGCGCTCGCGGCGGGGCTGCTCGCGGCCGGGACGGCGCCGCGGGCGGTGGTGCTCGCCCTCGCCGTCGCGGCCGTCGCCCTCGCCGTCGCGGGCGTCGTCGTGGTGGCGGCCCGCGACCGGCTGGCACGGCTCGCCGTCGCCGGGCTCGCGCCCGTCGTCGCGACGCTCTCGGGGCGCGCCGGCGGCGAGCCCCGCGGCCGGGACGCCGTCGCGGACGGGGTCGCCCGCTTCCGGGCCCGGGCCGGCGCCTTCCGGGACGCGCCGGACCTGCTCGCGCTCGTCGCCGTCGGCGGGCTGCTCGAACAGCTACTCACCGCCGGCGCGCTCTGGGTCGCGCTCGCGGGGCTCGACGCCGGGGTGGCGCTCGTCGTTCTCGTCGCGCTCGTCCCGCTGCCCCGGGCCGCGAGCGTCGTCCCCGTCCCGGCGAGTCTGGGCGCCTACGACCTGCTGCTCGCGGGCGGGCTCGTCGCCGTGGGCGGCGCCACGGGACCGACCGCCGCCGCCGCCGTGCTCGTCGTCCGGACCCTCGGGCTGGGCGTCTCGCTCGCGGCCGGTGGCCCCGCGGTCGCGCTCGTGCGGGCGCGACGGTCCTGACCGTCGGCCGAGCGGCTCCCGTCCGGTCGGGCCGGACACTCACGGCGTGGCCGGCGCTCGCGGTCGACTCGTCGAACCTGACGGGGCGTCCCTGACGCCCGGGCGGGCGGCAAAGCGCGGCCGGGGGCCGTCAGTCGGAGATGAACTTGTTGTCCCGCCAGTTGACGCCGTTGCCGCCGGCGCCGTTGCTCGCGGGCGTCTCGGTCACCTCGATCGAGGCGGGTCGGTCCTCGCCCTCGACGATCCGTGTGGCGTGGAGTTCGCCGTCGCGCTCGGTGATCGCGGTGAGTGTCCCCTTCTCGGCCTTGCGGGCGATGTCGACGAGCACGAGAAACATCGGGTACTGGAGCGCCGAGTTCTGGAGGACGGTCTCGCGGTCGCCCTTGAAGCAGGCGAACTCGACGAGCTCGGAGGGGATCTCTTCTTCCTCCTCGTCGAGCCACGGGCCGCCCGCCCGCGGGGGTTCCTCCTCGTACACCCGGTTCTCGGTGACGCTGGCTTTGAGCTGTGCGGTCGGCGTGTACTTGCTCAGGTTCTCCTCGGTCGCCTCCGACTTGAGGATGAGCGTGTTGTTCCGCCGGTTGACGGTCACGGACCTGATCTCCGGCGGGAGGTCCGGATCCTGCTCGAAGTGGTCGTGCACGTCCTCGAGGGGAAGTTCGAGCGTCGAGTGGAGTCTGAATACGCGTCCTGACATGGCTGGTGGGGGCCGGGACGGGCCCGGGGTGGATCGGGGCCTCCGTTGGCTGGCCGGTCTACCCGACAGTAAGGGGCGAGGGTTTATATCCCCTACTCTTTACTTCGCACGGGCCGCGCGTCGTGAGAACCCGCGCTCACCCGACCTCGAGCGTGGCCGCGAGCTCGCCGCGTTCCTCGAGCTCGGCGAGCACGTCGCTCCCGCCGACGAACTCGCCGTCGACGAACGTCTGTGGGATCGTCTCCCAGCCGCTGTGGGCCTCGAGCGCCGCGCGGTAGGCGTCGAGCGCCGGGAGCACGTCGACCGTCTCGAACTCCTCGCGGTGGGTCGAGAGCAGATCGAGCGCCCGCTGGGAGTAGCCACACTGGGGCATGAGCCGGTTGCCCTTCATGAACAGCACCACCTCGTGCTCGGAGAGCGCCGTCTCGACGCGCTCCTCGACCGTCTCGGGGTCCAGGTCGCCGCCGGGCTGGAACGTCATCGGCCGTCGTAGGTGGGGATCGGGGATATGGGTTGCGCCCTCACTCCTCGTCGCCGACCCGGACCACGTCGATCAGCGAGTAGACCGGGACGCCCTCGAGCCGCTGGAGCCCCTGCTTGTCGACGAGCACGACGCAGGCGACGACGCGCCCGCCCTCGGCGGCGACGGCGTCGACCGTCTCGCGCATCGTCGTGCCGCTGGTGACGATGTCGTCGACGACGTAGCAGTCCCGCTCGCGGACCGACGCGAAGTTGCGCGAGAACGAGCCCCCCTCGCCGAGGTCGCCCCCCTCCCAGCGGTGTTTGGCGGGCGTGTACGTCGCCAGATCGGTGTCGAGCTCGCGCGCCACCGCGGTCGCCAGCGGCGCGCCCGCCTTCTCCACCCCGACGGTCAGATCGACCGGCTCGCCGTGGGAGGCCAGCAGGTCCGCCATCGCCCGGCCGACGTGGCCGAGCCGCGCGCTGTCCCGGCCGACCGCGCTCCAGTCGACGTGGATGTCGTCGGGCCGCGCGCCGGTCGCGCCGGCCCCCGCTCCGGCCCCGCCGGCCTCGCTCGCGGCGTCGTCGAGGCCGCCGCCGACGCCCGCGTCGGCGCGTTCGACGAGCCAGCTGGCCGTCTCGCGCGAGACGTTCAGCTCGTCGGCGATCTCGCCCTTCGACAGCCCGCCGGCCGCGAGCTCCCCGGCGCTCGCGATCAGGTCGTCGACGTTTTTCATGTCGGCCGGTTCGCCGTCACCGCTGAAATGCGTGTCGTCAGCCCGTCTCGACCAGCGACGCCGCCAGCCCGACGTAGTCGGCCGGCTCCATCGTCCGCAGGCGCTCGGCGTCGGCGGCCGGCAGGTCGAGGTCGTCGACCAGCGCCCGCAGGTCGTCGATCCCCACCTCGCCCGCCCCCCGGGTCGCGGCCTTCAGCCGCTCGTAGGCGTCGGCGTGGCCCTCGCGCCGGAGCACGGTCTGGATCGCCTCGGCCAGCACCGCCGGATGGGCGTCGAGGTCGTCCCGCATCGCCCGCTCGTTCGGGACGACCGTCTCCAGACCCGCCGCAGTCTTGCGATAGCCCAGCAGACAGCGTGCCAGCGCCGCGCCGACGGTTCGTTTGACCGTCGAGTCCGAGAGGTCGCGCTGGAGCCGGGAGGTGACGACGTAGTCCGCGAGGAAGGCGAGGTCGGCACGGGCCTTCGAGAGGTTGCCCTCGGCGTTCTCGAAGTCGATCGGGTTGACCTTGTGT
>CAZMLQ010000181.1:0-3842 GCA_964567195.1 uncultured Haloferacaceae archaeon | reverse complement strand
GCCCCCGCGGGCCAGCGCCACCACCACGTCGGGCTCGAACGCGGCCGCCCGGACCGCGTCGGCCACGTCGCGACAGCGCCCGTAGACGTAGTCCCAGTCGGTCACGGTGCAGTCGAACGCCGCCGGGGGACCGTCGTCCGCGTCGTCCACGTGGCCGGGTCGGTGGGGACCGGTGATAAACCCGGCCCCCCGTGCCCCGGACCGAAGGCAGAAGTGGCCGGCGAGCGCCGGTGGGGTCGTGCCAGCCGCCGTAATCACGGGCTCGTCGCGGGGGATCGGCCGCGGGACGGCCCTCCGGTTCGCCGAGGACGGCTACGACGTCGCGGTCAACTACCACACGAGCGCGGACCGCGCGGCCGAGGTGGCCGACGCGGTCCGCGAGCGCGGAGCCGAGGCGACCGTCGTCGGGGCCGACGTGAGCGATCCCGACGCGGCCGCCCGGCTGGTCGAGACGGCCGCCGACGAGTTCGGCGGGATCGACCACGTGGTCAACAACGCGGGGATCGACCAGCACGTGCCGACCGCGGAGCTGTCGCCGGCCGACTTCGACCGGGTGATGGACGTCAACGTCAACGGCGCCTTCCACGTGACGAAGTTCGCGCTCTCGCACCTGCGCGAGTCCGGGGACGACCCCTCGATCACCTACGTCGCGTCGATGCTCGCCCACACCGGCGCGTCGATCGAGCCCCACTACGCCGCGTCGAAGGCGGCGCTGGTGGCGCTGGCCCGGAGCCACGCCGACGACTTCGCCCCGGAGATCAGGGTCAACGCCGTCTCGCCCGGCCACGTCGAGACCGACATGACCGACGACCGGACGGCCGCCGAGGAGCGCGCCGCCCGCGAGCGGATCCCGCGCGACCGGTTCGGCCAGCCGGCCGACATCGCGGACGCGGTCGCGTACCTCCGGGACGCGGGCTTCGTCACCGGCGAGACCCTCCAGGTCAACGGCGGCGAACTGATGTGGTAGCGACCGCCGAACACAAAGCACATACCGGGGCCGAAAGAGCCGGATACTGACCGCCTCCGGCCGGGGCGGAACATGACAGACCACGCGACAGACTCGCGTGGCCGGCACCGCGGTGGCGCCGGCGAGTCTCGCAGGGTGGGGGTCCTGCGGCCGGCCACTTCTGGAGCGCCGCCGGCGTAGCGCAACGCGTTGTAGACGCTCGGCGAGTTTACCTCTTCGCCCCGCGGGCGGGTGGGTCGCGCGGGCGCTCAGGCGGTCGGAGCCAGCGCCGCGGGTGGGCCGCCGGGCAGCCGGTCGCGGTCGTGGTCGGCCGCGAGGTCGACGTCGGGGCCGGTCGGCACCAGCCGCTTGGGGTTGACGTCGCCGTGGCTCCGGTAGTAGTGTCGGACGATGTGGTCGAGATTCACCGTCTCGGCGACCCCCGCGAGCCCGTACAGCTCCTTCGTGTAGTTCCAGAGGTTCGGGTACTCGTGGATCGCCCGGCGGTTGCACTTGAAGTGGGTGTGGTAGACGTGGTCGAAGCGGACGAGCGTCGGGAACATCGCCACGTCGGCCTCGGTGAGGCGGTCGCCGACGAGATAGCGCCGCTCGCCGAGGCGGGCCTCCCACTCGTCGAGAGCGTCGAACAGCTCCGCGACGGCCTCGTCGTAGGCGGTCTGGCTGTCGGCGAAGCCGGCGCGGTAGACCCCGTTGTTGATCGGCTCGTAGATGGCCTCGATCGTCCGGTCGATCTCGTCGCGGTGACCCTCGGGGTACAGATCCACGTCCCGGGTCGCCAGGTCGTCGAAGCCGACGTCGAGGATCCGCGTGATCTCGGCCGACTCGTTGTTGACGATCGTCTCGCGCTCGCGGTCCCAGAGCACGGGCACCGTCACCCGGCCGGTGAACGAGGGATCGGCACGGGTGTAGAGATCGCGGAGGTGGTCCGCACCGTACAGCGGGTCGGGGAGGGCCTCGGAGAACTCCCAGCCGTCGTCGTAGCGCTCGGGCTCGACGACCGACAGCGAGACGGCCTCCTCCAGCCCCGTCAGCCGCCGGATCATCGCGGCACGGTGGGCCCACGGGCAGGCCCGCGAGACGTAGAGGTGATAGCGGCCGGCCTCGACCGGGAACTCGGCGGGCGCGTCGGGATCGCCCCAGCCCCGGAGGCCGGGGCCGACCCCCTCGACGTAGCTCCGGAAGGCGGTCTCCTGGCGGTCGAAGGCGCCCTCGTCGTCGGTCGTCTGGTAGGCGTCGGTCCGCCACTCGCCGTCGACGAGCATGTTCACGCTCGCACCTCGCGACAGTCTGTCATCGATCGGGATTGGGGCCGGTCGGTGAAAAGGGTTCGACGGCGGGTCGCGGGCCGCACACGCCCGGCACGCGATCGCGTGGCACGGCTCAGAGCGAGTCGACCAGGAGCGGGTGGAGGTCGGTCCCGTCGGGACCGGGCCGTCGGGGGGCGGTCGCCAGCCGGCGCTCCTGGACGAGCGTGCGCTCGACGATCGCCTCGCAGTCGCTCCGGTCGAGGCCGAACGCCGCGATCGAGTCGGGGAGCCCGACCGCGTCCCGGAGGGCGGCGGCGGTCTCGATCAGCGCCTCGGCGTCGTCGCCGGCGCCGAACTCCCGCGCGAGGGCGGCGTAGGCGTCCCGGCGCACGGGCAGATTGTAGCGCAGGCCGGGCTCGAGCGAGACGGCCAGGCAGTCGCCGTGTGGGCGATCGACCAGCCCGCCGACCGCCGAGGCGAGCGCGTGGACGATCCCCAGCCCCGCGTTCGAGAACGCGAGCCCCGCGAGGTGGGCGCCAAGCGCCATCGCCCGGCGGGCTTCGCGGTCGGCGCCGTCGAAGGTCGCACGCTCTAGCGCGGCGGTCACCAGCCCGAGCGCCCGCCGGGAGAGCGGCCGCGAGACGGGGTTGGCGCCCTGGTAGGTGATCTCGCGGGGCTCGACCCAGCGGTAGTCGCGGGCGGTCAGTGACTCCAGCGCGTGGACGAACGCGTCGAAGCCCGACCGCGCGGTCACCGGCCGCGGCAGGTCGAGGGTGAGCGTCGGATCGACGAGCGCCCGGTCCGGGCGCAGGCGCTCGTCGCTGATCCCGCGTTTGACGCCCTCGTGGCGCACCACGATCGTCTGGGTGGCCTGCGAGCCGGTGCCGCTGGTCGTCGGCACCGCCACCAGGGGCAGCGTCGGACCGGGGACCGTCCCGACGCCGAGGTACGCCGCGGGCGCGCCGCCGTGGGCGCCGAGCAGCGCCGCCAGCTTCCCGGTGTCGAGGACCGAGCCGCCACCGACCGCCACCACCCCGTCACAGCCGGACGGGACCGCGGGCGCGTCGTCGGTCCCCGGCTCGGTCGCCGCCAGCAGCCGCTCGCGCGGGCCGTCGAAGGCCGCGAGCGCCGCGTCGAGCACCCCGGCCTCGATCACCCCCCGGTCGGTCACCACCAGCGGCCGCTCGATCCCCAGCGCCGCGAGCGCCTCGGGCAGCGACTCGACGGCCCCGTCCCCGAACGCGAGCGGGGGCGAGGCGAACTCCAGACGGGTCCGTGCGACCGTGTCGCCGTCCATGCCGGTCGGTTCCGCCGGCGACGCATATAGCTCCCGGCGCCGACCCCCGATCCCAATCTATACCTATACCGGGTTGTAACACCGAGTGGTATGAGCCGAGACGGCGGACGGTTCGACGCGGCGAGCGAGGCGGAGGTCACCCGTGCGATCGGTCGGTCATGGACCGAGGAGTTCATGGCCGGGACCGAGAGCGAGGTCATCGTGGTCGGGGGCGGTCCCTCGGGGCTGACGGCCGCGAGGGAGCTGGCCGAGCGCGGGGTCGACGTGACGGTCGTTGAGAAGAACAACTACCTCGGCGGGGGGTTCTGGCTGGGCGGCTTCCTGATGAACA
>CAZMLQ010000180.1:0-3843 GCA_964567195.1 uncultured Haloferacaceae archaeon | reverse complement strand
GTCCAGAGGACGACGGTCACGAGGTAGCCGCCGATCGCCCCGACCGTCGCGCGCCGGCCGGTCGTCGACAGGAGCGAGACGCCGACCGCGAGGCCGACGAACGCGACGCCGTAGAGCGTCGTCGCGGCGACGAACGGGGCCAGCCACCCCCACGCGGCCGGGCCGGCGGCGAGCCCGACGGCGAGGACGCCGGCGAGGACCAGCGTGGCGACCGTCGGGACGGCGAAGACGACGGTCCGGCCGACGAACGTCCCGACCGCCAGGTCGAGCCGGGAGTGGGGGAGCGAGAGCGCGAGCCGGAGCCGGCCGCTCGCCCGGTCGCCGACGACCGAGCGGTAGCCGACCAGCACCGCGACCGGCGGGAGCACCACCGCGGCGGCGGTCGCGAGGCGGTCGGCCTGGGCCGGGACCGGGCCGCCGGCGACGACGCCACCCCAGACGACGACGCCGACGAACAGGAGCGTCTGGAGGCCGGCGACCAGCCAGAGTCCGACCGACCGGCGGGCCCCGCACACGTCGCGGGCGGCGACGGCGCGCCAGGTCACGAGAGGTCCCTCCGGACGAACCGCGCCAGCCCGAGCGCGAGCGGGCCGACGAGCCAGCCGAGGAGGACCGGCAGCGCCAGCGCGGGGCCCTCGTACCAGGCGCCCGGGGGCGGGGCGCTCGGATCGACGGCGGCGGCGAGCGTCCCGAACGCGCTCCCGGGGTCGAGCCCGGCGGCGACCGCGACCGCCGCCCGGAGCGGACCCCCGGCGATCCCGGCGCGGGCGAGCCCGGCCTCGGTCGCCGCCGTCAGCCCGTTCCAGACGACGACGAGCGCGACCAGCGCCCCGACGGCGAGCGCGAGCGCCCGGCGGTTCGTCGCGACCAGCGCCGACGCGCCGACGCCGATCCCGACCCAGACGGCGGCGTAGGCGACACACAGCGCCGTGAACGCCAGCAGCCGGAGCGGTTCGAGCGTCCCGAACGGGTAGACGACGAGGGCCGCGCCGACGGCCAGCGCGGCGACGACGCCCCCGGCCAGGACGCCCGCGCGGCCGGCGAACCGTCCGAGCACGAGCGCCGCGCGGCCGTGTGGCAGCGACAGCGCGAGCCTGAGCGCGCCGGACTCGTGCTCGCGGGCGAGGGCGCCGTAGCCAAAGAGGACGCCGATCGGCGGGAGGACGGCCCCGAGCCACCCGTCGACGAAGGTGACGAACCGGCCGGTCGTGATCGGGTCGCGGCCCACGACCGGGTAGACGTAGGCCGCGACAGCCACGAGACCGACGAGACCGGCGAGCGCGACCTTCGACAGCCGACCGTCGAGCAGCAGCCGGCGGTCGCGGCGGGCGACCGTGCGCCAGGTCACGGGGCCCCTCCGGTGAACTCGACGAACATGTCCTCGAGCGACGCCTCCTCGGTCCGGAAGTTCACCACCTCGACGCCGGCCTCGTGGAGCGCGACCAGCGCGTCCATCTTGGCGTCGTTCGTGCAGGTCGCCTCGATCGTCCCCTCGCGCGCCACGGCCGTCTCGACCCCCTCGACCCCGCGCACGGCGGCGACGGCGGCGTCGTCGAGGCGGTCGGGGGTGACGACCAGCTTCGTTCCGCCGCCGATCGACTCGCGCAGACCCGCGATGGTGTCGGTCGCGACCAGCCGGCCGTCCTGGAGGATGCCGACCCGGTCACAGACCGCCTCGACCTGTTCGAGCACGTGACTGGAGAACAGCACCGTCGCCCCGCGCTCGGTCTCCTCGCGGACGATCTCGCGGAGTTCGGCGGCGCCGTTCGGGTCCAGCCCGGTCGTCGGCTCGTCGAGCACGAGCAGGTCGGGTGACCCGACCAGCGCCATCGCGAGCGCGAGGCGCTGGCGCATTCCCTTCGAGTAGTCGGCGGCCGGGCGCGCCGCGTCGTCCCGGAGGCCGACGCGACCGAGCACCGCGGCCGGGTCGGCCTCGTCCGCGACCCCCTTCGCCCGGATCGCGTACTCGACGTGGTCGCGCCCCGAGAGGCGCTCGAACGGCGCGTAGCCCTCGGGCAGGACGCCGAGGCGTCGCCGGACCGCCACGCCCTCGTCCCGCGGGTCGTGGCCGAACACCGAGACCGAGCCGTCGTCTGGGCGCACGAACCCCAGCAGGGCGTCGATGAACGTCGACTTGCCGGCGCCGTTGGGGCCGAGAAAGCCGAACGTCTCGCCGGCCCCGACGGTCAGGCTCACGCGGTCGAGGGCGAGCACGTCGCCGTACCGTTTCGACACGTCCGTGGCGTCGACGACCGTCACGGGCCGTCGCCAGGACGCGCCCGCCCCTCAAGCTACGGAAGGCTGTAACCGGCGTTTCAGCGTCCGCCCCCGCGCCGGCCGAGCCGCCGCGTTCTCCTACGCCTCCACCCCGTCGAGCAGCCGGTCCGCGAGCACCGTCTCGACGCCCCGGCGCAGGCGCTCGGAGGCTCCCACGTCCGAGAGCCCGCGTGTCGTCGCCAGCTCCGACAGCGTGACCCGACGCGGCACGGCGAAGTAGCCCCGCCGGACCGCGTCGCGCAACAGCGCCGCCTGGTCCGCGGTCAGATCGCTCCCGGCTTCGGGTGTAGACATCGTTCGATCGTCCATCACGACGGCGCGTAGCATGTCATACGAGATAGCTGTTGCGGTCAGCGCGGGCCCACCGGGCACTCACGCGGAGAGCTGTTGTGATACTCGCAGCCGACGCCACTCCGCGTCGAAGTGACTCCAGGGGCGGGTGTAGCGGCCGGTGACGATCTCCGAGGACTCGACCGAGAGGCCGAGTTCGCCAATCCCCTCGGTGATCGACGCGAGGTCGGCGGTGTCGACCGCGACGGCCTCGACGAAGAGGCTGTGACTGCTGGTGAGGGTGGCTCGGACGCCGACCACGCCGCGGGCCTCGAGGGCCCGTTCGGCCAGCGACGCGCGCTCGTCGGTCGGCGCCGTTGCAGACGAACAGGGTGTGGAGTGGCAAGCCCGCGGCCTCGTAGTCGACCTCGGGATAGTAGCCCTCGATGATGCCTGCCTCCTCTATCGCCTCGATCCGGTTGCGGACCGTGGACGGCGAGACGTCGACCTCGTCGGCGATCTCCGCGATGGTCGTGTTCCGGGCGTCGCGCTGGATCGCGTAGAGGATCCCCCGGTCGACCTCGTCGATGACCGTCGTTGTCGTGTCTACGTCCGGTCGCCCGCCGGTAATCGAGCTCGCCCGACGGTCGCGAGGGGGCGCTCGCCGGGTCGCGAGGGACGGTCCCGGGCGGGCGACGCGACCGCGGACGCGGACGGAAACGGTGCCACCGGACCCGCCTCGCAGACACAAGCTACTTGCCCCGGCTTCGCGTCACGGCCACCGATGACCGCGGCGTTCCCCGACTACCTCGACGTGGACTACGACGACGGCGCGGGCGAGTCTCCGGCCGACTACCCGACCCTCCGGGAGAAGATCGAGAAGGCGATCGCGGTGACCCGGACCGGGCTGACCAAGTACCACACCCCGGCGGTGATGTGGACCGGCGGCAAGGACTCGACGCTCGCCCTCTACTTCGTGAAGGAGGTGGCCGAGGAGTTCGACCTCGAGGTGCCACCGGTGGTGTTCATCGATCACTTCCAGCACTTCGACGGCCTGCTCGAGTTCGTCGAGCGCTGGGCCGAGCGCTGGGCCCTCGACGTGGTCTACGCCCGCAACGATGACGTGGGGCGCTACGTCGACGAACACGGGCTCGAACCGGGCGACGAGATCCCGATCGACGCGCTCTCCGAGCACAACCGCCACCACGTCCGCGAGATCCTCGCGTACGAGGACGAGAGCTTCCCGTTCCTGCTCGACACCTACGTCGGCAACCACCTGCTGAAGACCGTCGCGCT
>CAZMLQ010000179.1:0-3854 GCA_964567195.1 uncultured Haloferacaceae archaeon | reverse complement strand
GGCCGACCACGTCTTCGTCGCGACCGACCTCACCGAGAAGGTGGTCGAGCAGATGTCGGCCAGCGTCGCCGGCGAGGGCGAGGAGACCGGCTTCGAGACCGTCGACGGCGCGGTCCCGCTGCTGACCGACAACGAGCGCCGGGTCTTCTACGTCGGGATGAGCCGGGCGCGCGAGCGGCTGGTCGTCCTCGAGAACCTGATCGGCGGCGCCCCCACCCTCCCCGTCAGCGTGCTCCTGTTCGACGAACTCCGGGACGAGCCGCCGGCCGACCTCGTCGCGTCGGTCCAGGACGGCGCGACCGCCGTCGAACACTGACCGAGCGGTCGCCGATCGATCCCCCGCCGGCGCTCCCCGCCGCCCGCGCGGCGATCGCCGACCGCCCCGACGCGGTCGCGCTCTGTCACGCCGCCGCCGGCGACGACCCCGACCTGCGCGCGCTCCTCGGGGACGCGCCGCCCGTCCCCTGTGTCGTCCTCGTCACCCCCGACGAGGCCCTGTGCTGGCGCCGCCCCGACGCGGCGGCGACCGGCGCGCCAGCCGTCCACCGCCGCGACGCCGCCGACCCGCCAGCCGCCGCCGCGGCGTGGCTGACGGATCGGATCGACGGTGGCGGCGGTCGGGTGCTCGCGCCCCGCGCGGTGGCCCACGACGCCGCCCTCCGGCTCGAGGCCGCGGGCTTCGACCTCGTCTCGACCGGGGCGCTCGCCGCGGCCCGCGCGCGGAAGGGCGCCACCGAGCGCGACCGGATCGCGGCCGTCGCCCGGACCGCGACCGCCACCGTGGCGGCCGTCCGGGCGGGGCCGGCAGACGTCGAGGCGGCGGTCCGGACGGGGGCGCGCGCCGCCGCCGGGACCGAGCCGGGGGCCACGCCCGGCGTCCAGGTCGCGAGCGCTGGCGACCTCCGGGTGGTCCGCGCCACACCGCGCGGACCGGCGGGCTATCGCGCAGTCTGTGCGCGGACGCTGGCGCCCGGCGCCGACGGGGGCTGGGAGCGTCGCGCCCACGTCGCCTGCGAGTCGGCGCGGCGGGTGGCCGTCGAGACGGTCGCCCCCGGCGTCGACCTCGCCGAGGTCCGGGCGGAGCTGCTGGGCGAGCTCTCGGCGTTCGGCCTCGCCCCGCCGCCCGAGGCGGTCGCGGTCCACGGGATCGGACTGACCGCCCGGGAGCGCCCGCGCACCGCCGACGCCACCCTCGCCGCCGGGCACGTGCTCGTCGTCCGGGCGGCCGCCGCGGCCGAGACGGGCCCCGAGCGCGTCGTCCTCGCCGACACGGTGGTCGTGACCGACGGAGACTCGCCCGCCGGCGACGGAGAACGGTCGCCCGCCGGCGACGGAGAACGGTCGCCCGCAGGCGACGACGGCGACGGTGCGCTGGTCCTCACCGACGCGTCGACGGGGCTCTGAGCCGGCCGCCGGGCGGCGGTCAACGCCCGGCCTCGGCCGCGTCCGGGTCCTCCTCCCCGGCCTCCGCCGCGTCCGGGTCCTCGACCGCGCGGCCCGCGAGGCGGCCGAGGACCGCGCCCGGCACGTCGCCCGGGGTGGTGACCCGCCGCGGGACGACCACCATCAGGACGGCGACGAGGACGAGAACGCCGCCGAGAAACGGTCGGTCGCCGAGCAGGAAGCCGCCGCCGGCGATCCCGACGGGGACGGCGAAGACGAGCGAGGCGGCCAGACCGACGGTCTCGAGGATCCCGAGGCGCACGGCCGTCTCTCGTCGGCCGCGGACATAGCTCTGGCTCCCGCGAGGCCGGGACGGACCGGGCCGGGCTCAGTCGGTCCGCGCTCTGGCCCCGGCGTCGACGCCGCGGCCGTCGTCGCGAGGGCCGGGATCACCCTCGCCCTCGTCGTCGCCGTTCGGGAGCTCGTCGGTCACGTGGTCGACGCTCAGGCCGGTGGTGATCAGCAGTCTGAGCCCGCGGCGGACGGACATGTCGACCTCGTGGAGCTCGTCCGGGGGGACGAGCAACAGCCGACCGCCGGTCGGGTTGGGGCTGTTGGGGACGAACACGGAGAGCAGGGCGTCGTCGGCGACGGCGACCCGGGTCGCGCGGGGGCTCTCGTTCGTGACGAACCCGATCACGTAGACGCCTTCGCGGGGGTACTCGACGACGACGACGCTCTCGTAGCCGGCGGCACGCTCGAGCAGCGACTCGCTGATCCCGCGGACGCCGAAGTAGACGGTGCGGACGAGCGGCACCAGCCGGACGCCGCGCTCGAGCCCGCCGAACAGCCGGCGGCCGACGCTCCAGGAGGCGAAATAGCCCAGCGCGGTGAGCCCGCCGGCGAGCAACAGGGCGGTCAGGACCTGGGCGAGCAGCTGGCTGTTGCCGGTGTAGGCGGCGAGGCGCGTCGCGCGGACGAGCGGGGCGAGCGCGCCGGTCAGGCGATCGAAGACGAACCCGAGGACGAACGCCGTCACCGCGAGGGGCGCGACCAGCAGGACGCCCGCGAGAAAGCTGCTGCGGAGGCGGCCCCCGAGGCTCATGTCCGGCATCTCACCGGCCGCGAGTAAAAGCCCCCCGGACCCCACGGGGCGGCGTCTGACGGAAGGGTTTTCACCGGGGGACCGGCATGTGTCTCTATGTCACGGAGCGGCCGCGACGCCGCGTCGGCGGAGGGCGCGGGGCGGCTCGTCGGGCCGATACGCCGGGCACGCGAGCGGGTGCGCCGGGAGCGCTCGGAGGTGCGCGCGGAGATCGAGGCGCTCGGCGAGTTCGACGAGCGCCTGGCGGCGATCCCGGTCGAGCCCTCGCCGAGCCCCGACGCCGTCCGGGGCCCGCCGGGGCTATCGCCCGGGCTCGACCGGACGCCCAGCCCCGCACTCGGGCGCGTCCGCGAGGCCTACCGCGAGACCGTCATGGCGGTCCCGCACTACGAGCGGGTGTACGGCGAGTCGCTGGCCGAGAACCTCGCGGCCGAGTTCGGCCCGGGCCTGTCCGCGGTCCTCGACGCCGACGCGCCGGGGGCGTTCACCGCCGCCCGGCGCGACGCGCTCCGCAGCGCCGTCCGATCGGTCGCCCACGGCCGGCGCGAACTGGCCGACGCGCTGGCGGCCGAGGCGGACTCGCTCGACGACGCCGCGGCGACGACGACGGACGTGGCGACCGATCTCGCCGGCGCCGGCCCCCACGACCCGAGCGTGCTCGGGGCCGCGCTGGACGCGCTCGACGCGCTGGTCGCCGACCGCCAGCGCCACTTCGCCGACGTGGAGCGGCTGCTCGCCTCGGGGCGAGAGCTCTGTGCCTACCTCTACGCCGACCGGGAGTGGACGTACCCGGTGTTGCACGTCTGTGCGACGCTGCGCGAGCGAATCGAGCGGGCGCGTCTGAAGCCCTGACCCCGGCCGGCGGGGGCGAAGGGCAAGCGATTAGCGGCCGCCGCCGCTACCGCCGGTATGTTCACCGGCATCGTCGAGGGCGTCGCCGAGGTGACCGACGTGACGGCCGACGCGGACGGCCGGCGGCTCCGGATCGCCCCGGGACCGGAGCTGTCGCTCGACGACCTCCACGGCGGGCAGTCGATCGCCGTGAGCGGGGTCTGTCTGACCGTCGAGGCGTTCGACCCCGAGGGCGCGTGGTTCGAGCTGTTCACCGCGACCGAGACGCTGGAACGCACCTACCTCGGCGAACTCGAACCGGGCGATCCCGTCAACGTCGAGCGGGCCCTGCCCGCCGACGGTCGGTTCGACGGCCACCTCGTCCAAGGCCACGTCGACGCGACCACGACCGTCGAGCGCGTCGAGCGCGTCGGCGAGGACTGGTGGTTCGAGTTCGCCCTCCCCGACGGGCTCGGGCGCTACGTCGTCGAGAAGGGCTCGATCGCGCTCGACGGGATCAGCCTCACCGTCGCCG
>CAZMLQ010000178.1:0-4000 GCA_964567195.1 uncultured Haloferacaceae archaeon | reverse complement strand
CCGTCGAGCACGCCCGCCCCGTGGTCGGCGAGGCGGGCGACCGCCCGCTCGGCGTCGCGGACGGCGACCAGCCGGCCGCGCAGGTAGTCGTAGGCGGGGTCGTCGGGGTCGGTCGCGGCCACCGTCGACTCCAGGTCGACCAGCGCCGCGTCGAGGTGGCGCGCGACCGCGTCCAGGTCCTCGGCCTCCGCGAGCGCCTCGATCGGTCCCTCGAGGTGGCCCTCGAGTTCCGCCCGCGCGTGCCGGCGGGCGCTCTCGTCGGTCGCTCCCAGGCTGTTCATCAGTCCGAGCCGCAGGGCTTCGATCTCGTGACAGGTCATCGGTGTGGTGTGGTGTATTACAGCGTCTGGTCGACCAGATCGGAGACGAGCCGTCCCCGGTCGAGATGCGAGCCGACGATCCGCTCGGCGTCGTCGGCCTCGGCGTCGACGCCGCCGTACCAGACCCCGTCGGGGTAGACGGCGACGTTCGGGCCGCTCTCGCACCGGCCGAGACAGGAGGTGCGCGTGATCCGGGCGTCGCAGGCGTCGGAGTCGCGGGCGGCCTGGCGCAGGCGCTCGAGCACGGCGGGCGCGCCCGCCGCCGCGCAGGTCCGGTTGGTACAGACCGCGACGTGGTGCTCGGGCGCGTCGTGGACGTGTGGTTCGTCGTCGACGTCGGTCCGGTCGGCGTGGCTCTCGCGGTGGGTGAGCGCCCGCAGGGTCGCACGGGCGCCGCCCACGTCGGCCTCGTAGCCGTCGAGTTCGACCTTGTACTTGCAGGTGTCACAGGACATGTCGACCGCGTCGGTCCGGGCCTCCTGCCAGCGGTCGCCGAGCACGTCGAGCAGCCGGGCGTCGGTGCCGAGCGGATCGCCCGCCGCCGCCTCGACGTAGGGGTACTCCTCGTCGAACTCGGCGGTCCGCTCGCGCACCCGACCGGTGAGCACGCCGTCGCCGAGCATGTACGGGACCACGACGACGGCGTCGGGGCGGCGCTTGGCCAGGTCCGGCAGGGCCGCCTCCAGCCGTGGCTCGGTGACGCCGACGAAGGCGGTCTCGACCCGGTCGAACTCGCGGCCCTCGTAGAGCAGCCGCGCCAGCTTGTGGGCGTCGGCGTTGGCGTCGGGGTCGCTCGAGCCCCGCGCACAGAGCACGACCGCCACGTCGTCGGTCGCGCGGTCGACGTCCAGGCGCTCCTCGACCGCCCGGGCCCGGTCGTCGACCACGTCGACGAGCGCCGGGTGGACGCCGAGGTGGCGGCCGGCGTGGACGCGGAGGTCCTCGTGGGTCGCGCGCGCGGCCTCGATCGCCAGGGGCACGTCGTTTTTGACGTGACTCGCCGCGAACAGCGAGAGCTGGACGACCGAGAGCCGCGAGACCGTCGCCGCGAGGCCGGCGATCCCGTCAGCGATGTCGGGCTCGGCCAGCTCGAGGAAGGCGGCGTCGACGGGCAGGCCGAGCCGGCACTCGAGGTCGGCCGCCAGCTCGCGCACCGCCTCGTTCGACCGCTCGCGGCGCGAGCCGTGGCCGACCAGCAACACCGCCTCGTCGTCGAGGCCGGCGGCCGCCGCCGACGGCGGCGCGTCCTCGGGCGCGGCGGTCACAGCGCCCCGACCTCCCGCCCGGTCGCGCGCTCGACGCTCCGGCGTAGCTTCGCCCGCCGGCCGTCGCTGTACAGCCCCGACGCGTCGCTGCCCGCGTAGAGCCAGGCCGCGAAGCCGGCCACGTCGGCCCCGTCGGCCAGCCCGAACCAGTGGCCGCCGGCGGAGGCCGGCGAGAGCTCCCCGGTCGGGAGCGCCGGCGGCGCGTCGGCCAGTAGCCCCCGGACCGTCCGGAGCAGCGACTCGTCGTGAACGAACGAGAGCCCGACCGAGCCGGCCGACTCGCGGAAACAGACCGTCCCGCAGGCCTCGAACAGCCCCCGCAACAGCGCCGGCTCGTCCGCGAGCGCGTCGAAGCGGTAGCCACCGCGGTCGCCGTCGCGTGGCAGGCCGAACGCCGCGGCCGCGCGCGCCGCCGGGACGCCCGGCAGCCGGAGCTCGTACTCGTCGTCGTAACGCACGACCGCGGCGTCGTGGGCGGACTCCCGGGCGGTCGTCTCGCGGGCCCGCTCCGGATCGACGTCGACGCCCGCGACCGCCCCACACGCCCGGGCCGCGCCCGCGTCGGCCGTCCGGACGACCGCGCGGTCGCCGTCGACGAGGCGGCCGTCGCCGGCGATCCGGCCCCAGAGGTAGGCCGTCCCCGGCGTCGCGGCGAGCAGGTCGTCGGCCGGCTCGGGCAGTGGTCGGTCGCTCACGGCTCCTCCCGGGCCGTCACCGCGATGGCGTCGACCGGACAGGCCCGGGCGGCCGACCGCGCCTCGTCGAGGCGGTCGTCGTCGAAGGTCGCGGTCACGACGCCGTCGGCCCCGGGCTCGGTCGCCGTCCCGTCGAGCGTCGCCAGCCCGTCGGCGGCCTCGCGGAAGCGGTCGTCCCGGACGAGACAGGCGAAGATGCCGGCACAGGCCTCGCGGTCGAGGCGCACCCGGTACTCAGTACTCATACTTGGACTCGTAGCCCCGGGGGGTGACCATCCGGCCGTCCCAGACGTAGGTCTCCTCGTTGCCGACGATCAGCGTCGTCGTCATGTCGATCAGGTCGGTCTCGCCGTGGGCCTCGAGCTCGCCCAGCTCGACGATCTCGACGCGCTCGTCCTCGCGGCCGGCGCCGTGGACGATCCCCACGGGCGTGTCGGGCGCGCGGTGTTCGAGCAGGATCTCACAGCAGGTCGCGAAGTTCTCGCGGCGCTTGCGCGACCAGGGGTTGTAGACCGCGATCGTGAACCCCTCGGCCGCGACGGCGTGGAGCCGGGACTCGATCTCGGCCATCGGCGTCAGGTGGTCGGACAGCGAGATCGAGACCGAGTCGTTGACCAACGGGGCGCCGAGGCGGGCGCCACAGGACTGGGCCGCGGGCACGCCCGGCACCACCTCGAACCCGAGCGCCGAGGCGGTCGTCCCCTTCGACTCCGCGATCTCGAGAGCCAGCCCCGCCAGCGCGTAGACGTTCGGGTCGCCGCTGCCGACGATCGCCACGTCGTGGCCCGCCAGCGCCCGGTCGACCGCCTCCTCCGTGCGCGAGACCTCGCCACACATCGGGGTGTCGTGGATCTCGTCGGCCGACTCGACCACCGCGTCGGGGAGCAGTTCGACGTAGGTCGTGTAGCCGACCACGTGGTCGGCGTCGAGCAGCGCCGCCCGCGCCCGGGCGGTCATCCCCTCCGGCCGGCCGGGGCCGAGACCGACCGCGACGAGGCGGCCGGGCTCGCCCTCGAACGCGTCCGCCGACGCGGCCACCCGCTCGTCGGTCGCCGCGCGCTTCGCGCCCGCGCCACACGAGCCGTCGTCGCCGCCGCCACCGCAGGCCGTGGCGTCCCCGCCGGCCGCCGCGCCCGACGCGTCCGCGTTCGTCTCCGTGTCGGCGCCGGTCCCCGTGCTCGCGCCACAGCTCGTCTCCGTCCCGGTGTCTCCGGTCGTCGTGTCCGCAGTCTCGTCGGTCTGCATCAGAAGTCCTCCACGTCACGCCCGCCTCGCGGGGTGACCAGGTGCTCGCCCTCCGCGTTCGTCCAGACCTCGGTCTCGTGGGTGCCGATCAGGATCGACGTGCCCATCCCGCCCACCTCGTCGGCGTGGGCCTCGACCGCGCCGAGGCTGGTGATCGTCCGGCTCTCGCCCGCGAGGTTCCGGCCGGCGTCGCCCCGGCCGGCGTCGTCGAAGATCCCGACCGGAACGTCGTCGGCGCGCTCCTCGCGGACGACCTCGATCGCCCGCTCGTGGTCGCGCCAGCAGTTGTACAGCACGATCACGAAGCCACTGATCGCCGCCGCCCGCAGCTTCTCCTCGATCTCGTCCCAGCCCCGCCACTTGTCCGACAGCGAGACCGTACAGAAGTCGTTCGACAGCGGCGCACCGAGGTTCGCCGCCCCCGCCAGCGCCGCGGTGACGCCCGGCACCACCTCGATCGGCACGTCGTGGGCGT
>CAZMLQ010000177.1:3431-4033 GCA_964567195.1 uncultured Haloferacaceae archaeon | reverse complement strand
AGTGGGACCGCCCGGATTCGAACCGGGGTTACGGGCACCCAAGGCCCGAAGTATACCACTAACCCACGGTCCCTCGCACGACAGTCGCCGGCCGGCGATAGAAAGCGTTTCGCTCCCTACTCCTCGTCGGCGAGTTCGGTCTCGGCGACGATCTCGTAGGGATCTGCGCCCCGGCGGATCGCGTCGAGCAGACGGAAGGCGTCGTCGGGGGCGAGGAAGTGTTCGGTCACCGCCCGGCCGAGCGGCGTGGCCTCGAGCCCGTCGATGAACCCCCAGTCGAGCAGGCGCGCGACCGCCCGCTCGGTGTCGATCTCGCCCAGCATCCGGTCGTTCAGGCGCTTCGCCCCCGCGCCCGCGACGACGAGGTTCGCGAGCGTCTCCTCGGCCGCGGCGGCGGCGTCGTAGCGGGCGGTGACGTCTTCCATCTCGCCTTTCAGCAGGGTGAACGCGACCTCGTCCTCGGTGCGCTCCATCGAGGAGTGGTAGCTGCCGTCGGGCTCGACGAGCAGGTAGACCACGCCGCGGTCGTGGTAGTCCGGGCGGCCGGCCCGGCCGAGCATCTGCTCGAACTCCTGGACCGAGAGCCACTCGATGCCCATCGC
>CAZMLQ010000177.1:0-3421 GCA_964567195.1 uncultured Haloferacaceae archaeon | reverse complement strand
GGCGAGCGCGGCCGTCGTCACGACCGCGGCGAGATCGCCCTCGCCGAACCGGCGCTCGACGCGCTTTCGCCGCCCGTAGTCCAGCCCGGCGTGGTAGGCGGCGGCGTCGTAGTCGAGCTTTCGAGCGATCTCGTGACAGCGCCGCCGGGAGTTGGTGAAGACGATGGTCTGGCCGCGGTAGCCCTGGGGGGAGGTCCGGTCGTACTCCCGTCTGACGAGGTCGTTCTCGATCCGGGGCTTCTCGCGGCCGTCGGCGAAGGTGACGTGGCGTTCGACCGGGACGGGCCGCTCCTCGAACTCGATCGGGGTCGCGGAGAGCCGGCGGGCCAGCCACTCGGGGTTGCCCACCGTCGCCGAGAGGTAGAGCCACTGGGCGCCGCCGTAGCCCGACCGGCGCTTGGCCCGGGACTCGCAGTACGACTTCAGGCGGGTGATCAGACCGTCGAGGCGGTGGCCCCGCGCCTCCTCTTTCAGGGTGTGGACCTCGTCGATCACGACCGTACCGACATCGCCGAGGTCGCGCCCGGTCCGGAGCGCGTGGTCGACCCCCTCGTAGGTGCCGACGATCACGTCGGCCGAGGGGTCGAAGCGGGCGCCGTCGCCGCCGATCCGGCTCGCGCCCACCCGGATCGTCACGTCGGCGAGGTCGCCGTACTCCGCGCGGAAGTCCTCGTGTTTCTGGTTGGCGAGCGCGACCAGCGGGACGAGAAAGAGCAGCTTCCCCTCGCCACGGAGCACGCGGTCGATGCCGGCGAGCTCGCCGATCAGGGTCTTGCCGGTCGCGGTCGCGCTGACGATCAGCTGGTCCCGGCCCGAGAGGAGGTCGTTGGCGACCGACAGCGACTGGACGGGCAACAGCGTCTCGAAGCGCGACTCGACCAGGGCGGCGAGATCGGGGTGGAGATCGAGGTCGGCGACCGCCACCGGATCGACGTCCTCGACGGTGGCGGAGATCTCGTCGAACTTCGTCAGTTCGGGGTCGAGCTCGCCACCGAGCAGCCCGACGATCCGGTCGAGATCGCCCACCTCGAACAGCAGCTCCTCGAGACGCCGGCGCGCCGCGTCGGTCAGCCCGCCGGCGAACGACAGCTCGCGGTCGAGCTCGCGCCGGGCGCAGTCCCGACAGACGTGATCGCGGTCGGCCTTGATCGCCGTCTCCTCGGTGATCGGCGAGTAGCGCCCGGCGGCGGCACAGTAGCGGCAGGTCCGGACGGTGAGCGCCTCGAGCTGGTAGCCGTCGAGCATCGCCGTCAGCCGGTCGCGGGCGGCGGGCGAGGTCTGCTCGGAGATGCGGATCCGCGCGGCCCGGCGGGCGAGTTCGACGAACTCGTCGGGCGGGCGGGGCTCCTCGTCCGAGCCCCGGAGCACCCGGAAGCGGCCGGGCCGGGGGCCGGCGTCGGTCGCTTTCAGCTCTAAGCGCGCCCGGAAGATCCGTTCGCCGTCCCGGACGACGACGGCGAGATAACGGTCGTCGGTCTCGTGGAGAAAGAGGGTGTCGACCCGCCCGACCTGGCGTGACACGCCCCGTGGTAGGGCGAGCGGGTACAAGTAGCGTTCGTCTCGCCGGGCCGGGCCGGGCCGAGCCGCGCTACCCGACGAGCTCGATGCTGTCGTCGCCCCGTGGCACCACGCAGACGAACGCGCCCTCGGTTTCGCCCTCGTTGCGGTACCAGTGGACGGTCCCGGCGGGGATCAGGAGGCTGTCGCCCGGCCGGACGACGTGTTCCTCGTCGCCGAGCCCGACCACGTACTCGCCCGCGAGGACGTGCTGTTCGTGCTCGACGGCGTTGGTGTGGCGGGGCACCTCGGCGCCGGCCGCGAGGGTGAATCGCCGCATGGCGACGTTCGGGGCGCCGTCGTCGCCGTCGATCAACACGCCCTTCGACAGTCCGGGGGCGGCCTCGACCGGCTCGTACTCGACATCCTCGGCCCGGCGCAGGACGGGCCGGCGCTCGTCCGTGGTGGCGTCTGCGTCGCTCACACCTCCGGTTCGCGGGGGCGGGACTTAACCTCCCGGCCCCCGCGACGGGTTTAATCCCCCCGCCGGTCAACGGCGGGTATGCGCGGCATCCGCGTCGGGAGCGCGTTCGGCATCCCGATCCGTCTCGACCTGACCTTCCTCGTGGTGTTGCCGCTGTTCGCCTGGCTCATCGGCTCCGACGTGACCGAACTCGTCGGCGTGATCAACGGGCTGTTCGGGACGGGACTGCCCGCGGCGACGCTCGACGCGGGCTCGCTCCGGTGGGTGCTGGGCGCGGCGGCCGCCCTCGGGCTGTTCGTCGGCATCCTCCTCCACGAGTTCGGCCACTCGCTGGTCGCGATGCGCTTTGGCTACGAGATCGAGTCGATCACGCTCTGGCTGTTCGGCGGCGTCGCCCGCTTCACCGAGATGCCAGAGGACTGGCGCCAGGAGCTGGCCATCGCGATCGCCGGGCCGGTCGTCAGCGTCCTCGTGGGCGTCGGCGCCTACGGCGCCTTCCTCGCGGTCCCGCCCGACCAGTCGGCCGTCCGGTTCGTGCTCGGCTATCTCGCGCTCACGAACGTCGCGCTCGCCGTCTTCAACATGCTCCCGGGCTTCCCGATGGACGGCGGCCGGGTGTTGCGCGCGCTGCTCGCCCGGACCCGCCCCCACGCCCGGGCGACCCAGCTCGCGGCCGAGGTCGGCAAGCTGTTCGCGTTCGCGCTCGGGCTGTTCGGGCTGTTCGCCAACCTCTTTCTCGTCGCGCTGGCCTTTTTCATCTACATGGCCGCCTCGGGCGAAGCCCAACAGACCGCCCTGCGGGCCGCCTTCGAGGACGTCACCGTCGCCGACGTGATGACGCCCCGCGACCGGCTCGACGTCGTCGACGAGAGGACCAGCGTCGCCACCCTCCTGGACCGGATGTTCGAGGAGCGCCACACCGGCTACCCCGTGATGCGGGGCGACGAGCTGGTCGGGATGGTCACGCTCGACGACGCCCGCGAGGTCCGCGAGGTCGAACACGACGCCTACACCGTCGCCGACGTGATGAGCGACGAGCTCGCGAGCGTCAGCCTCGATGCGGACGCGATGGACGCGATCGGGCGCATGCAGTCCGAGAGCGTCGGTCGGCTGCCGGTCCTCGACGCCGACGGCCGCCTCGTCGGGCTGGTCTCGCGCTCCGATCTCGTCACCGCGTTCAACATCATCAAGAGCCGGGGCCGTCTCGACGCGACGCCCTCGCCGCGGCGTCTCGACGCGGGCGGCGAGTTCGACCCGCGCTGAGCGGGCCCGCGCCGTCCGGCCTCGCCGCTCGTCACGGTCGCTCCTCGCGGGGAGGTCCGGGTGCGAGAATCGAACCTCACTCGCTCCACTCGCGTCCGCGCTCCGCTCCCTGCCTCGATTCTCGCCGTCCGGCCTCGCCGCTCGTCACGGTCGCTCCTCGCGGGGAGGTCCGGGTGC
>CAZMLQ010000176.1:0-4103 GCA_964567195.1 uncultured Haloferacaceae archaeon | reverse complement strand
AGCCGCGGGCCGGCCGTCGAGTCGTTCGTCGTCCCCGGGGTCGACGCGGTGGCCGGAGCGGGGGCGGGGGCGGAGGCGGAGACGGGGGTGGACGCGCCGGCGGCGGGCGTCGCGCCGGCGACGAGTGCGAGCGCGAGCGCGAGGCCGACGCGGGCCGTGCCACGGGGGACGCGGGGCGGGCGCGGGACCACGCGGGTGGTGGCCCCGTCATCGGGGAAGAGTGTCGGGGGAGTCGGCTACGCGGGCGGCGCGGGGTCGGTCGCGTCGACGCCGAGCGCCTCGGCGGCCCGCTCGGCCTCGAACGAGACGAGGTAGGCGTCGTCGTCGACGGCCCCGGCGGCGGCCTCGAGCGCCCGCTCGGTGCCGATCTGGCGCAGCGCCCACGCGGCCGCGGCCCGGACGGTGTCGGCCTCGTCGGTCGCGAGGGTGTCGGCGAGTGGCTCGACCGCGCGGGCGTCGCCGAGCAGGCCGAGCGCGCGGGCGGCGTGGGGCCGGACCTCGTCGTCGTCCATGGTGAGCTTTCGGGCCAGAGGCTCGGTCGCGCGGGGGTCGCCGATCTCGCCCAGCGCCCGGAAGGTGACCTTCTGGAGCTGAGGGTCGGAGTCGGCGTCGACGTACTCGATCAGGGTCTCGACGGCGTCCGTGGCGGCCATCTTCCCCAGCGCCCGCACGCCGGGCTTGTCGCGTTTGCTCGCGCGGGCGTGCATCGTCTCGAACGCGCCCGGGTCGTTCATGCGGGTGATCGCCTCGAGACAGTGACGCTCCATGAACTCGGAGTCGAGCGTCTCGAGCGCGAGCAACACCATCTCGACGTTGCCCCGTCGCTCGTGCTCTTTGAGCGCCGCCCACTCGGGCGGAAAGTCCTTGTAGTGGCCGAGCACGTCGTAGAAGCCTTCGGCCTCCAGCCGGCGGTGTTTCTCGAGGTCGGTCCACTCCTCGGCGGCCTCGACCGCGTCGGCGAGCTCGTCGGCGGCCGCGACGAGGTCGGCGATCGTCGCCGCGTCGTCGTCCGGGTCGAGCCCGGCGGTCTCGACCGCGTCGGCGGCGGTCTCGAGGGCCGTGGCCGCCGCCTCGGCGTCGGTCCCCTCGACGGCGACGCCGTCGCCGGTCGCCTCGCTCGCGGCGCCGGCGAAGCCGGCCGCGGCGGCCAGCACCGCCTCGGTCCCGGCCTCGGTCCAGCGGGTGGACGCGACCGTCTCGGCCGCCCCGGCGACCGACTCGGCGACGTCCGTGGCGTAGGGCCCCCGTGCCGACTCGAGGTCGGTCTCGAGCCCGTCGAGACGCTCCTCGATGGTCGCCGCCGGATCCTCGTCGTCGTCGGCCGGCTCGGGGAGGTCGGTCGACTCGAACGCCTCGCGGAGGGCGTCGAGGGTCGCCGCCACCTCGTCGAGGTCGGCCTCGGTCTCGGCCGCGTCCAGCGCCTCGGCAACCGCGTCGAGACGGGTCGCGAGCGCCTCGGCGGGCGCCTCGTCGTCGGTCTCGTCCCCGTCACTCATGGCCGTCGCTCGTCGCGTGTGCGTCGAAAGCGTTTCCATTCGGACGGGCTCCGGTTTGGGTGTGATGGAAACACACGTTTTCGATTCGAAAAGGTGAGTTCTCGAAAGGCGAATCTTTAAGTGTCCGGCGGACGATGATAGAAACGAGATGAGTACCCAGAAGACCGTCCGAGAGCAGTCCGGCAGCGTCGAGGCGAGCGCGGCCCTGCGGCTCGACCAGGAGAAGACCGAGCAGATCGTCGACGCGCTCCAGACCGACCTCGCGGCGACGTACGTCCTCTACCACCAGCTGAAAAAGCACCACTGGAACGTCGAGGGCGCCGAGTTCCTCGGGATCCACGAGTACCTGGGCGAGGCGGCCGAGGACGCCGAGGAGGCGGCCGACGAGCTCGCCGAGCGCGTCCAGGCCCTCGGCGGCGTCCCGCTGGCCCGCGGCGCGGAACTCGAGGCGGCCGCGCCCGTCGAGCCCGAGGACGACGATGTCTACGACGTCCGGACCTCGCTGGCCAACGACATGGAGATGTACGGCGACATCATCGAGATGACCCGCGAGCACTTCGAACTCGCGACGAACCTCGGCGACCACGCCACCGCCGACCTCCTGCGCGACACGCTGCTCGACCTGGAGGAGCACGCCCACCACCTCGAGCACTACCTCGAGGACGACACCCTCGTGCTCGACGCGGCGACGAAGTAACGGGTCCGGACCGCGTCCGGCCGACACACCTCCCGTTCTCGACGACGACCGGCCCCGGCTGACGCCTACCGCTCGGCCTCGACGACCACGTCGCTCGCGATCCAGCCGTCGCTGTTGTCCTCCTCGGTGAACACCGTCCGGTCCGGGCTGGTCCGCAGCGCCGCGACCGTCGGAAGCTCCGCCCGAACCTCGGCGTCCGTCTCGTCCCCCGCGGGGCTCTCCATGGACGGGTTAGGTAGACCTAAACTCATATGGGTTTCGGTCGGCCTAAGACGCCGAAGGGCTTTCGCCATCCGCCGCCGTAGACCGGTCGTGAGCGCTCGCGAGCCCGACACCGCGGCGGTGCTGGAGGAACTGGCCGACACCCTGGCCGCGCTGCGGCGGGAACTCGAGGACGCCGACGGCGACGACGGAGGCGACACCGCCGGCGGGGCCGGGGACGCACCCGACGGCGACCGCCACGCCCCCGCCCGGTCGCGGCGCCGTCGGTCGCCACCCTCGGCCGGCGACCTGCTCCGGTTCACCGAGGAGTACACCATCCCGACGGTGATCGCCACGCTGGAGGCGACGGTCGCGGCGCTGGAGCTTCTGCGTGGACTCCTGCGGCTGGTCGATCCGGACCGGCGGGCGGTGGGACCGTCGGCCGGGCGGGCCGGCGGGCGTCTCGCCGCGGCCGGGGACTCCGCGGTCGGGGGCGTCGAGCGCGCGCTCTCGGAGCTACGGACCGCGCTCTCGGCGGCCGACCTGCCAGAGGACGAGAGCTCGCGGCGGCTGGTCGAGGACGCCCGGGCGCTGAGCGAGACCGTCGAGGACCGCCTGGACGACGCCCGTCGGACCGTCGAGGGCGAGACCGGGGGCGGGCGGGCGGAGCGGTCGGGGCGCGGGTCCGGATCCAGCCCGGGGCGCGGCCGGAACCGCGATCGGGGGGTCAGCATCGACGTGCAGGAGGAGGGCGCGACCGACCCCGACGGGGACGGGGACGAGGCGGGCGTCGACGTGGAGGCCGAACTCGAGTCGATCCGGGCGGCGGTCGAACGGGACGACGACGCGGACGACGCGGACGACGCGGACGACGAGGGCGGGGGCGCTCAGTCCTCGACCGGCTCGAACCGGTAGCCGTCCCAGCGCTGGCTCGCCGGCTCGCGGATCCCCGCCTCGGGATCGCGGAGCTCGTCGACGTGGACGGGTCGGACCCGGTCACCGATCTCGACCGCGTCGGTGGTGAGTCCGCCGATCGCCCGGACCGGCTCGCCGTCGACGTCGAACTCGACGATCGCCAGCGGGTTGGGCTCGCGCACGCCGGGCGGGCTGGCCGTCGAGACGGTCCAGGTGACCACCTCGGCGGTCCGGTCGCTCAGGTCGACGGTGTCGACGGGCGCCTCGCCGCCCGGTCCGCGGGCGTGGCCCGGGTAGGTGAGGCTGCCGTCGGGGTAGCGGTAGGCCTCCATCAGGCCGCCTCCAGCAGGGTGGTGACCACGCAGTTGCCGAACCCGCCGACGTTACACGCCAGCCCCACGTCGGCGTCGACCTGGCGCTTGCCCGCCTCGCCCCGGAGCTGTCGGTAGAGCTCGTAGACCTGTGCGACGCCGCTGGCCCCGAGCGGGTGGCCCTTGGACTTCAGCCCGCCGGAGGTGTTGACCGGCAGGTCGCCGTCCCGGTCGGTGCGGCCGTCCTCGACCGCCTCCCAGCCGGCGCCCTTCTCGAAAAAGCCCAGGTCCTCGCTCTGGAGGAACTCGAGGATGGTGAACATGTCGTGGAGTTCGGCCACGTCGACATCCTCGGGGCCGAGCCCGGCCATCTCGTAGGCTTCGCGGCCGGACTCGACGACGCCACGCATCGTCGTCGGGTCCGCGCGCTCGTGGACGACGTGGGTGTCGGTGGCGCCGGCGATGCCGGCGATCCGGACGTAC
>CAZMLQ010000175.1:0-4160 GCA_964567195.1 uncultured Haloferacaceae archaeon | reverse complement strand
CGAGACGGACACGATGGACACGTTCGTCGACTCCTCGTGGTACTTCCTGCGCTACGTCTCGCCCGATCTGGACGAGGCGCCGTTCGACCCCGAGCGGGCCGACGACTGGCTGCCCGTCGACCAGTACGTCGGCGGGATCGAGCACGCCGTGATGCACCTGCTCTACTCCCGCTTTGTCACCAAGGCGCTGGCCGACCACGAGGGGCTGGCCCACCGCGAGCCGTTCACCAACCTGCTCGCCCAGGGGATGGTCCAGCTCGACGGCGAGAAGATGTCGAAGTCGAAGGGCAACGTCGTCTCGCCCCAGCGGATCGTCGAGGAGTACGGCGCCGACACCGCCCGGCTGTTCATGATGCGAGCAGCCGGCCCCGAGCGCGACTTCGACTGGACCGAGGAGGGCGTGCGCTCGTCGAACCGGCTGCTCGACCGGCTGAAGCGACTGGTGGAAGGCTTCGCCGCCGATCCGCCGGCCGGCGAACGCGACGCCGCCGCGGCCTACGTCGAGAGCGAGATCGACGCGGCCGTCGCCGTCGCCACCCCCGAGTACGACGACCTCTCGTTCAACGTCGCGCTCCGGGAGGCGAGCGAGCTGGTCGGCACGCTCCGGAGCTACCGCGAGTACACCGAGCCCCACGCCCCGAGCTACGAGCGGGGCCTCGAGACCGCGGTCCGGCTGTTCGCCCCCGTCACACCCCACCTGGCCGAGGAGCTGTTCGGACGGCTCGGCGGCGACGGCTTCGTCGCCGACGCCGACTGGCCGGCCGTGACCGTCGACCGCGAGCGGGCGACCGAGCGCCGCCGGCTGGTCGAGAACACCCGCGAGGACGTTCGCCAGATCGTCGAGGTCGCGGGGATCGACGATCCCGAGCGGATCGACGTCACGGTCGCGCCCGACTGGAAGTACCGGGCGCTCGAGGTCGCGGTCGAGAGCGACGCCGAGGACCTCCTCGGCGCACTGATGGCCGAGCCGGAGATCCGCGAGCACGGTGACGACGCCGCCTCGTACGGGCGGGCGCTGGCCACAGAGCGCGAGGCGCTGTCGGTCGGGCTCGGGACCGAGGCCGAGTACGAGGCGCTCGTCGCCGCCGCGTGGCTGATCGAGCGCGAGTTCGAGGCCCCCGTCCGCGTCCGGACGGCCGCCGAGGCCGACGCCGACGCGGTCCGGACGGCCGAGCCCGGCCGCCCCGCCATCGACATCGTCGAGTAGGGGGCGCTACCGCCGGCCGCGACGGCGGACGAGCGCCGCGATCACCAGCGCGCCGACCGCGACCGCGACGCCGGGCCCGGGGCCGTCTGCCGCCGTGGGCGTCGGGCTCGGAGCGGCGGTCGGCGTCGGGGGCGGCGTGGCCGTGGGGGGCGGTGTCGGCGTCGATGCGGGCGTCGGCGTGGAGGTCGGTGTCGCCGTTGGCGTCGCCGTCGGGGTCACCGTGGCGGTCGCCGGCGGCTCGCCCACCCACACCGTGACCGAGCGCGTCCCGGCCTCGATCGCGCTCCCGGTCACCGTCACCGTGTACAGCCCCGGCGGCCGGCCGACCATCCCGATCGTGTAGCTCTCGCCGCTCTCGGTGATCCGGGCCGCACGCGGGTCGAGACCGGCGTCGGTCCCGTCGCGCGACAGCGTCACCTGGAGGCGGTCGGCCTCGTCGAAGCCGTAGGTCGCGACGATCCGGAGCAGCTCCAGACGCTCGTCGGAGACGCTCCCGTCGGCCACGTTCGTCCCGTCGCGGGTCCGGACGACGAGACGCGTCACGCGGGGCCGGACGACCCGGAGCTCGGGCGCGTCGTCGCCGTCGGCGCGGCTGTCGTACAGCCCGGGCTCGACGCCGGTGAAGTTCGCCGTCTCGGGGTTCTCGAGCCGGAAGGTGACGTTGCGGTCGTCGACCCGCTCGAAGGTCGCGGGATCGTCGCCCAGGCTCCCGCCGTGGGTCACGCTCGCGACGTGTTCGAGCGCCCACGTAAGCGTGCGCGTGGACGCGACAGGCCGGCCACGCGTGGCCGGCGATCGCGGGGTGACGCCGTCTCGAACCTGAAACGCCGTTGACGGCTCTCTCGCGCCGGTTCGGGCCGGATCGGCCGCGGCGCTTATGCTGGTCGCGGGACACGGTCCAGTGTGCTCGAACCCGGCGACGAGGCACCGGAGTTCACGCTCCGGGGGACGGAGGGGGAGACGATCGAGGAGTACTCGCTCGCGGCGTTTCTCGAGACGGGGCCGGTCGTGCTCGCGTTCTACCCGCAGGACTTCTCGCCGGTCTGTACGGAGGAGCTGTGTACGCTCCACGAGGGCGACTACTTCGCGTTCACTCCGGGGGTGGACGTGGTCGGCGTCTCGACCGACGGCGTCTACAGCCACCGGGAGTTCGTCCGGCGCCACGACATCGGCTTCCCGCTGCTGTCGGACGGGGACGGGCTCGTCGCCGACCGCTACGACGCCCGGTACGACGAGCCACACGAGCGGTTCGGGGCGCGGGTCGTCAAGCGGTCGCTGTACGTCGTCGACGGCGACGGCACGATCGCGTACGCCTGGCAGACCGAGGACGTCGAGGAGATGCCCGACCTGCTCGCGGCAAAGGGACGGCTGGACGAGATCACCGCATGAGCGGGCGGCCGTTCCTCGGGCCGGGCGAACTGATCGAGTCGGTCCTCGCCGGCGACGATCCGGACGTCTCGACGGGCTACTCGGCGAACGCGCTGGTGCTTGCCCCGTCGGGCCAGGCGGGCGAGACCCGCGTCTGTGGCGAGTTGCTCTCGGTGTTCGACGACGTCAACGTCCTCGGCGTCGCCGTCGAACACGGCCCCGGCTACTACGAGCGGGTCTGGGAGCGCCACTTCGACGGCTCGGTGGCGCGGCTGGGGGTCGTCGACGTGGGGACCGACGCCGCCGACACGGAGCACGTCCGCACGGTCGCCGACGTGGGCGACCTGACGGGGATCGGCATCACCGTCACGGAGTTCGTCAGGCGCTGGGCCGACGCCGACGAGCCGACGGTGGTCTGTTTCGACTCGCTCACGCCGATCCTCCGGTACACCGAGCTCGACCGCGCCTACCGCTTTCTCGACGTCACGACCGGCCGCCTCGACCGGGTCTGTGCGGTCAGTCACGCACACATCAACCCCCTGGCCCACGACGAACAGACGCTCCAGCAGCTGATGGGCGTCTTCGACGCGGTGGTCGAGCCCGTCGACGCCGACGGCGGCGATGACCCGGCGGCCGGCTGGCGGGTGCGCCGGGCGTAGGCGGCCACGCCGCCGGACGTGCGCGGCGTCTCGGCGGCGGTGAGGACGCCTCTCGACGGACGAGCCGGACCCCGATACGACGGCCGAACACGTTCGGCGACCTCTCCCGGCGCCACACCGAGACGCGGATCCGGGTGCTCGCGGCTCTGCCCGACGGCGACGCCGGCGTCGGGCCGGTCGAGGTGCGAGCGAACGCCCGGACGCCGTCGTCGACGGGTTCCACGGGACCGACGCGGTCGTGGCCGTCGACGTTCCTCGGATCGCGCCTCGAAAGCCCCGCCATCCCGTTCACCGTCTCGGAGATCAGCCGGCGGGTCGACGAGCCGGCGCTGCTCACCGACCGCCGGGCGACTCTGCTCCGGACCGCCGTCGAACGGGGCTCCGACGACACCCCGAGGAACTGTACGCCGACCGAACTCACAGATCACGTCGGCGTGGCGGAGTCGACCTGTAGCGGGACGCTCCACCGCGCCGAGAGCCGCGTCGTCCGGCGTGTCGTCGGCGACGGGCCGGTGCTCGACGCCCACCGCTCCGACCGACCGCGGTCCGCCCCCACCGGACCGACGGACGAGAACCCACCCGTCGGGTGGCCGACGCCGGCGGTCCGAGGGGCCGTCACGGGCGACTACCGGACCCCACGTCGAGGTCCGACGGCGGGATCCGGGCCGGATCTCGCCGGGACAGGAGGGTCGTGAGACCGCGCGACGCCGCGGAGTCGACCGACCGACCACGGCGGGAGAGGCCGCCCTCGCCGCCCGGTGGTGTGTCACGACCGCGTCGGGCGGGGCGCCGTCGCGTCGGCGGCTCGTGTCGGGGACCGATACGGCGGATAGGGGAGCCTCGGCGCGGTGGCTTCCGAGGTTTCGGGGTATAGCCAAGGGCCGGATTTGAACCGGCGATGATCCGCTCTGCAGGCGGACGCGTTA
>CAZMLQ010000174.1:0-4179 GCA_964567195.1 uncultured Haloferacaceae archaeon | reverse complement strand
CCGTTGAGATACGCCAGCCCGAAGACGTAGTTTCGGCGCCGGTAGTAGAGGTCCTCCGCCGTGATGGCGATGTTCTTCTCGCCCGAGCCGGTCCGGCTGGCGAGTTCGATGAACTCCTCGGCACGGTACTGGTTCCGGCTCCGGTCGAACGCGCCCTCGGGGACCCCGCGCTCGTCGTGGACGGTCACCTCCACGTCGTAGACCGAGCGGAGGGCGCCGGAGGCCTCGCGCTTGACCTGCGCGGGCACCTCCCCCACGGGCACGATGTCGATCAGCATGCGAGTTGTTAAGCGAGGCCCCGTCATAAACGTCCCGACGTGCCCGACGACCGCACGACGGCGCCGACCCTGGCCGACCGGCTGGCGAGCCACGACCGGGTCGTCGAGGTGGGGATCGGCGACCGGCCCGACCTCGCCCGCGCGCTCGCCGCCCGCGGGGTCGCGGTGGTCGCGACCGACCGCCGGCCCGTCGCGGTCCCGTCCGGTGTCCGGTTCGTCCGCGACGACGTGGTCGCGCGCGCCCGACGCGTCCGGACCGATCCCGGCCCCTACCGCGGTGTGGACGCCGTCTACGCCCGTCGGCTCCCGCCCGAACTCCACCGGCCCGCCCGCGTCGTCGCCGGCGCCGTCGGCGCGACCCTCGCGTTCACCACGCTGGGTGGCGATCCGCCGACGGTCCCGACCCGCCCCGTTGCACTCGACCGGACCACCCTCCACGTGGCCGCCGAGGGCCCCCATGGCTGAAGGGCAAGACACTTGCGCCGACGCGTCCCCCGACAGAGCATGACGCGGGAGGGGACCGAGACTGAGGTGGACGCGGTCGCCGTCGCGGAGGGGCCACTCGTCGTCGACGCCGTCGTCCTCGACGTCGACGGGGTGTTGGTCGACGTGCGCGACTCCTACCGGCGGGTGATCGTCGAGACGGTCGAGCGGGTCCACGGCGTGGCCGTCGACCGCGCGGTCGTCCAGGCGTTCAAGGAGGCCGGCGGCTTCAACGACGACTGGGAGCTGACCGAGGCGCTCGCGCTCCACGCCGTCGCGCGCGAGGCCGGCTACGACCGGTCGGCCGAGGCCTACGCGGCCGCGGTCGGCGACGCCGGCGGCGGACTCGACGGCGCGCGCGCCACGCTGGCCGCGGCGCTCGGCGACGACTGGCCGGCGGTCCGGGCGGCGGTCGATCCGGCCCGCCTCCGCGAGACCTTCCAGGCGCTGTACCTGGGGAGCGAGCGCTACCGGGAGTTCGAGGGCGAGACGCCGCCGTTCGAGGCGCCCGGCCGGATCCACGACGAGCCGACGCTGATCGCGCCCGCGACGGTCGAGACGCTGACGCGCCGGTTCGACGGCCGGCTGGGCGTGCTCACCGGGCGCCCGGCCGCCGAGGCCGAGGTCGCACTCGACCGCGTCGGGCTGGCGGCCGCCGTCCCCCCGGCCCGCCGGGAGACGATGGACGATCCGACGGCGGGCAAGCCCGACCCCGAGGCGCTGGTGGCGCTGGCCGAGCGCCTCGACGCCGACACGGTGGCGTTCGCCGGCGACACGCTCGACGACGTGCGCACGGCGGTCAACGCGGCCACGGCCGATCCGGGCCGGCGCTACCACGGGATCGGCGTGCTGACCGGCGGCCACGCGGGCGCCGAGGGCCGGCGCGCGCTGCGCGAGGCCGGCGCCGCGGCCGTCGTCGAGGACGCCGACGCGCTCGTCGACCTGCTGCGGGCGCCGTAGCGCGCAACGCTTACCACCGAGCCGCCCGCGGGACGGTCGTGACTACGACCACGACGATCGCGCTGCTCGGCGGAACCGGAGATCTCGGCGGCGGGCTGGCTCTGCGGTGGGGCCGGGACACGGACCACGAGCTGCTGGTGGGCTCGCGCGATCCCGACCGCGGGGCCGCGGCCGCCGAGGAGTACGCGACGACGCTGACCGACCGGGGCCACGACGCCAGCCTCGTGGGGCTCGACAACGCCGCGGCGGCCGCGCGCGCGTCGGTCGCCGTCCTCGCGGTGCCGCCCTACCACGTCGGCGACACCGTCGCGGCCGTCGCCGACGGGCTCGGAGCGGGCGACGTGCTCGTCTCGCCCGCGGCCGGCATCACCCGTGACGGCGACGGCTTCCACGCCCACCGGCCGGGCGCGGGCAGCGTCACCCGCGTCGCGGCCGACGCCGCGCCCGACGACGTCCCCGTGGTCGGCGCCTTCCACAACCTGCCGGCGGGGCGGCTGGCCGACCTCGACGCCGAGCTGGGGATCGACACCCTGCTCGTCGCCGACGACGCCGACGCCCGCGAGACGGTGCGAGGGCTCGCCGCCGGGATCGAGGGGCTGCGCCCGCTCGACGCCGGCCCGATCGCCAACGCGCCCGAGATCGAGGGGCTGACGCCGCTGTTGATCAACGTCGCGGCCAACGCCGACGGCCTCCACGACCTCGGGGTGCGCTTTCGCTAGTCGCGCGCGCGGTCGGCGAGTTCGGCCCGCAGATCGTCGAGGGTCAGCCCCTCGGCCGCCAGCACCACCAGCAGGTGATAGACCAGGTCGGCCGCCTCCGCCGCGGTCGCGTCCGGATCGTCGCCCTTGGCGGCGAGGATCGTCTCGGTCGCCTCCTCGCCCAGCTTCTCCAGCGCCGCGTCCGCGCCCTTCTCGTGGTCGAACAGCGACGCGGTGTAGGAGCCCTCCGGGCGCTCGTCGCGCCGGGACTCGATGGTGGCGAACAGCTCGTCGAGCACGCGGTCGTCGCGGTCGGGCATACCGGGTCGGGGCGACCGAGGGACAAAGCGCCTGCGCTCGCGGCCGCCGCGCCCGGCGGGCTACGAGCCGTCAGCCTCGAACAGCGCGAGCCGGTGGAGTCGGTCGTCGTCGGTCAGCTCGGGGTGGAAGGCGGTCGCGACGACGGGCCCGTCCCGGACCGCGACCGGCCGGCCGTCCCACGACGCCAGCACCTCGGCGTCGCCCACATCGTCGACGGTCGGGGCGCGGATGAACACCGCGTGGAACGGCTCGTCGAGTCCGGCCACCTCCAGCGGGGCCTCGAAGCTGTCGGCCTGGCGGCCGAAGGCGTTGCGCGCGACGGTCACGTCGAGCACGTCGAGCGTGGCGACCCGGTCGTCGTTGGCGTCCCGCGCGGCGACGATCAGTCCGGCACAGGTCGCGAGCACCGGCCGGCCGGCCGCGACGTGGGCGACGATCTCCTCGTCGATCCCCTCGCGCGCGAGATGACGCGAGATGGTCGTCGACTCGCCGCCGGGCAACAACAGGAGATCGCAGTCGGGGACCAGCCCCGACTCGCGCACCTCGATCGCCTCGACCTCGTGGCCCGCGGCCGCGCCGGCCCGCTCGACCGCCGCGGCGTGTTCGGATACGTCGCCCTGGACGGCGATCACGCCGGCTCGTAGCATGCCCACCCGTTCGCCCGACGGCGTAAAAACCGCTCGTCCGCGGCAGCTACAGCGCGACGGCGTTCAGCACCTGGACGCCGACGCCGAACAGGACGCCGAAGGCGACGACCGTCCGGGGATCGATCCGGATCGCGTTGCGGTCCTCGGCGTCGAAGTACCGGACCAGCCCCGCGCTCGACATCAGTCCGCCGGTGTTCTGTCCGCTGCTCATGCCCGGACGGACAGCCGTCGCCGGCCTAAACGTTTCGCTCCGCCCCGGAACGTGCGCTCGCGGCGCGGCTCTGTGCGAGCCACGCCGACTGTCGGAAGCCCTTTGTTCCGGGGCCGGGTACGCGAAGGCGGAACTATGACCGTCCGACTGAAGGACTTCTACGCGGACTGGTGTGGGCCCTGCAAGACCCAGGATCCGATCCTGGAGGAGCTGGAGGCCGACTACGGGGAGGTCGAGTTCGAGAAGGTGGACGTTGACCAGAACCAGGACGTCGCGAACCAGTACTCGGTCCGGTCGCTCCCGACGCTGGTGATCGAGAACGACACGGGCGAGGTCGAGCGGTTCATCGGCGTCACCCAGCGCGAGGCGATCGAGACTGCCCTGCGCGAGGCCGGCGCGGCGGCGGCCGCCGACGGCGCGTAGCTACGCCAGCGGCGTCCGCTCGACGACCGTTCCCTCGACGGTCGGGTACTGCTCGATAACCTCGCCTTCGGGCACGTCCCCCGCCTCGACCATCTCCTCGAGCAGCCACCACGCCAACTCGACGTGCTCGGACTTGGCGGCGTAGAACTCCTCGGGCA
>CAZMLQ010000173.1:2148-4226 GCA_964567195.1 uncultured Haloferacaceae archaeon | reverse complement strand
AGTACACCCTCGCGGTCGACCGCAACAACGAGCACGTCGCCGACCGGTTCGACGATCTCCACCCCGCCGTGCTCGATCTGATCGGCGACGTGATCGAGACCTGTCGCGAGCTGGACGTCGAGACGAGCATCTGTGGCCAGGCCGGCTCGAAGCCCCGGATGGTCACCTACCTCGTCGAGGCCGGCGTCAGCTCCATCTCGGCCAACATCGACGCCGTCCGCGACGTCCAACACGAGGTCAAGCGGGTCGAACAGCGCCTCATCCTCGACTCGGTCCGCTGATCGGCCTCCGAACCGCTTAAGCCCGCGCTGACCCGACGGTACGCCCACCGCGTGGCGCTCGCCCTCCCTCCGGTCGGTCCGCTCGCCGCCCCCCTCGACCCCGTGTCGGTGCTCGGAACCGTCCGGCTCGCCCCCGCCGTCGCGCTCGATGGCCCGTTCGGGGCGCTCGAGTCGCTCGTTCGGGCCGCGACCGGCTGGCCGGGGCTGGGGATCGTCTTCGTCTACTCGTTTCTCATCGCGTTCGCGCTCCCGGGCGTGAGCGAGGTGGTGTTGCTCGCCCCGCTCGATCTCGGCCTCTCGCGGCCGGCCAGGCTGGCGCTGATCGTCCTCGTCTCGGGGGTCGGCAAGGCCGCGGGGAGCGTCCTCGCCTTCCACCTCGGCCAGGAGGTCAAACAGTCCGGGCCGGTGATCCGTGCGCTCCGGCGCTCGCGGATCGACGTGGTCGAGTGGTCCGAGCGCCGGACCGTCGAGATCGCGCGCCGGTACGGCTACGTCGGTCTCGCGGCCGCGCTCTCGGTCCCGTTTTTCCCCGACACGCTCTCGATCTACGCCTTCGCCGTGCTCGAGGAGGACTACGTGCGCTTCGCGCTCGCCACCTTCGCCGGGAGCGTCGGCCGCCTGCTCGTGACCATCGCGCTGGTCGGCACCGCGAGCACGGTGGTCTGAGCGGCCGGCCGGGCCGGGCGCGACGCCCCCACCACGACAGGTCCGGCCGACCACACTTGCCCTCGCCCGGCGTCGCCCCCGTGATGACCGACCTGACAGACCGGGTGGCACTCGTGACGGGGGCCGCCTCGGGCATCGGACGCGCGACCGCGGTCCGGTTCGCGAAGGCGGGGGCCGACCTCGTGCTCGCCGACCTCCGGACCGAGCCCCGCGAGGACGGGCGGCCGATCGACGAGCGCCTGCCCGAGGCCCGGTTCGTCGAGACCGACGTCACCGCGGTCGCGGACCTGCGCGCGGCCGTCGACGAGGCGGTCGAGACGTTCGGTGGACTCGACGCGATGGTGAACAACGCGGGGATCTACCCCGGCGACCAGCCCGCCGAGGGGGTCGAGCCGGCCGACCTCCACCGGGTGCTGGCGGTCAACCTCCGGGGGGTCTACTTCGGGAGTACGGTCGCGGCGGCGGCGATGCGCGAGGGCGCGACGGGTGGCTCGATCGTCAATCTCTCGTCGGTCGCGGGGCTGCGTGGCTTCCCCGGCGCCACGACCTACTGTGCCTCGAAGGGTGGGGTGTCGAACCTCACGCGGGCGCTGGCGGCCGAGTTCGGCCCCGACGGGATCCGGGTGAACGCGATCGCCCCGGGCGTGATCGAGACGGCGATGACGACCGAGGACGCCCCCGTGGCGGGGAGCATGACCGACCGGATCCCGCTGGGCCGGGACGGCCGCCCCGCCGAGGTGGCCGACGCCGCGCTGTATCTCGCGAGCGAGGCGTCGAGCTACGTCACCGGCCACAACCTCGTGGTCGACGGCGGACTCACGGTCTGAGCGGCGCGGGGTCGGGTCGGATCCACCCCGGTCAGCGCGGGGCCTCGCCGTCGGTCTCGTCCCCGTCCCCGACGCCGCCGTCGGCGTCCGGGCCGGGTTCGTCGACGGTCCGCGGCTCGTCCTCGCTCTCCTCGGGCGGGAGCGTCTCGTCGGTGCCCCGTGGCGGTGCCGGCACCCGACGGGGTCTCGGTGGACGTCGAGGCGCGCGATCGGCCCCGCCCGCTCGACCGCGCGGTACCCGGCGGGGCCCAGGTCGGTGTCGGCCGTCCACCCGCGGACGGCCCCCTCCCACGCGCCGTCGCGG
>CAZMLQ010000173.1:0-2048 GCA_964567195.1 uncultured Haloferacaceae archaeon | reverse complement strand
GCTCGCCTCGGCGGAGATCCGCGTCGGCCACCGCCGTCCCGGCGTCGACGAGACCGGCGGGGGCCCCGCGGTTGGTGAGGTCGCCACGCCACGGGGTGGACGACCGGGCGGATAAGCGCCCGACCCGACGTGGGCCGGGCGGGCTCACATGTACATCCGGTCCTCGGGTCGGTCGCGCCGGCCCGCGCCCTCGGCCTCCTCGACCGCTCGCATCCGGTCGGCGAGTTCCTGGAAGTACCGGCGGGTCTCCTCCGACCGGGTCCGCAGCTCCGTCTCGTCGACGGCGAGGCCGTAGAGGCGCTCGAGGGCGTCGAGAAAGCGGAAGGCGCCGTCGAAGTCCGGCCCGGGCGGGTGGGTGGGGGTGACGAGCACGCCCGTCGGCGGGGCGTCGCCGTCGAGCCCGCGCACCAGCAGTTCGCCGACGAGCCCGTCGAAAAAGCCCCCGGACAGCGCCTGGACGGTGTCGTCGAGCCGGCGCTCGCGAAAGCCCGGCGTCGAGACGTGGAAGACGACGTGCTCGTCGGGGCCGTGCGGGAATGGAACGCCGTGGAGGACACCGACCTCCGCGATCCCGTGCTCGCCCGCCCAGGCCGCGACGGCGTCGGCGAACGGCTCGCCGGCCCCGACGGGGACGAACACCTCGCTGAGCAGGACCGCGATCCGCGAGTCGGGGGCGGTGTAGAGTCGCATCGGTCGGCGGGGCTCGCCCTCGGTGAACGGGGTGATGTCGGGGAGCTTCCGGGTGTGGACGTGGCCGATCCGTTCGGTGTGGCCGTGGCTGACGAGGTAGTCGAGCGCGGTCAGTCCGGCGAGCCCGAGGTTGGCCGTGCCGACGAGCAGGGTGTCACCGGGCTCGGCGTCGGGGTCGCTCCGGAGCTCGAACGACGGCTCTGCGGTCGCCATGGCTGGATGTCAGCGGCCCCAACGGTAACTCTCCGGGCGACGGCGCGCGCTCGCGATCACGACCGGTGAACGTCCAGCGCCGCCGCCTCCGGACTGTCGGCCGGCCGCCGCCAGACCAGTTCGATCTCGATGCTCTGTTTGGCCTCCGTCTCGCCCGTCGCCCAGTCGGACTCGCCTTCGAGCTTCATGATCACGGGGTCGGCGGGATCGAGCGCCACCGCCGTTCCGTCGAGCTCGAGGGTCACCTCGCCGTCGGCGTCGAGCTGGTCGGCCAGATCCACGAGAAACGCGGCGACCTCCGCCCGCGACCGCCGCGCCTCGGTCTCGAGTTCTCCCATACCCGTCGCTCGTCGCCCCGGTCGATAAGTCGGCGGGGCGGTTCTCACGTGCTCGGGACGGCGCCCCCGGAACCAGCGCGCTTTAGAGCCCGTTGGCCCACCACACGGACATGGGCCACGAGCACGAGGCGTTCCCGACGGACCGGCCGGCGGTGGTCACCTGCGGGCTGCCGTACGCCAACGGCGACCTGCACATCGGTCACCTCCGGACCTACGTCGGGGGCGACGCCTACGCCCGGGCGCTTCGGAAACTCGGCCAGCGGACGGCGTTCGTCAGCGGGTCGGACATGCACGGGACGCCGGTGGCGGTCAACGCCGAGCAGGAGGGTGTCACCCCCGAGGCGTTCGCACTCCGGTGGCACGAGCGCTACGAGGAGACGTTCCCCCGGTTCGGCGTCGAGTTCGACAACTACGGCCACACCCACGACGAGACCAACGTGGCGCTGACCCGCGAGATCGTGCGGGCGCTGATCGACGCCGATCTGGTCTACGAGCGCGAGATCATGGTCGCCTACGATCCGGTCGGCGACCGCTACCTGCCCGACCGCTACGTCGAGGGGGCCTGCCCGTACTGTGGCGAACACGCCCGCGGTGACGAGTGCGACGAGGGCTGTGGCCGTCACCTCGAGCCCGGGGAGATCGAGTCGCCGACGAGCACGCTCACCGGCAACCCGGCCGAGTACCGCGAGCGCAGCCACCGCTTTTTCCGGGTGTCGGAGCTCCAGGGGTACCTCCAGGGCTTCATCGACCGTCTCGAGGGGACCGAGAACGCCCGCAACCAGCCCCGCGAGTGGATCGAGGGCGAGC
>CAZMLQ010000172.1:0-4293 GCA_964567195.1 uncultured Haloferacaceae archaeon | reverse complement strand
ACCTACTACACGGCGCCCGAGAAGTACCTCGAGACCGAACTCGCCGAGGAGCTGCGCGCGACGCGGGACCTGCTCGCGGACGTGCTCGACGGCGCCGCGGCACAGGACCACGACCGCCTGCGGGCGCGCCTGGAGGCGACCGACGCCCTCCTGGCGGAGTTCGACGAGCGCGGCACCACCATCGGCGCCAAGCGCATCGGCGACTCCCACGTCGTCGAGCTGCCGGTCGCCTCGTTCTCGAACGTCAAGCCCTTCGAGGAGGTGATCCTGTTCGAGCTCGGCGAGCGCGGGGAGTTCGAGTCCGTCTCGGAGCTCGCCGCGGCGCTCGCGACCGAGCTCGGCGAGGAGTACACCGACAGCTTCCGGTCGAAGGTGCTGTACAACGTCGACCGGCTCGGTCCCGGCGGGAAGGGCTACGTCGAGCAAGAGCCCCACGGCAACTCCCACCGGACGCGGCTCTCGCGGATCGGCGAGCTCTGGGTGCGCGCCCACGCCGACTCCGAGCCGAGCGCGCTCGAGTGAGCCTACGGATCCCGGAGCGCGAAGATCACGTGGTCGTAGGGGTCGTCGGGCCGTTCCTTCAGACAGCTCCCCACGTAGGCGACGCCGTCGACGAACGCGGGCGGGCTGAACGCGGTCGAGGGGCGCTCGAGCATCTCGAAGCTCCAGCGCGTCGTCCCCTCGGCGGCCGCGAGCGCGAACAGCGACCGGCCGGCCGAGTAGACCACGCCGTCGCGGACGACCACGCCGTTGCCCGACAGCCGGTTGTTGCGCACGTCCCACCGGACCGCGCCGGTCGCGGCGTCGTAGGCCCGGAGGCCGCCGACGTTGCCGGCGAACACCGCCCCGTCGGCCACGGCCGGGGTCACCCAGTAGTTGGTCGTCCCCGTCCGTCGCACGTCGGCCCAGCGCTCCGTGCCCGTCGCGGCGTCGAACGCCCGGAGCGCCCCGCCGCTGTTGCCCGCGAGATAGACCGTCCCGTCGGCGACGACCGGCCGGGCGTCGGGCCGGCCCTCGACCCGGCGGCGCCAGCGCGTCGCGCCCGTCGCGGCGTCGAGCGCGTAGAGCGCCCCGCCGGTCCCGCCCTCGGTCTGGAGCGTGGCGGCGACGTAGACGGTCCCGTCCGCGACCGTCGGCCGGAAGGGGACGTTGCTGTAGCTCCCGTCGGGCACGGTGAACGTCCACAGCGACGCGCCGTCGGCCAGCCCCACCGTCCGGACCCCGCCCGCCGGCCCGTCGGGGTCGGTGGCGAGCACGACGCCGGCCGACGACACCGCGGGCTCGGAGACGGCGTCGGTCGGGATCCGCCACTCGACCGCGCCGGTCCCGGGGTCGAGCGCCGAGAGACTCCCCCGTCGCTCCGCGTCGGGGCTGTTCCGGCCGGCCGCAACCACGCGCCCGTCGGCCAGCGCGGGCGAGTAGCGGTTTGGCGCCGAGCGCAGGTCGGTCGACCACGCGACCCCCCCGTCGGTCGGATCGAGCGCGTAGAGCAGCGAGTCGCTCTGGAAGATCACCGAGCCGGCCGCGACCACCGGCCGGTCGATGGCGTAGTTGCCGTTGATCAGCCGGCGCCAGACCACCTCGGGCGCGGGCGGGCCCCCGTCGGCGTCGGCCGCGGTCGCGCTCTTTGCCCGCTCGGCCGCGCCGGCCGCCTCCGTGCCCACACCGGCCCCGGTCTCGGAACCCGACCGAACACCACAGCCCGCGAGTCCCGTCAGGACGGCCGCGCCGAGTCCGAGCGCGCCCCGCCGACCGAGGCGTCGGTCGTCGTCACCGTCGTTCGGTGTCACGTCTCACGTCACCACGGGTCGGGGCCTGTTGTAGCTGTCGCCGCGGGCTCAAAACGAGAGCCCGCGGGCGTCGGGGTCGGGGACGAGCGGCGGCGCGGGGAGCTCGTCGGGGAGGGTCGGATCGTTGTAGACGCCGGGTGCGACGTCGTTCGGGGCGTCGGGGGAGAACGTCGCGGCGAGGGTCTGGAGCTGCTCGCGGCCCACGTCGAGCTCGAACTGGCCGCCGCCGTAGGTCGGGACGCCCTCGTCGGCGGCCCACTCGATCGTCTCGAGCAGGGCGGCGACGGTGCCGAACCGGGACGGCTTGACGTTGAGCCACGCGGGCTCGATCGGCAGGGCCGCGAGGCTGTCGAGGCCCGTGACGGGGGCGTCCCACGAGAGCCGGTCGGCCGCGCGCTCGACGACGGGCCGGGTCGCGTCGGTGACGGCGGGGTCCTCGATCACGGCGTCGGGAAAGCCCTCGATCACCCGCTCGTAGAGCGCGGGATCGGGGTCGCCGTCGACGACGGTGCCGTGGTACTGGCCCTTCAGATCGAGCACCCGGACCGCGCCGGTCGCGGCGAGGTCGGCGATCAGGTCGTCGGTCCAGTCGGCCGTCGGGTCGAGCTTCAGCCCCAGCCCCGGCGCCCGCTCGCGGAGGGCGTGGACCCGGTCGGTCGTCGGGGGCCCCTCGTCGTCGACGCCGGCGAGGCGGGTGCTGGCGACGAACGAGACCGGCTCGCGCTCGCGCCCCAGCGCGCTCGCGAGGTCGGTGTCGGCCTGGCGGAGCGCCAGATCGAGCGCGGCGCTCTCGTAGGCCCAGCGCCGGTAGTGGTAGGCCGACTCCTGGCCGGGCGGCTCGGGAACGAGGTCGAGCCCGTCGAGGCGGGCCGAGAACTCCGCGAACGTGTACTCGCCCGCGAGGTCGAACGCCGGCGCCTCGGCCAGGGCCGCGTGGTCCTCGGCGTCGTAGGTGACGTCCTCGCCCCGGCCGGTCTCGCCCGCCCCCGAGAGCGAGACGACGGTGGTGACGCGGGTGAACCCCGAGGAGGTGTCGCGCTCGCGGCGCGCGCGCGACTCCGAGTCGACGACCAGCGACAGGTCGGCGAGGCGGTCGTGGAGGGTCACGGCCGGGCTACGCGGCGCCGGCGAATAAAGCCCGTCCCGGACCCCGACCGTCGGTCCCCGGGCGCTATCGCGCCCGTCGCTTGGCGGCCCAGGTGCCGAGCGCGAGCAGGGTCGCGGTGAGGGTGAGCACGACCGCGCCGGCGGCGGCGATCTCGTGGGTGGGCGAGGGGTGGGTGTAGCCGGCGCCGGCACCGATCGGGCGCTGGCCCGGCAGGACCGTGTGGTGGGGGGTGCCGACCACGGGGACGAGGTAGTCGACGACGTCGTTGCCGCCGTACCAGGCGACGGCGAGGGCGATCGCCCGGAGCCGGAAGGCGGCGATCCGGTGGAGGACGAACGCTTGGAGCGCCATCGCGAGATGCGAGCCGAGCAGGAAGGCGTACATCGGTGCGCCGTTGACCGCGGTGAAGCCGTCGGCGAAGACGACGAGCACGAACGGCGTCCAGAGCCCGAGCTTCCAGCAGCCGAAAAACGCCAGCACGGCCAGATACTCGCTCCGGTGACCGAGTCGCCAGGCCGCGAACGCGAGCGCGACGAAGAGGGTGGCCGTGGGGCTGTCGGGGACGACCGGCCAGGCGAGGACCGGCTCGGCGGCGAACTGGAAGCGGTAGTACCAGAAGCCGAAGGCGGTCCCGGCGAGGTTGGTCAACACGACGAGGGGCAGGAGGTTGAGCCCGAGGTTCTCCAGCCACGCGGGCAAGGGGGCGACCGCGCGCGGGAGCCGCTCGCGCGCGGGGAGGCCCGCCCCGTCGGTGAGCCGGCGGGCGAGCCCGCGGGTCCGGTCCGCGACCGACGACATACCGGCGCGATGGCGGGCGCTCGCATAGGGGTGGCGGTCGCTCGTCGGCCGGCGGCGGCGGCCGGGATTCCCTGAAAGGACACCCTGAAGTGGGTGTGAGCCGATGGTATCGTATGACCGATCTGGAGGAGCTACGACGCGGAACCGACCTGGTCAAGCGCGGCTTCGCGCAGATGCAGAAAGGCGGCGTCATCATGGACGTCGTCTCGGCCGAGCAGGCCAGGATCGCCGAGGACGCGGGCGCCGTCGCGGTGATGCACCTCGAGTCGGTGCCGGCGGACATCCGCAAGCGCGGCGGCGTCGCGCGGATGGCCGACCCCGGCAAGCTCGAGGCGATCATCGACGAGGTGTCGATCCCGGTCATGGGCAAGGCCCGGATCGGCCACACGGCCGAGGCCCAGATCCTCGAGGCGACCGGCGCCGACATGATCGACGAGTCCGAGGTGCTCACGACCGCCGACGAGCGCTACCACATCGACAAGCGCGAGTTCACCGCGCCGTTCGTCTGTGGCGCGCGCAACCTGGAGGAGGCGCTGCGCCGGATCGACGAGGGCGCGGCGATGATCCGCACGAAAGGCGAGGCCGGCACCGGCGACG
>CAZMLQ010000171.1:0-4468 GCA_964567195.1 uncultured Haloferacaceae archaeon | reverse complement strand
CGAGGCCCCGCATCTCCTCGACCAGATCCACCAGCCGGGAGACGTGCCCCGAGTCCAGAAACACTGTCGGCTCGTCGAGGATCAGCGGCGGCATCGGCGCCGACCCCTCGATCCCCTCCGCCAGCAGCCGGTAGATCGCACACCGCAGCGAGAGGTTGAACAGCGCCCGCTCGCCGCCCGAGAGCTGGTCGGGCGCGAGCGTCTCGCCGTCCTTCTGGACGACCGCGAGCCCGTAGTCCTCGTCGAGTCGGAGCCGCGCGTAGGCGTCGTTCGCGTACACCAGCCCGAACGTCTCGTTGAGCAGGCGCTCGAGCGTCTCGACGTTGCGCCGGCGCAGCTCCGCGCGCAGGTCGCCGTAGGCCGTCTCCAGCGTCTCCGTCTCCTCGTGGAGCGTCTCGAGCGCCGCCACCCGCTCCGCGAGCGCCTCGCGCTCCTCGCGCAGCCGCTCTAACTCCTCGATCCGGCCCTCGATCCGGGCGAGGTCGTCCCGGATCGCGTCGCGGCGCTCGCCAAGCTCGCTCAGCTTCTCCTCGACCCGCTCGAGGTAGCTCTCGGCCCGCTCGGCCTCCTCTCGCGCCGTCGCGACGCGCTCCTCGTCGACGGCCTCGCGGAGCGTGTCGCGTCGCTCGCGGCGTTCGGTCAGGCGCTCGCGTCGCTCGGCGTTGCGCTCGGCCAGCGCCGTCCGCTCCTCGCGGGCTCGTTGGGCCCGCTCGCGGGCCGCCTCGCGGTCGGCCGTCGCCTCGGCCAGCTCGTCGACGCGCTCGATCGCCTCGGTCAGCTCGCCCTTGCGCTCGTTGGCCGCCCCGAGCTCGCGGCGGCGCTCGGCCGCCCGCTCGCGGACCGACTCGGCCTCGGCCGCCCGCTCGTCGGCCGCCTCCTCGCGCTCCGTGGCGTCCGCGCGGGCCTCGGCCGCGCGCTCGCGGGCGCTCTCGACGCTCTCCCGCCGGGCGGCGAGTGTCTCCAGCCGGCCCGCCGCCTCGACCAGCGACTCCGCGCTCGACAGCCGCTCCTCGTGGCGTTCGACGGCCGCCTCGGCCGCCGACAGCTCCCCCGCCAGGCGCTCGACTGCCTCGCGACGCCGGGCGAGCGACTCGACGTGGGGCGAGCCCTCGACGGGCTGGCCACACTCGGGACAGCGCCCGGCCTCGCGCAGCGACTCGGCCTCCTCGACCCGCGAGCGCGCCGTCGCGAGGCGCTCGGCGGCCTCGTTGCGCCGCTCGCGGGCCGCCTCCAGGTCGGCGGCGACCGACTCGCGGTGGCGCTCGGCCGTCTCGGGCTCGACCGGCGCGTCGGCGAACCGCTCGCGGAGCCGCGTCTCGGCCGCGTCGAGCCCGTCGTCGGGCAGCGCCGCGACCGCCTCGCTGGCCCGCTCGTCGGCCCGCTCGGCGAGCTCGGCGGCCCGCTCGCGGCGCTCTGTCGCCCGCTCGCGCAGGTCGGCCGCCTCGGCCGCCAGTTCCTCGGCCCGGTCGCCGAGCCGGCCCACCTCGCCGCCGAGCCGGCCGATCCGCTCGCTCGCGGCCTCGCGCTCTGTGACCAGCGCCGCCCGGCGCGCGGCCACGGGGTCGTCGGCGTCGGCGTGTGCCGAGAGCTCGACCACCTCCCGCAGCCCCTCGATCCGCTCGTCGAGGGCGGCCGCGCGCTCCTCGGCCTCGCGGGCCTCGGTCGCCAGCTCCTCGCGCTCGCGCTCGGCCGTCTCGATCCCGGACTCGAGCTCCTCGATCTCGGCCTCGACCGTCGCCAGCTCCTCGCGGCGCTTCTCGTGGGTCTCGAGGATCTCGCGGGCGTCGACGAGACTCTCTCGTGCCTGCTCGCGGTTCGACTCGAAGCGTTCGATCTCGGCCTCGGTCTCGGCCAGCGCCGACTCGCGCTCGTTCAGCGACTCGTGGAGCCCCTCGGTCTCCATCTCGTCGATCCGCTCGGTCCGCTCGGCGAGGAGCTCGCGCTTGCCCGCCAGCACGTCCTCGACGCCGAGCCGGGCGTCGCCGGCCCGATCGCGATACTCCTCGAGGCGGCCGAGCTGGAGCAGCTCGTCGATCATCCGCTGGCGCTCGGCCGGGGTGGCGTCGATCAGCTTGTTCACCTCGCCCTGACGGACGTACGCGCAGTTGACGAACGCCGTCGCGTCCATCCGCAGCAGGTCGGCCACGTACGCCTCCACGTCGGTCGCCCCCTCGACGGTCCGGTCGGGCCCCTCGAGCACGCAGTCGTGGCGCACCCGGTCGCCGTAGTCGGTCAGTTCGCGCTCGATCCGGTACTCGGCGCCGTCGTGGGTGAACCACAGCGTCACCTCGCTCCCGTCGGCCCCTTTCGTGATCACCGACTCGCGGGTCCCCCGGAGCGCCGTCGCGCCGTAGAGCGCGAAAAACGCCGCCTCGAGCAGCGAGGACTTGCCGCTCCCGTTGACGCCGTGGACGACCGTCACCCCGTCCGAGAGCGCCAGATCGACCGACTCGTAGGGCTTGAAGTTCCGGAGCCGGAGCCGGTCGTACCTCACAGGTACTCCTCCACGGAGAGCTGGCCGTCGGTGGTCTCGCCGTCCGCCCCTCGATCGCCGTCGCCGTCGCCGTCGTCGCGCCCGGGATCGTCCGCCGTCCCCGTCGACCCCTGTCCGTCCCCGACGGCCGTCTCCGGACCGGCCCCGTCCGTCCCGTCGCCGCCCCCGGCGGCCGCCCCCGGCGCGGGCAGGTCGCCGGCCTCGAGACGCTCACGGACCAGTCGCTCGGCCTCGCGCCGGACGTTCGAGTCCGCGACGCCCCCGTCCCGGATCGTCTCGTCGAGCGCCCGGGCGGCCGCCGAGAGGCCCATCCCCTCGACCCGCTCGCGGACCGCCTCGTCGGGGTCGGCGAAGCTGACCGTCTCGGCCTCGGCCGCGTCCTCGAACTCCCGGCGGTCGGTCACGCGGGCGATCAGCGCGCCGTCGTCGAGCGCCGCCTCCTCGACCCTGGCGGGGGCGACCGGCTCGCCCTCGCCGGTCACGGTCACGATCACCACCGCGTCGGTCGGATCGTGCTCGCTGACCCGCTCGCGGACCCGTTCGATCCCTTCGCCGGCTGCGAGTTCGACGTCGACGAAGACGAACCGGCGGGTGTCGAGCGTCCGCCGGCGGATCTCGACGCCGTCGTCGACCGAGACGAGGCTGTAGCCGCGGGGGTCACGCTCGGCGGCGCTGACCCGCTCGGTCGAGCCGGCGTAGCTGACCGCCACCCCGTCGACGTGCTCGGTCCCTGGAGCGTGGTTGTCGCCGAGCAACACCGCGTCGAACGCGACCGACGAGGCCGCGAGCACGGTCTCGGTCTCCCAGTCGGCGTGGGCGAACGGCGTGAACAGGCCGTGGGCGACGAGAATCGCCCGCTCGGCGTCGTGGGGGGCGAACTCGTACTCGAGTTCGTCGCGCCGGGCCGGGGGGACGTGGTCGAGCCCGTAGAGCGCGACCTCGCCGACCCGCCGTGGCTCGTCGGTCAGGCGCTCGGCCAGCCCCAGCCGCCCGAAGAGGTCGAGCCACTGGCCGCCGCGGGTCGCCTCGTGGTTGCCCACCACCGCGAGGAAGGGAATCCCGGCGTCGGCCAGCCGGCGGAGATGGTCGAGCACCCCCAGCAGATCCCGGAGCTCCGGGCGGCGGTCGTGAAAGAGGTCGCCGGCGTGGACCACGGCGTCGACCTCGGCCGCCACGGCGTCGTCGACGACGGTCCCGAACGCCTCGACGAAGTCACGGCGGCGCGCCGGCGAGTGGTACTGCCGGTAGCCGACGTGGGTGTCGGCGGTGTGGAGGAGACGCGTCACGGCCTCCGTTCGGCGGCGCCGGCTAATACGGGTTTCGCGCTCACCCCGCCCCCGTCGTCCGAACGAGCGCCGCCCGCGCCGCCTCTCCGACCCGGACCGCGGCCTCGTCGCCCGTCCGGGCGGCGGCGTCTATCGCCCGGTCGAGTCGCGCCAGTCCCCCCGCCGCCCGGAACGCCCGCGCCCGCGCTCCGTCGCGGGCCGCCCGCGCCGCCGCCGCGACCGTGGTCCGGTGGGCCCGCTCGGCGGCGAGACGCCGGAGCGCCCCCCGAGCGCCGTCCGGATCGGCCGCGTCCGGTCGCGTCTCCACGCCCGCCGCGTCGCGCTCGTCGCGTGTCTCCATCGTCGGGCGTGGTCCTGTCTCGACAGGTAAGTGCTCGGGGCGGGGGGCGACGATCCGGCCCCGAGACCCCCCGCACCCGAAGCCTCTTATGAATCACAGCCCTATCGATGGCGATGACCGACACCGTTGACGACGTCGATCTCCCGTACGACGAGGAGTCGGCGTCCCAACAGGAGCGGATCGAAGCCCTCCGTGAACGGCTGGAGGTCCTCGAGTCGCAAAACGAGGAGATGCGCGACCGGCTCCTCGACGCGAACGCCGAGAACAACAAGTACCAGCAGAAGCTCGAGCGGCTGACCCACGAGAACAAGAAGCTCAAGCAGTCGCCGCTGTTCGTCGCGACGGTCC
>CAZMLQ010000170.1:0-4498 GCA_964567195.1 uncultured Haloferacaceae archaeon | reverse complement strand
TCACGTCGACCGGCAGATCGTACTGGCGAAGCGCCTCCTCCGCGTGGTCGCGGAGGCTCTCCGGGCGCTTTCGCAGATCCTCCGCCAGATCCGTGTCGAACCGGTAGAGGTCGTCGTAGTCGACGTACAGCGACCGCCGCTCGGTGGGGTAGTGCTGTGCCAGCTCGGAGATGTCGTCGTCGCAGTAGGTCCTGAAGAACTGGTGGAACCGATCGACGAGCTCCTGGTTCCCCGTCGCCTGCGCCATCCCGCGACCCTTGCGCGGCCCCGTCAAAGAGTCTTCGCACCCCCGACCCCCTACACGAACTCGCGCACGTCGGAGTACCACATGTCGTGGTGGTCGACCGCCCCCACGCGGTCGGCCACCGCCACGGCGATGGCGTGCCAGCAGAGCTGGTCGGGGTCGGCCGGGTCGAGGTTGTACTCGCTGTCCTTGCAGGTACAGGCGCCGTCCTCGACGACGTACTCCTCGGCGTGACCGACGACGACGGTGAAATCACGGTAGCGTTTCACGCGCTCCTCGGAGACGGCCTCGATCGCCCGCCTCCCCCGGGCGCCGTGGGCCGACATCAGCGCGTCGACGGCCGGGCCCGTGAGCCGACCGGCCTCGGCCAGCGCCGCCCGCCAGTCACCGTCGTCGGCGTCGTCGCCCGTACCCCCGCACACCCGGATCGCTACCGCCCTGCGGGGCAAAAGCCGTTCGGTGGCGTCCGCCGGGCGTCCGACGACCGCCCCGTGACGAACCGCTTTTGTCCGTCGCCGGCCCGGGCGTGGTATGGGCGAGCCGCCGGGGGTCGACGCGGACGACGGGCGGGTCGAGATCCGGGAGGGCGGACACGCCGTCCTCGTCGACTCGGTCCGCGACGGCGCGAGCGACGGGGTGGGCGACGGCGTCTTCTACAACCCGACCCAGGAGCTCAACCGCGATCTGACCGTCGCGGTGTTGCGGGCCTACCGCGAGCGCGAGCCCCGGGTCGAGCGCTACCTCGACGCCACGGCCGCGAGCGGGATCCGGGGGGTCCGGGCCGCCGCCGCCGGCTACGCCGTCACCTGTGTCGATCGCGACCCCGACGCCGCCGCCCTGGCGCGGACGAACCTCGCGCGCAACGGGCTCGACGACGCGGGCCGGGTGGTCGTCGCCGACGCCAACGCCCACCTCCACGCCGAGGGCCCCTACGATGTCGTCGACGTCGACCCGTTCGGCTCGCCGATCCCCTTCGCCGACGCCGCGTTCGCCACCGCCCGGAACCTGGTCTCGGTCACCGCCACCGACACCGCGCCGCTCTGTGGCGCCCACCACGCCGCCGGCGTCCGGCGCTACGGCGCCGTCCCCAGAAACACCGAGTACCACCCCGAGATGGGGCTGCGGATCCTGCTCGGGGCGCTGGTCCGCACCGCCGCCCGCTACGACGTCGCCGCCCGCCCCCTGCTCTCGCACGTCTCGCGCCACTACGTCCGGACCCACCTCGAACTCGACCACGGCGCCGGCGTCGCCGACGACGCCGTCGCCGGGTGTGGCCACGTCCACCACTGCCAGGACTGTCTCGCCCGGACCGCCGAGCCGGGGCTTCTCGCCGACCCGCCGGCGGCCTGTCCGGGCTGTGGCGGCGACCGGCTGGTGACCGCCGGCCCCCTCTGGCTCGGTCCCGTCCGCGACCGCGCGTTCGTCGACCGGGTCGGCGAGGCCGTCGACGACGGGATGGGGACCGCCGACCGCGCGCGCGACCTGCTCGCGACGCTCCGGGCAGAACTCGACCGCCCGACCCACCACGACCAGCACCGGCTCTGCCGGCAGTGGGGTCGGCCCGCCAGCGCGATGGACGAGTTTCTCGCCGCCCTGCGCGCGGCCGGCCACGAGGCCAGCCCCACCCACCACGGCGGGACGACGTTCAAAACGAGCGCGACGGTCGGCGAGATCCGGGCCGCGACCGCCGACCTCGACCCCTGACCGGTCACGCCGACGCGGCGCGTCGCCGGCGGTCGGCGGCCGATCACGCGGACGCTACTTCATGGGGGCGACCGAAGGCGGGCGCATGTCCAGGGCCACGCCGGCCGTCTCTCTCGCCACCGCACGGCTCGTCGTCCGCGAGACCCGCACCCGCGACCTCCCGACCGCGGCCGCCGCGCTCGCCTACCACGCGCTCGTCTCGCTGGCCCCGCTGGTGACGCTCGCGCTCGTCGTCGCCTCGGCGGTCGGCGGCCCGGCGCTCGAGGCGGCCGTCGCCGGACTCGCCGGGCGCTACCTCCTGCCGGCGGGCCGCGAGGCCGTCCTCGCGGCGCTGGCCGACGGCGCCGGGCGGGCCGGCGGGACCGTCGTCGGGCTCCTCGTCCTCTCGTGGTCCGGGCTGCGCCTCTTTCGCGGCGTGGCGACCGCGTTCGGCCGCGTCTACGACGGCGCCCGCCCGGGGACGATCCGTCGGCTCCACGACGCCGCGGTCGCGCTGGTCTCGGTCGGCGCCGGCACCGTCGGCGCCGCGGGGCTGGCCGGCCTGCTCGTCGCCCGTCTCCCGCTCGGGCTCGCGGGCGCGATCGCCCCTCTCGCCACCCTCGCCGTGCTGGGGGCCGCGCTCGTCCCGCTCTACGTCGTGGTGCCGACGGTCCCGATCCGACCGCGCGAGGCCCTGCCGGGCGCGGCCGTCGCGGCGCTTGGCTGGACCGCCGCAGCGGCGGGCTTTACCGCCTACGTCGCCGCCGTCGGCGGTGGGGGCGGGGCGCTCTACGGCGCGCTCGGCGCGCTCGTGTTGCTCGCCACCTGGCTCTACGTCGCCGGGCTCGTCGTGCTCGTCGGCGCGGTGGTGAACGCCGCGCTCGCCGGCCGCGTCGCCGGACCGGGCGGCGACCGGCAGCTACAACAGGCGGGCGACCGAGCCGATCCGACGATGACCGCCGAGTCAGGGCCCGGGCGCGCGGACGAGGGCGACGGCGACGCCGACGCCGACGCCGATCCGGACCCCGCCCCGGCCCCGGATCTCGCCGAGATCGAGGCCCGTCTGGCCGCGATCCGGGCCGACCTCGACGCGTTCGAGGCCGACGTCGAGGAGCGGACCCTGCCCCGCGAGGAGGTCGAGGCGGAGCTGAAGTCGTACGTCCGCCGGCGGGTCCGAGGGGGGCGCGCCCGCGGCTGGGGGCCCTACCTCGTGCTCCTCTACGGCACCGTCATGACCGTCGGCGCGTTCTACTTCCTCGATGGCCCCTGGGCGATCCTCGCGATGCTCGTCGTCTTTCTCTCGACGCTCGGGCTCTACACCCTGTTCGTGCTGGTCGGGCTGGGGATCCGCCTCGGGGGCTCGCCCCGCCGGCTCTACGAGCGCCTGCGCGAGCGCCGGTAGCTCGTCGCCGGCCGCGGCCCCGGCGACGAGCCCCGGACCGAACGCTATATCTCTCGCGCCGCGCCGGTGACCCCCGTGCCCGCGGCCCCCGCCTCCCCGCTCGCGTCGCCCCCGCCTCGCGATCTCGGGCTCGTCGACGCCCTCGCGGGGCTGTCCGACCCCGTCGTGGCCGTCTTCGCCGTCGTGACGCTGCTTGCCGACCCGCTCGTCCTGTTCGGCGGGCTGGCGCTGTGGTACTGGCGCGCGCCGGCGCTCGGGCGCTCGCGCGAGGCCGTCGCGGCGACCGTGGCGCTCGGGCTGGCGGGGCTCGGGCTGGCCCTCGCCGCGAAGGCGGTCTTCGGGCTCGCCCGCCCGCCCGGCGCCGGCGCGGTCGGCCCGGGCTTTCCGAGCGGTCACGCGCTCGGCGCGACCGCCGTCTACGGCGGCGCGGCCGCGCTGTGGGCCCCGCTCGACCGCCGCCGGCTGGCCGGGGCGGCGCTCGTCGTCGCCGCCGTCGCGCTCTCGCGGCTCGTGCTCGGCGTCCACTACCTCGTCGACACCGTTGCCGGGATCGCCGGCGGGACGGCGCTGGTCGCGGCCGTCGTCGCCGCCGGCGGCGCGCGCCGGCCCGGCCGGGCGTTCGCGCTCGCCGCCGGGCTCGCGGCGGTCGCGCTGGCGCTCGTCCGGCCGGCCGCGACCGCGGACGCCGCCGCTGGGCTGGGCGGCGCGCTGGGCGGGCTGGCCGGGTGGCGCGCGGTCGCGGCCGACGCCGCCCCGGTCGCGGTCTCTGCGCCGATCGCGGCGGTCACGCTGGCGCTGACCGCGGGACTGTGGGGCGGGGTGGCGGCGCTCGACCCGCCGACGGCCGTGACCGTCGCCGTCGACGGGATCGCGGTGTTCGTGGTCGTCGGTCTCCCGGGGCTCGTAGACGCCGACTAGGCGGCGCTCAGAACGTCTCGAGGTAGCGATCGAGCTCCCACTCCGAGACCTCGGCGATGTACTCGCCGAACTCCTGGCGCTTGGCCTCGACGAACTTCTCGGTGACGTGCTCGCCGAGCGCGTCCGCGACCACCTCGTCGGCCTCGAGGGCGTCGACCGCCTCGCCGAGGTTGCTCGGGAGCGTCGAGATGCCGTACTCGGCGCGCTTGGCCTCGTCGAACTCGTAGATGTTCTCGCGCACGGGGTCGTCG
>CAZMLQ010000169.1:0-4535 GCA_964567195.1 uncultured Haloferacaceae archaeon | reverse complement strand
CTTCTTCAGCCGGAAGATCTCCTCGCGCTCCTGTTCCTCCAGTTTCTGCTCGATGTACTCCTTGTTCTCGTGGAGGTCGGGCAGGAGCTTGAACTCCAGCGCGTTGACCCGGCGCTTTGTGGTCTCGATCTCCTCGAGCATCTTCTTCATCGCCGTCTCCACCTCGGCGGCGAGGATGATCGTCTCCAGCAGTTCCTCGTAGGCGTCGGCGGCCTCGTCGATGCGCGCCGAGGTGCCGAGGACGCCGTAGCCACGCTCGTCCAGGGACTTGCGGACCTTCGAGGACTCGATCTGTGGGACGACCACACCCATGATGTTCTTCGACTGGGTGGTGATCTCGGGGTGTTCCCGGAGCGCCGCGGCCGCGCCCCGGACCGCGACGTCGCCCTCCATCGCCCGTGCCATGTCGATGGCGTGCTGGGCGCGCTCGTAGTCCGCCTCGAGGTCCTCGCGGACGTCCCGCGCCTGGTCGAGGATGTCCATGAACTCCATGATCAGGCCGTCCCGCTTCTTCTCGAGGGTGTCGTGGCCCCGCTCGGAGAGGTCGATGCGGTCCTCGATCTGCATCAGTTCCTTGCGGGTCGGCTTGACGTCCTCGGCCATGTCGTCGCGTCCTTGTGCCCCCAGCCGGTTAACCTTTTACAGATCCCCCGGGGGGTAGGCCGTCCTTTCGCCCGTGGAGGGAGTCCGAGACGCCCGTTCCGGAGCCGGCCGGTCGCACGCGGTAGGGCGACCGTATCGGGGGTCGGGGGACGGTCCTCGACCCCGCGTGGAGGGAGCGGTGCTGGCCACACGCGGCGAGGAACCACCCCGTCGGCGCCGCGTCCGGCGGCCGGCGGCGCTCAACCGCCGGTCGGGGCGGTCTCGCCGTCGCCCCGCCGGCCGAGGATCCCCTGTGTCAGGTCGAGTTCCGTGACGATCACCACGTGGGGGAGGGTGAGCGCGGCCAGGACGACGAGGTACACCCCGCCGAAGGAGGCGACCGAGCCCAGGTCGCCGGGCACCGCGAGCGCGAGCGTGGCGAACAGCGCGAGCGCGCCGACGGTGTTGGGCGCCGCGTCGCGGGCGAAGCGCAGCGCCGGGGCGACGACCGAGCCGCCCGCGACGGCGTCGGTGGCCCGCGGGTCCAGCGCCACCAGCCGGGCGACGTGACGCAGCGAGTGCCACACCGCGAAGTAGACGCCGATCGCCAGCACGGGCGGGACGACCAGGAAGAAGGCCCACAGCAGCCCGACCTCGCCGGCGTCGAGCGCCCAGGCCCGCCGGCCGCCCGGGGTGGCGTCCTCGCTCCCGTCCGCGGTGTCGTCGCCGGGGACCCCCGCGCCGGCCGGCCGGGCGCGGACGAACCCCAGCGCCAGCGTCGCGACCGTCACGAGCCCGAAGGCGCCGCCCAGCGCCAGGCGGACGTCGGCGCCGAATAGCCACGCGAGCCACGCGCCGTCGGCCCCGAACAGGGTCACGACCGTCTCGGCCACCGACCGGTAGCGCTCCGGGAAGGAGAGCAGCGGGACGAGCATCGGGAGTCCCCCGCGGACCAGCACCGTCCCGGCGCGGGCGAGCCGACCGTCGAGGTGGGTCGCGCCGGCCAGCGCGGACAGGGGGTACAGCTCCCCCTGGCCCCAGTGGAACCAGGTCAGGAGGACGAAAAAGAGGAAGGCGGGCGCGGGGGCGAGAAACCACGCGATCAGGTACCCCCCGCCCAGCAGGAGGTAGAGCGCGACCACCCGGCCCACGGAGGCGACGGTCGCCGGCTCGCCCCGGGCGCGGCTGGGCGTGAGGTGGTCGACGGCGCCGTGGGGGAGCCCGAGGACGAGCAGCGTCACGAGCAGGAGGAGGTAGCGGTCGGCGACCGCGAGCGAGACGCCGGCCAGGTGGGCCAGCAGGACGAACCCGACGCCCGCCCAGCCGACGCCGAAGACGGCGCGGGCCAGGCGACGCCTGACCGCCGGTCGGGGCGTCGCGCCGGGGGTGTGGACGGTCGTCAGAGCCATTCGTCGACCACCCACCGGTAGAGCACGAGTCCTTGGATCACGAACGTGTTCGTCACCAGGAAGAAGGTCGCCTCCTCGATCGGCAGGCCGGCGAACGCGATCCCGGTGGTCAGTTCGGTCGACAGCGACCACACCTCGTTGCGCAGCGCGATCGCGTCGGCGATCCAGAAGTACACCGTTGGGACCGCGATCCCGGCGAGCACGGTGCGCCACCGGGCGACCAGGTACGGCCAGCCCGCGCCCCACTGCAGCGCGAACACCGGCCCGGCCCACGCGAGGATCGCCCCCACGTAGAACGTCGCCGGGCGGGTCAGCGCCGCGACCCCGACCGCGGAGACGACGAGGCCGCCGGCGACCCCCAGCAACCGGTCGCGCCGCGTCACGTCGACCTCGACGAGTCGGCCGGGTAGCTGGTGGAGCCACAGGGTCGCCACGAGCGGCTGCAACAGGATGAACAGGTACTCCTCGACGGGAGCCAGCCAGATCCGGGCGGCCACGGCCCCCTCGCCGTACCACCACACCCCGCGGGCGATGAGGTAGTTGTCCCAGGGAGTGGTGTACAGCAGCGCGAGCACCGTTATCACCACCACCGGCAGGAGCCGGACGTCGCTCTCCCTGCGGCGACGGGTCGTCACGACGCCCAGCCCCAGCAGTGGGGGCAGGACGAACAGCGCGTGGAACTGCGCGTACGTCAGCGTGGCCATCGGCTACTGACTGGTGGTCTGCGCGAGCGACGAAAGGCTTGGTGATACGCGACGGACCGGGCGCGAGCCCGACCGTCGGCGACGACGCTCAGTCCGCGGGCTGGGTGACGCCGCGCGGGCTGGCGGCCTCGTCGAGGACGTCGTGGCTGCGCAGCAGGATCAGCCCGAAGCCGACCTTCGCGACCAGGTCGAGCACCATGAAGCCGGCCGTCTCGATGCCGATGCCGACGAAGTTGAGCCCCTCGGTGCCGACGAGCCACCACACCGGGTAGACGAGCCAGACCACGATCAGCAGGTTGCGCAACACCTGGAACGTGCTCCTGGTCTGTGAGGAGAGGCTGCGCGCCCGGTCGGTGAGCGACGCGAACAGCACGTACAACAGCACCAACAGGAAGGCGGTGCTGATCCCCCACCAGACGAGCCGCTGGGCCTCGACCGAGAGGACCGCCCCCTCGAAGCCGGCCCCGGCGGTCAGCGTCGCGACCGCGCCGGTGATGATCATCAGCACGTCCAGGCCGATGAGCGTCCCGATGGTGTTACGATCGGCGCCGGCGAGCAGTCCCAGGTCGTACAACAGCAGCGGCGTCGTGATCAGCCAGTCGGTGTACCGCGCCCAGTAGATCGGTCTGGCCTCCTCGCCGCCGAAGGCCAGGGTGATCGCACCGAACCCCAGCGACATCGCCAGGTAGTTGACGAACGCCACCGCGGTGATGAAGATCGTCGCGATGTAGAACTTCTGGCGGCGCGCGTCCGTCTGTCCCCAGCCTCTGGCGATGAAGTACAGCATGCCGAGGAACATCCCGGCGGTGCCGAGCCACAGCCATACCGCTTCGGATCCTGGTACGTACGCCATGGTACAGCCGAGCCCTTGGACACCTAATATTAAAAAAGGTGTGCCAACTCCGTGTGGGTAAAGAGACCGTACCGTCGGTTAGGGACGTATTACGTGTAGAAACGGAACCGCATCGGAGTCGCGGGCGAGGTTTCCGGACGATCAGTCGGCGGCGACCTGTTCGGCCTCGCTGTCCTCGTAGTACTCGTCGATGTACTCCTCGTCGACGCGGTTGAGCTCCTCGCGGGGCAGCATCGAGAGGAGGTCCCAGCCGACGCCCAGCGTCTCCTCGATGTCGCGGTCGGTGTCGTACCCCTGCTGGACGAACTCCTGCTCGAACCGGTCGGCGAAGTCGAGGAAGCGGTTGTCCCGGTCTGAGAGCGCCTCGCGGCCGACGATGTTCACCAGGTCACGGAGGTCCTCGCCCTCCGCGTAGGCGGCGAACAGCTGGTCGGCGACGTCGCCGTGGTCGCCCCGGGTGAGCCCCTCGCCGATCCCGTCGTCCATCAGCCGGCTCAGCGACGGGAGCACGTTCACCGGCGGCTGGATCCCCTGGCTGTTGAGGTCACGGTCGACCAGGATCTGGCCCTCCGTGATGTAGCCCGTCAGGTCGGGGATAGGGTGGGTGATGTCGTCGCTGGGCATCGTCAGGATCGGGATCTGGGTCACCGACCCCGCCTCGCCCTTGATCCGGCCGGCCCGCTCGTAGAGGCTCGCCAGGTCCGTGTACATGTAGCCGGGGTAGCCACGCCGGCCCGGCACCTCCTCGCGGGCGGCACCGATCTCGCGCAGCGCCTCGCAGTAGTTGGTCATGTCCGTCAGGATGACCAGGACGTGGTAGTCCTTCTCGAAGGCTAGATACTCGGCGGTAGTCAGCGCCAATCGCGGCGTGACCGTCCGCTCGACAGCGGGGTCGTCGGCCAGATTCATGAAGACGACCGAGCGCTCGAGAGCGCCTGTCCGCTCGAAGTCTTCCATGAACTCGTTTGCCTCCTCCTGGGTAATGCC
>CAZMLQ010000168.1:0-4554 GCA_964567195.1 uncultured Haloferacaceae archaeon | reverse complement strand
ACGAGATTCCGGTGACGACGGGCCGGGCGGGCGACACCCGGGTGGAGATGGAGCGCGAGCGCCGCGACGGCATCGAGTTCGAGCCGCTGGTCCGTCGGCGCGACCGCGTGATCGTCGGGATCGACCCGGGGACGACGACCGGGGTGGCGGTGGTCGGGCTCGACGGCGAGCCCCTCGAGGTCCACTCGACCCGGGTTGCCGACCGGGCCGACGTGGTGGAATGGCTGATCGAGCGCGGCCGGCCGGTGGTGGTCGCGGCCGACGTGACGCCGATGCCCGAGACGGTCGAGCGGTTCCGCCGGAGCTTCGACGCCGCGGGCTGGACGCCGACGACCGACCTGCCGGTCGACGAGAAGCTCCACCGCACCCGCGACGCCGTCCACGACAACGACCACGAGCGCGACGCGCTCGCGGCCGCGCTGTTCGCGTTCGACGCCCACGAGGGCCAGTTCGACCGGATCCGCTCGAAGGTACCCCCGCAGTTCGACCGCGGCGAGGTGATCGCCCGCGTCGTCGGCGGCGAGGAGTCCGTCGAGGCTGTGCTTCGCGACCTGCGCGACGAGGACGAGGCCGAGGACGACGAGTCCCACGAGGAGCCCGAACTCACCGAAGAGGAGCGCCGGATCCGCCGGCTCGAGCGCCGGGTCGAGCGTCTGGAGTCACACGCCGAGGGGCTGGAGGAGACGGTCGCGGAGAAGGAGGCCCGGATCGAGGAGTACGAGGCGGAGCTGTCGGCCGCCAAACGCCAGGAGCGCCGCGATGTCCGCGAGCGCCGGACGGTGAGCCGGCTGGAGCGCGAGAACGAGCGCCTGGAGCGCGAGCGCGACGAGGCCCGCGAGCGGGTCACGGCGCTGGAGGAGAAGCTGGAGCGTCTGAAGACCCTCTGGAAGCTCGATCACTCGAACTTCAGCGACGTGGCCGAGGGTCGGGACCTGGTGGCGGTGAAGCTGGTCGATCAGTTCACCCGCGACGAGATCCGCCGGGCCGACGAGCGCTACGGGCTGGCCGCGGGCGACGTGGTCTACCTGCGCGACGCCAGCGGCGCCGGCCGCTCGACCGCCGAGCGCCTGGCCGCGACCGAGCCCCGCGTCGTCCTGCGCGCGGGCAACCTCTCGGACGCCGCCGACGAGGTGCTGTTCGACGCCGGGATCCCCGTCGCCCCCGCGGCCGACGTGACGATGCAGGAGGTCGACGAGCTCGCGGTCGCCCGCGAGAGCGAGGTCGAGGCCGCGATCGAGGACTGGGAGCGCCGGGCGGTCGAGCGCCGGCGCGCCCGCAAGGCCGAGATGGTCGACGAGATCATCAGCGAGCACCGCGCGGAGAGCCGGAGCGGCTAGCGCGCGAGCGACCGGGCGGGCCGACCCGGCGGTGGAGGTAAGTCCACCCCCGCCCGACCGTCGGCCGTGTCCGGAGACGACGATCCGCCGGGCTGGGTTCGGCTCGTCGGTCCCGGGTGGGTCCGTCGCCACGGGATGGCGCTGTTCGCGCGGCTCGTCCCGCTCGGGGCGGTCCTGCTCACCGCCTCGCTGATCCTGCTGTTCTGGACCGGGGAGACCCGCGGGAGCGCCGGACCGGTGGTCGCGGGCGCGACCGTCGAGGGCCTCGTCGGCGTCGGCCCGACGCCGCTCGTCGCGGGCGGGCTGGTCCTCGGGACGGCCGCCGCCGTCGTGGGCTACGCGCTCGGCACGGCCGCCGACGCGCTGGCGAGCGACTGAGCCGGCCCGTCAGGGCGGGAGCGGCCGCGGATCGCGGGTCCAGGCCGTCCCGTTCCACCGGTCGACGGCCGGCCCGGCGCGCGGGGAGGCCGTCAGCACGGCGTTCGACCGCGTCCCCACCACCACCCGGGTGGTGTCGATCCCGAACCGGCCGGTCGGGTAGTTCCGTGCCCCGGCGGTCGGGCCGTCGATCGCGGCCCGGAGCGCAAGGTCGAGCACCTGCGAGTCGTTCATCCGGGCCGGGAGCGCCCGGGCCGTCCGGAACCGGCCGGCCGGCACCGTCCGACCGGTCGGGTAGAACGCCGTCACGTCGTCCGGGCTCCGCCGGCCGGTGACGTGACGGCCCCGGATCTGTCGCCACCGGGTCCGGGTGACGAACACGACCTCGTCGGTGGCCCGCGGCGGGCCGAGTCGGTCCCGGAACTCGGCGGCCCTGATCTCCTCGACCCGCAGGCGCTCGGGGATCTTCTGGAGGATCGTGACGAACGCCGGCGGTGGGCCGAACCGGCGCACCTGTTCGAGCGAGAAGCCGGCCGCGGTGACGACGATCCGGTTGATACGCGGGGAGACCGAGGGGCCGATCACCCCGGCCCGCGCGAGCAGGCGGATCAGCTGCTCGCTGTAGCCGGTCTCGTCGGCGTATCTCGCCGCGAACTCCGCGATCTCGTCGGAGAGCTTCACCGCGTCGCCGGCCGCCGGCACCAGCCCCGCGGCGGAGGCGGCGGCCGGGACCGGTCGCCCGCGGGCGACGTTGCCCGCCAGATCGCGCACGTCGGCGATCACGCCGACGTAGGGCGCGCTGGCGACGATCAGCTGTCCGAAGAGGTAGTAAGGCGCCTGGAACGCCGGCCGCGAGAGCACGTCGGCCGGGGCGGCGAGGTCGCCAAGCACCGCCCCGGTGACGATCGCCTTCGCGCGCTCCTGATCCGTCAGTTCGAGGCTCCGGCGCGGATCGCGGGGGCTGTAGTCGGCCGGATCCCGGAGGTCGTCGCCGTCGCCGTCCGGCGCGAGCGGGTCGCTCCGAATCGCCCGCTCGTCGTAGTCGCCCAGCCCGTCGCCGTCGCTGTCCGGGTCGGTCGGATCGCTCCGGGAGACGTAGTAGCCCCCGCTCCCCCGGGCGACGAACCGGTTGACCCTGATCTCGGCCCCGTCGGCCAGCCCGTCGCCGTCGGTGTCCGGGTCGGTCGGGTCGGTGGTGATCCGCTCGCCGGTGCCGAGCGGGACGCCCTCGCGCTCGAGGCTGTCGGGGAGCCCGTCGCCGTCGGTGTCGACCGGATCCGCGACCGTGACGCTCGTCTCGACGTCGTCGACCGACAGCCGCTTGCCGGCCTGGTAGGTGAGCGCACAGACCCGGTCGGTGAAGCCGCCACTCCCCGTCGGCGGGTCGGCACGGACGGTGAACCGGAGGCTGACGTTGCCGTCGACCCGCGCCGTCGCGTCGAAGGTTCCGCTCGTCGTCGCGTCGCGCGACGGACCGACCGCACCCGGCGCGAGGCTGTACTCGACCGGCGAGCCGTCGACGAGGACGGAGACGTTCGCCGCGTGGAGGTCGGCGGCGTTGATCCCGGTCTCGGTCCAGTCGAACCGGACGCGCAGGCGGCCGTCGTACTCGCCCAGCTCCTTCCGGGTGCTGGTGACGAAACAGCCGTACGCGAGCACGTCGAGCTCGCGGTCGGCCGCGTCGACCCCGCCGCGGTCGTCGACCGGATCCGGAACCCCGCCGCCGAAGCCCGGCGGGAGGATGCCCCCACCGCCGTCGTCGGGCGTCGGATCCCTGTTTCGCGTCCGGTTCGTCCAGTCGCTCAGATCGCGGTCCTCGAACGAGTCGAGGTAGGTGGGGATCAGCCACTCGTCGGCGACCGGCCGGGGCGGGTTCGCCGCGACCGTCCGGTTCCACGCCCGGCGGTTCAGCACGGTGTACGTCGAGAAGTTCGAGACCGTCGCGCTCACCCGCCGCGCGTCGGTGTCGACCGTCGAGGGCACCGCCTCGAACGTCTGGGTGGTCGGATCGTAGCGGTAGATCCCGAGCGTCGAGGCGTTGCCCGGGGGCGACGGCCCGTAGGCGAACGAGAGCCGCGCCCGCTCGAACGACCGCTCGCTGGTGAGCCGGACGGGCGCCGCGGCGCTGACGTTCCGAAGCGCGGGCGCCGCGAGCAGCGGCCGCTCGTCGCGCTCGAGCGCGACCGCGGCCGCGGCGTTGCCGGTCCCCGTGACCGCGACCGAGACGCCGAGGCTCGCGTTCCCCGTCCGGGTCGTGTACGACGCCTCGCCGTCGGGCACCCCGTCGCCGTCCGTGTCGGCCCGGGTCGGATCGGTGCCGACGGCCAGCTCGTCGGGGTCGGCCAGCCCGTCGTCGTCGCTGTCCGGGTCGGTCGGGTCGGTGCCGAGCTCGGCCTCCCGGGCGTCGTCCAGCCCGTCGCCGTCGGAGTCGGCGAGCCACGCGTAGCTACCCAGCCGGGCCTCCTCGCGGGCGGTGAGGCCGTCGCCGTCGGCGTCGGTCCGGGCGTCGGGCGTCCCGCCGGTCGCGGCGGTGCCCGGATCGGTCAGCGACCGCTCGAGCTCGTAGCGGTCGACCAGCCCGTCGCCGTCGGTGTCGACGAGTCGCGGATCGGTGCCGAACGCGAACTCCCGCGCGACCGGAAGCCCGTCGCCGTCGAGGTCCTCGCGCCCGTCGATCACGCCGTCGTCGGCCTCGTCCGCCGCCGTGGCCGCCGCGTCGCTGTCCGGATCGGTCGGATCGGCCCCGACGGCCAGCTCGTCGCCGTCGGCGAGGCCGTCGCCGTCCGTGTCGACCGCCGTCGGGTCGGTGCCGAGCTCGGCCTCCCGGGCGTCGCTCAGC